>JAGCDD010000318.1 GCA_017651345.1 Bacteroidales bacterium | reverse complement strand
GATATTTAAAAATGTATTTATTTAAAAAAAAGATAATCACCACACCTTATTTATATAGTCATTTTTTGAGGAGAGATCAAGTGAATAAAAAAAACCGCCCTTGAGTAGAGCGGTTTTTTGCACTTGGTCGGAGTGGCCAGACTCGAACTGGCGACCCCAACGTCCCGAACGTTGTACGCTACCAACTGCGCTACACCCCGAGTGCCTACCTTTCGGTTTTGCGGTGCAAAGGTAAAACCCTTTTCTGAAAAAAAAAACTTTTTTTTTAAAAAATTACTATATTTATTTATAAAAAATAGTATATAGGTAAATAGTTGAAATTCAATTTATTATATCTATTGTGCAAAAAAAATACATTAAAACTAAAAAAAAATCACCAAAAGGGTTTCTATGTAAAAAAAAAGCCTTACATTTATAACTGCTAAAAATAGAAAACAAACCTATTTAATTACGATGAACAAATATTTGACAATTAGACTTTTAAGCATAGTGTTAACGGCGTTTGCCTTGGCTTCTTGCAACGGTTCGGACAGCAAGAATCCGTCTGAAAATGCCGAAAATACTCAAACTGCCAACAGCGATTCTGTTCAAATTAAGCAGTCGGAGCAAATTACCGAACAACATCAAGAACAAAACTTAGACCAAAATCAGGATCCTGTACCTATCGAAGATGTAAAGGAACGTTATTTTGTGCCGTCCGAACTAAAATATTGTCCTCAAAGCGATGAATATCTCTTTGACAAATTCTACCCAATTGGATGGAGCAAAGACGGTCATTTTGCTTACATTACCGAGCCTGCCGACGAAGCCGCTGGACTCTATTTCTTTAAGTTCCGCATTCAGAATATGATAAGCGACAAGATTGTGTATGAATGGGAACTCGACCCAGACGAGGAGGTGGAAACCGGAAGCGTAAAGCAGATGTGGAAAGATTATGAAACTGTTTTTATCGAAAAACTCAACAAATACGGTATAATTCAGCAGAAAAACTTCACGCTCGAAGGCACTGAGTTTTCTAAAAACGACAAAAAATTCAAAGTTGTTATCGAAAACGATATGGAAACCAACAGCGATTTTGGTTTTGAAGTTGTAAAAAGCACTCAAATCAGCCTCAAATCGCCTGAACTTGGAGAAAAACAGATTTACAACTACACCGAGAAAGAATACAACCTTTGTGTGGGTAAAATAATACAAGGTGTGTTAATAAGTCCTTTTGAAAATCGTGTGGCTGTGATGGTTAAAACCGAAAACTGCGGATATGAAGGACCTCCGAACGTAATATCTCAGTTCTTAGTTGGAACAAATCTTACAGAAAGTTTCAAAAAATAGACAAAAAAGTTGTAATTATAATAAAAAACGCGTATTTTTACCGAAAAAATATAAACATCTAAATCCGAAAGTATGTTAAGAATAGAGGATTATTTAGTAAGTGGTGACAACGTCAGGAAAATGGTGAAATGCACCAAAACAAGTGGCGAATTTGAACGTGGCTATCCCGACACCATTGTTATCCACTATACAGCGGGACCTTATCAGTCGTCGCTCAATACGCTTGTAAATCCGAAAGTTAAAGCGTCGGCTCACGTGCTTATCGACCGCGACGGAAGCATTACTCAGTTGATTCCATTCAACGAGATTGCTTGGCACGCAGGCGAAAGTTCATACGGCGGACGTTCAGGATACAACAAATATTCAATCGGCATTGAAATTGTCAACTCAGGTCCGCTCACCAAAAGTGGTAACGTTTACCGCTCGTGGTACGGTTCGGCATACAATCCCAGCGATGTTGTGGAGGCTATTCACCGCAATCAAAACACTGCAAAATATTGGCATGTGTATACTGCCGAGCAAATCGAAACCGTACGACAGTTGTGCGCCGAACTTATCGAGGCTTATCCCAACATCAAACAAATTCTTGGTCATGAGGAGATTGCTCCCGCACGCAAAACCGATCCGGGTCCTGCTTTCCCGCTCGATAAATTGCGTGAACAGTTGCTCGGTTCCGATCGCCGCAACGATGGTGGAGCAGAAATGCCCGACACTGGTCGCGTAATGGCTAATACATTGAATATTAGAAATACACCACAATCTGATGGCGCACTTGTAGCCAAACCCCTTTCAAAAGGTACTCTCGTTAGCATTGTTGACGAGCAGAACGGTTGGTACAAGATACGCACCACTATCGAAGGTTGGGTTTACGGAAGATATATCGACATTAACTAAACTATACCGCAGATGAAAAAATGGATCATTATTATCGGCTCTATAATCGTAGTGCTCATAGTGATAGGAGTTTTGCACGATGCGGGCTATCTCAACTTTAAGTGGACAACGCTTACCAAGTTGTTTGCCGCTCTTGCAGGTCCCTATATGCTTATGAAGAATATTTTCTTCAATCGCAATTCGGTTTCGAGCGTTCAGGAGGTTTTGGACAAATCCAAACAAGGACTTCTCAACGACGAGGAGCACCGTGAGGAATACGACACCAAAATTGCTGAAAAAGAGCAAGAAATCCAAAAACTCGAAAAACAGATAGAAAAACTTGACGACAAAATCAAGGTTATCGAGTATAAAAAGGAAGCCGCCGTTCAGGAAGTTACCACAATGTCTACTGAACAGATGATGGCAGAATTTGAAAAAATGTATGGCAACGAAAAAGATGACTAAGTATATTTCTACATTGGCTTTGTTGGTAATATCGCTGTTGTGGATTCAGAACGTTTCGGCACAAATTACCCTTCAATGCGTTAAACCTGGTGAACAATTGTTGCTCCAACCCGAAAACGACACCGTTTGGGTAATGGACAACTACCGTATGGTGAATGTGATTCAAACAGGACGTCTTTACAAACTTGAAAAGGAAAAGACAGAACTGCTCGAACAAAAGTGCGATACCCTTCGTCAGATTATTGACGAAAAGGACAATCTTATTTCTACCTACAAAGACGACCGCGGATACTACGAAAAAGAACTCAAAGAATGTCGCAACGATGCTATCTACGTGGCTGAGCAAGCCAAGAAGTATCAAAGACGTGCACGATGGGCAACTATCGGATGCGGAGTGGCGGCAGGAGTCGGATTCATAGTAGGTGCGCTCCTTTTTAAGTAACTATTTAACTATTAGAAAATAAAGTAAACCAAATTATTCAAATAAAACGTTATAAATCATGGAAGTAAATCAGTACATGTCGACTGTGGATTACTACTATAACCATCCAATAGAGTATTTCGCAGCAATATACATTCCGGTAATGATTTGGCTGGTTCTCTCGCTAATCTTTATCGTGATAATGTTTAAGAAGTACACCTTCGGCGATTGGACCAAGGAAAACCCGAACCCTTGCGATGGAGAAACTTTCAACATGCCCCGCGGAACATTCCGTGGTATCTTGACTCTCTCTCTATTGTTTATCACTGTGGTAATTGAGCTTGCCAACGTTAAAATCGTTGGTCTCGAAGCCGAGTTCTCCGAATTTATGGCAGCATTCCAAATGATGATTGCCTTCTATTTTGGCGCAAAGGTTATGCACCACATCAACTCTGTGGACAAAACCAAAACCAAAATGCTTGCTCAGGCTGCCGAGGCTCAAGCTCTTGGAACTACCTCTGCCGCATTGGAACGCGATGCTGAAAACGGCGTTACTACCGTAGACAACTCGTACTTTGAAGAAGAGGGTGCAGCAGGATAGTCTGCAACGCTAATAATCTAAACGCCGGAGGACTGTCGTAGTACATTCTCCGGCTTTTTTCAATTTATACCTATACGTTTTATAATTTTAATCTGTTTTGGAAAATACAATTACCGCACTTTACCGCAAGCATCCTGCACATTCGGTGCTGAAAAACGCTTTTAGCGGTAACAATAATGTGCAAATCAAGGGTTTAAACACATCAGCCTCGGCTTTTTTTGTGGCGTCCGACGATACCCTCTCGTCGCAGCCGCTTATTTTTGTTGCCGATAGCGAAGAAGACGCAGCGTATATTTACAACGATTTTCAAACTGCTGAGCAAAACCGACCAGTATATT
>JAGCDD010000317.1 GCA_017651345.1 Bacteroidales bacterium | reverse complement strand
ATTGTCTTGTAAAAGATTGAATCCAATTCCGTGTATTTCTTTTGGGCAATCAGACCTGACAACATTGGGACTTTTGTATTAATCCAACTTTGTGTCAAAGCCTGCAAACCGTTTAACGCTGCCATTGTCATCCCCATCTGTCCTGCAACCTTTGCACCCTCCGTGGCAAATAATACCGGATTAAACAGTTGAAAAATGAAATAACCGCTTATCCAACTCAGTGCGATGCGCCATTGATACGGAAAAATTTCTTCCATATACGAAACGCGCTCTTCTTGCTGATACCCCCAGATATTTTTTAATAATCTGAAAAATGGCGATTTTAATAGAATAATGCCAACCACCAAAACTCTAAGAACCGCATCCGCTCCTGACACAAATAGTTTGGAACCAATTACCAGACCGCCCCATACCACTATCGGATGAATAAATTGCTGTACAAGCCTGATTTTTGCGGTTTCTTTTACCTTGCCTAATCCCTCGATGAAGGCTATAATTGGCGAAAGCAAAAGATTAAATGCCGTTCCGATAGCCAAAAGTATCCACGGCAACTGCCATTCTACGCTTTGATGTGATGCCTCATATTTTACAAAAAACGCGATTCCAACTATTGTAAGTACTACAAGCAAAACCGCCGCAAAAATGAGATACCACTTGATGCAAAACCAAAAAAGCGACGACAGCCTCGACCTGTATTTGTCTTCACCTACTAACTCATAATTGTCGTCAATCTTCAAATGCGATGCTTCGTGTGCAACGAATTGGGTGATTATTCCCGTCAATCCAAGTTCAAAAAAAACTTGTATTGCTACGATGCTGCCAAATGTGTAGTAATATCCTTGTTCGTCTGGCAATAGATACTTGGCAATAAATAGAACCGTAAAAAGCGCGGTGGAAATTTGTAATCCACGCCCTAACAATGTGTAGAATATCGCCTTGTCAACGCCAAGTTTTTGGGTAACGATAGATTTTAAGTTCACCTTATTTGCCACCTTGCTTTACCTCTTCAATAATCGAATCACACATTGTGGTATCGTAAGTGATGCCGACATTTCTTTTACGCATTAGATTATAAACCTTGGCGATTTGGTCTATTGCCAAACCCTTTTTTTCAAGATAAAGTACGTATGACGGATTGCGACCATTCACAGCCGACAAGTAATAAGGCATTGAATACCCCCATGGGGCGATAGAGTGGTATTGTGCTATACGTGACGCCACATCATAAGTTGGGGATATATTATAATTCTCAAATAGATGCTCATTTAGATATTTAAGCAAAAGTTCCAAACACAAATTTCCCGCGCCTCTCCCCATACCAGTTACAGAAGCATCCAACATTATTTCATGTTTCCAAGGATGATTGACAAATGCGACAGCATTGGAAAATGCTTGTTGCATATTATTGTGCGCATGATAACCAAGACGGATTCCTTCTCCGAGATTGTTGTCTGCAATTTGCGCATAGTGCATCAGTTTTTCTTCTGTCAACAATCCAAAAGTATCAACAATATAGATTGCTGTTGGATTAATCTTGCTAAAATTTTGCATCAGTTCTGCATATTCTTCGTCGCTGTATTGCTCGACGCGAGTGGGCTGTACGCCGACCTCATAACCAAGCTCCCTCAAACGACGGCAATATTCCAAACCATCTTTCAAAGATCGCTTCCACATAATTACCCGAACCAAATCAACTGTATTTTCAGAACGGGGAGGAAACGATGTTACAGGATACCCATATCCGACTTCCACTATCAACGACAATTTTTGTTTAGACGGATGAAACAATGCTGTAATCTGCTCCATGTGATTAAATTGGATAATATCTTTTATGTAATCACATAACTTGATAAAACCAACCTCCACATATTCAACACCGGTGAGACTTAGTTCAGAAACAATTTCCTTGGCATTGTCGTCGCCAAATTTCCAGTCATTTACATAACCGCCGTCTCTAAGTGTGCAATCTAATACGTGTATCTTGTTCATTTTCTTTTAATTCGATTTCTTGCAAATATCAAAAGTGGCGAAATTACAAAAGCCACTACAACAAAAGAACCTATTTGATGAATTTTAGGATTGTCCATATACAATTCCATATTCAGATTTTCGATTTTATTAAATGCATATAGATATAGCCTTATAAAT
Organism: Bacteroidales bacterium; assembly: GCA_017651345.1. Lineage (GTDB taxonomy): Bacteria > Bacteroidota > Bacteroidia > Bacteroidales > UBA3824 > UBA3824. The sequence continues at coordinate 11,184 of JAGCDD010000317.1, read as the reverse complement.
ATCGACTGCAAGCCAAAAATTAATAGGCTACATTCTCCATACATTGTAAGCCATCTTTTAATCTGCGAGTTATTTAATTCTGCGATTTTCTTCGACACGAAGCATACCAACATTATCCCTATAAATGCAATAGGATAAAAAAGTAAACGTATTCGTCCGAAATCCAATGAGTTCAAATTTGTCCAGCCATTCAACACAGCAATCGCTAAAAAAACGATTGAGGACACCATCAGTATCCACCATGAATAATTGCGCAAGAATATTTCCTTTATTTTATCCTTGTTCCAAGCCGCCACTGCAAAAAACACACAAGCAACCAATGCCGAGTCTATTTTGAAAGGCAAACGGTCGCATGGTATTTTGACAATGTTATGAGAAACATACAAGAGAACATCTTTTTGCCATAGAAAACAGATCGCTATGATAATTAACAATGTGATTGTTAACTTGTTTCGCTTTATCTCATTGACAAACCAAAAAACACAGAATGTAACAAACAAACACACCAAATACCAAATAGAACTATTCTGTATGTTGTTTGTATTAGTGGTATAGAAATCAATCAGCATTTGCCTGATGGAAAGAGCATCCCTCCATTCGGGAATCAACAGGCAAACTACCAGCCCGACAAGAAAAAACGCAAGCCATGGAAGTAGAATTTGTTTGCTTTTTTGACCGAACAAAAAGAAAAACCTTTCGTATTTTTTCTGATTGAATACCAGACCAGACAGAAAGAAAAACAATGGCAAATGAAATGTATATAGCCACTGACTATATCGTAACGCGATTGTATGCCCAGCGATTACAAGTATTATTCCTATTCCCTTGGCAATATCAATCCATTCTATCCTGTCTTTAATATCCTGCATTTAAATCTACCTTGTTGGGTAGCGGTTCTTTGTTGGCAAATGCCTTCATATTTTCTATGAAATAGAACATAGCCTTGTCCATAAAATCAGCCAACCGTCCTGAGGAATGGGGCGTGATGATTAGATTATCCATTTGCCACATTTCGTTGTTTGTAGGCAGCGGTTCTTCGTCAAAAACATCTAAGACGGCACATCCGATAATACCTTCATCCAATGCATTTATCAGGTCGTTCTGTCTAACAATTCTACTGCGTGATATATTGATGAGGACAGACGTTTTTTTCATCTTTTTCAGCCGCTCGTAATCAAAAAGACCTTTTGTCTCGGGTGTCAAAGGGATTGTTAATACAACGAAATCAGCATCGTTCAAATGAGTGTCGATATTATCCAAAGAATCTATTTGGTCAAAGTCTTTTAAATGTGAGATATGTTTTTTTATCCCGACAACATTCATTCCAAAAGCCTTCGCCTTATGAGCCAACAATTGTCCGGTTCTTCCTGCGCCAACAATCAGTAGTTTTTGATTCTCCAAACTATCAACGCACTGATATTTCTTCCAAAAGCCATTAAGTTGATTTCTTAAATTTTGGCAAACTCGTGCGCTTTGTGAAAGAATATATGCCATTGCATATTCAGACATTATCGGCGCATTTATGCCGCCTGTATTGGCGACGAGAATATTCCGTTGAATTAATTTATCAAACGGCAGTTTTTCTACACCCGTACTTACAATAAACAAAAAAGCAAGATTCCTGCAACAATCTATTATTTCTGAAACTGCATCCCTATCCCTGCATATCAAGATTTGAACATCGTCATGAATATCAGTTCTTTCCAAAAAAGTCTTTCTATCCACATAATAATAATGACATTCCAATATTGTTTCGATTTTTTCTACTGATTTCTGCGAAATAGGTTCTATGGAGAAAATGATTTGTTGCATAAAAGATATCTTACAAATCTTTCTAATTCATGGACACGAAGCCGACAAGGGCTTCTCAATATACTATTTTTTTATCTCGCAAACTTCCACATGCGAAATTTGCAGCAATTGCCAGCGCATTTTTTGCAGAATATCAGGGGCGGATATTGGTTCGTTGCCACGGTCGTCAACCAAGAAATTTTGTCCTCCTTTAATATTTTTGCCATTATAACGCGCAAAAATACCTGCATGAGATTTTATATGGGATGTACGAGGTTCTACCTCAATATCTACTTTTAGAGTATTTCCTTTGAATGACAAATCCATACTACGAACCTCGCCAACATTCATCAATGCACGGCAATAAGTATTGTTGCCGTGTTCTGTTTGAAAATTGGGATGTTCTTTAATAAACTCGGCAACATCGGAATCGTATGATTCGATTGAGGGTCTGTTAACAGACAAGTAAGTTTCGCCAAGTCTGAGTTGAAAAGCCGTCTGTTGCAATACACCACTCACAATCCACTCTTGATTGAGCAATCGGGCAATGGATTCTTTTGAATCTATTAACATCAAATCGCTCATCCTATTTTGCGCATTATGTTCAACAATCTTTTGGCTGTAAACGGAATATTGTTCTCCCCAACCTCATTCTCGGAAGTAAAACTATAATATGAAAATTCATAGGCTCCAATACTTATTGAAGATGTGCGGTATTTCGATTGTAAGCCCAAGGCACCATTGGTTTCAGGCGAAATCATCCACGCATCCCAGTCTTCGTCTCGCGACGAATCAACTGTTTTTTTCAGATTGTCAATTACAACATTAGAAATAGGCAACGCACCATACCCATCCCAATCGTATGCAAGGGTGGACAAATGTTCCAAACGATTAAGAACTTTGGCTTTGTTTTCGTTTTCCGCTTCAAAAATCAACTGACGACCAACAGACTTCTTGTCTTCTCGGGATATATTAATCCCGTGCAGATATGTCATCACGTCTGCAAAGGTGCACGACTTGTCTCTCGTCGGCTGTATTGTCTTTATTTTGGTTACGGTCTGTTGCATACTATTCAATTTTGAGCCAAAGGTAAAAATTAATTATATTCTCACCAAATATTTACTCAAAAAAATGCTATTTTGCTGCTAATCTTTCATTTTCTTCCACGCACAGGTTGTACACATCCTCTGATTTGTAACGCTTGTACCAATCGGCGACAAGGCTGATGCACTGTTTCATATTAAGCCTCGGATTCCAATTGAGACGTGTTTTTGCTTTTGTAATGTCAAGCATCAGCAATTTGGCTTCGTGCGGTGCATTAGGATTAGAACAATCTTTGAGCGAGCCTTTACCGTATTGCCTTATAAGTTCCGACGCAACATCCCAAACAGTTGATACAGAATCATTTTCGGGACCAAAATTCCAACCTTCGCAGTATTCTGTGGGATGTTCCCACATCTTTTTTGCAAGCAACAAGTAGCCAGAAAGCGGCTCCAAAACGTGTTCCCACGGGCGAACGGATTTTGGTGAGCGTATTTCAATAGGTTTGTCCGCCTCCAATGCTCTAATACAGTCGGGGATTATCCTGTCCTTGCTCCAATCACCGCCACCAATCACATTGCCAGCCCTCACAGATGCCACAGATTTGCAATGCTTGTCATAGTCCTCGGGATTGAAAAAACTGCGTCGCCAACTCTGAATGGCAATTTCACATGCGCCTTTGGAAGAACTATATGGATCGTATCCGCCAAACGGGTCGTCCTCCTTGTAGCCTTGCAACTGTTCCTTGTTGTCGTAGCACTTGTCGGTGGTAATCATAACGCCCACTTTTACGCTATCAGTTGCACGGATTGCTTCAAGAATGTTCACAGTACCCATTACATTGGTTTCGTATGTCGCCACAGGTTGTTCATAACTCAACCTCACCAATGGTTGCGCAGCCAGATGGAAGACAATTTCAGGTTTGTATTTTGCAAAAATATCTTTCATCTTGTTGCCATCGCGAATGTCTGCACGGATGTCTGCCTTTATTTTGCCCCCTATGCCAGACAGTACAAAATTGTCCTTGTCCGAAAATGGTTCAAGACCCACGCCAACAATTTCAGCGCCTAATTCATATAACCATATAGCAAGCCACGAACCTTTGAAGCCCGTATGCCCTGTTATTAGGACACGCTTACCTTTGTAAAAACTATTAAAAATGTCTATCATCTTTTTGGTACTTCCCGCTCCCATTTTTTCCATGGAGCCTTGCCTTCTTGCAAAAGCCTTTCCAACATATTTTTTTCTCTAATATTGTCCATACACTGCCAGAAGCCTTCGTGTATGAACGACATTAATTCTCCTTTGTCAGCAAGTTTTTCAAGAGGATTTTTTTCAAATACAGTTTCGTCGCCGTCTATCAAATCAAAAATCTCGGGTTGCAATACCATATAGCCAGCATTGATAGGCGCACCGTCAGCGAGATTTTTTTCACGGAACGATTTTACCGCCCCGCCTTCAATGTCCAGAACGCCTTTGTCTTGTTTCATTTTAACAGCTGTAAGCGTTGCAATTTTGCCATGCGACTTGTGAAAATTCAACAATTCATTAATATTAACGTCGCAAACGCCATCGCCGTATGTCATAAAGAACGGCTCGTTCCCAACATATTTCTGAACACGTTTGATGCGTCCGCCAGTCATTGTATTGTAGCCAGTATCAACTACGGTAACCTTCCACGATTCGAGATGACTTTCGTGGACAGTCATTTCGTTTTTGCCGTTACGAAAATCAAAACTTACGTCAGAATTGTGCAGAAAATAATTAGCGAACCACTCTTTAATATATTCTTGACGATAGCCAGCACAGATGATAAACTCATTGTGACCGTAATAAGCATATTCTTTCATAATATGCCATAAAATAGGCATCCCGCCAATTTCAATCATAGGTTTTGGCTTGAATTGCGATTCTTCCGAAATTCGAGTACCAAATCCTCCTGCAAGAATTACAACTTTCATTAATATGAATTATGATTTGTTGATTTACGATTTGCCATCCGCCGAATGACAATTATGCATTTATCCTCCTTATCCACGCCCCCGGCACATACGCCGTGGCATACCTCCCCACACCCTGCAATTCCACAAACACCCTCTTCTGATGCTTGTATTTCATCACGATACCTTCAACACCTGCGAATGGGCCGCCGATTACGACCACGGAATCGCCGGTTACAAATTCTGGCATCTCGGATTGGCGGACGATGATATTTTCGTTGCCGGATTCGATGATGATGCGGAAACTCTCCATCTGCCTGTCGGGGACGGTGAGAAAATCGTTGGTGCCGTAGGAGTTGATGGAAAAATGATTGTAATAAGGTGTCATTCCGGGGAATAGAGCCTGGTATTGAAGCAAGGAGCGGAAGTCGTTCAACGTGCTGTGGAGAAACAGCAGACTGCTGTCGAGCGGCTTGTCCTTTATGAATTGTGTGGGGTTGTTGAAATCCTCGTTGGAATATTCGATGTGCCTGACGAGAGGCAAGTAAAGTTCGAGATTTTTGTTGTTGATGGCTACGAGTTTGTCGTAAATCTTCTGGGCGCGGTGGTGCGTGGCGCGAATTGGAAACCAGTATTTTTCGTTTGGCAAGAGGGTAAACCTAACCGACTTCCCGAAATTGTCGTTCTCTCTTTCGGAATTTGCGCGGACATTCTTCTTCGATGCCGTACTGTCGGACGTGCCGTTATGCTGTAGGGTCAAATCTGCCATTCTTTGATGAAAAATTTGATTGCCGGCCAAAAGAATTGGCGATGGAAAACTCCATCATCCTTTTTTGCCGCTGCAAAGGTAAATACAATTTCTAAAAATGTCAACTGTTTTTTTTTTTTTGTCCGCCGCGCTTTACATTGATTGTCGTAAGTGTTTTGAAGTCAAAATTTTAAAATGCTAAATTTTATTGCACATTTTTTTTGATTGTTTTGACAAATGAAAAAAAATGCGTCTAATCTGATTTTTTTCTTGCAAAATATTGTTTTGGACAGAAATTTGCCCTATCTTCGCCTAACGAACCAAAACTCAATATTATGGATGTCAAGACGATTAAAGTAGGCACGTTCAACCTTATGAACCTGATGCTGCCAAACCGCGAGGTGTATGGCGGCTTTAAGTTTACGCAGGAGGAGTTCAATAGGAAGGCGGCTTGGGTCAATTTTATGCTCAACCAGATGAACGCGGATGTCATTGGTTTTCAGGAGTGTTTTCACAAACAGGCACTCAAAACCATCATCAACAATAGCAAGCGTTACCGCGATGCAGAGATTGTGATAGCGGACGAGGTGGGCGACCAGCCGCGTGTGGCGTTGCTGTCCAAATACCCGATTGAAAACCTTGAAGTATTCGACCGTTTTCCGCCCGAATCCGTCATTTATTTCAAGCCTCGGGACGCCTACGAAAAGATATATCTGCCCTTCGATTCGTTCACGCGACCGGTGCTGAAAGCCGACGTCCGCATCAAGCCGTTTGGATTGGTGACGTTCTATGTAGTCCACCTAAAATCCAAGCGTCCAATATTTTACGACGGCGAATCCGATAGCAACCCCATCGACCTTGCCCGCGCACAGGTACGCTCGTTGATGCTCCGTGCCGCTGAATCCGCTGCGGTGAGAGCGTTGCTGATGAAGAGTATGCGAGGCAAGACCCGCCCCGTGGTGGTCTTTGGCGACGTCAACGATACCGGCAATTCGGTAACTACGCGTATCATCTCCGGCGAAGTGCCTGAGCACAAGCTCCCTGACGCCAAAAAACAGAACGTCTGGGACGTGCTTCTGTACCACGTCAAGGACATCCAGGCGCGGCGCAGTTACCAGGATTTTTATTACACGCACATCCACAACGGAATGTACGAGAGCCTCGACCATATAATGGTGAGCCAGGAACTTGTAACAGAAAATCCCCGCAATCAGGGGCGTGTGGGGCAGGTTTGCGTTTACAACGACCACCTCATCGACCAGACATTCACCAACGACAAGCAGGACAAATGCAAGTCGGATCACGGCATCGTCACCTGCACGATAGAATTGAACGTTGACAACAAAAAAGTACAACCGAAAGGCAAATATTACCACTAATGCGCCGGATTTGCCTTGTTGCGGTTATTATATTGATAGCCAACGCTTTGGCTAATGCGCAGACCATCATTTTGCGCGATACTGTGAGGCTGCGCGATTCTTCGGCGATAGTGCAGCCGTTGGAGCCGTCGCACGTGGCGAAGATTGTGCGCGGTATTGCAGATGTTGATGATGATGACAATGCGCCACGTCGCCGCAACTTCCTGTCTGACAGTGTGATGAGTGAAGGGTATTTGTCGCAGAGTTTTGCAAGTGGCAATCGTCGCGACCTCTCGCCCAATACCACTGCCGACCTGAAACTCGGCGCAAAACTCTCCGGCGGAATTGCCATCAACGCCGAAATCCTCGATTCTGATATGCCGATGGACGACGAGGGCGTCACCAATCAAATCAACGAATTGACATCTGTGCGCATCACCGCGTCCAAAGACTCCACGAGGCTGTCAGTGGGCGATATTGTTGCTGAAAATAATACCAATTCTCTTGTCCGTTACTCCAAGAAAATCAAGGGGTTGGATTTTTTTACCGTCAACGGCTTTTCTAATGGCGACACCATCGCGGCGCACACCGATTTTGCGGCAACGAAGGGCAAATTTCGTCGGCAGCAGTTTTTTGGTCAGGAAAATTCGCAAGGCCCGTATTATCTAACAGGCAATGACTCAACCACTTCTGTCGTAGTTTTGATAGGGACGGAGATAGTGTATCTCGATGGCAATAGGCTCTCGCGCGGCGAGGATGCCGATTATGTAATTGATTACAATTCTGGCTGTATCACCTTCACTATCAAGCACATAATCACATCTCAATCGGCGATTGTGGTGGATTTTGAATATTCGGACACACAATATAATAATTATTTTTTATTTGCGGAGGGTCAATACCAACATCGTGGCGTCAGATATTCGGCGGGCTATATGTCTGAATATGACGGACTTGGTGCGGCGGCGGATTCGGCGGCAACGGATTCCACGATGGCGCGTCCACGGCGTAGCGATTACGCATTTTTTGGCATTGACGGCAATATAAAAAGCCGCACCAACTTCAATCTCGAAACTGCATTTTCCAAGTTGACAGCCGACCGTCTGCAACCGTCCGCGACCACCGACCGGGCGACGGCTTTTACGGCGGATTTGGAGCATATTATTATCAAAAATGACACCACGCGCACCCTCTCCGCACGGACGCAATGGCGGTATTTTTCGGATGGTTTTGTACCGTTGACAACCGAAAAAAATGTCGATTTTCAAGAAAAATGGGATTTGCAAAATTATAATCCGGGCGGCAAAGAATTGTTTTCCACGAGCGGAATTTCGTTTGTAAGTAGTTGTGTAGATGTCGATTACAATTTGTTGACGGCAAATATTGATGGCGCGATGGACGGCGTGGCACATCAATTGTCGGTAGTCAATCATTATCGAAAAATCCATAGCACAATTTCGGCGGATTATTTTAATAGTAATCAATCGGAAATCAGGCACGAATATTTGTCGTTTTTATTGAAATCCGAATATGAAAAAGATTTGCTTTTGTTGGGCGCGTCGTTGTCGCAAAAATCCCGCAGCCGCCACGATTCCATCACGCCTAACTATCGGGACATCAGCGCGTTTGCCGTAAGAAAAATCAAAAATGGTAACGTGAAATTTTCTGTTACCGACCGCACAAATTTCGACGATTTTTTTGGTAATTACACCAACGCCACCACCTTTATAAAAGGCGAATTGACACTTGCAAAACCCGACAAATTTTCGCTGCAAATGTTGCAAATTTTCCGCAAAGACCGTGGCGAGAATTGCAATCAAAATTCGTTGACTGGCAAGATTAATGGTAGTTGTCAACTGTTTGACCGTCAATTGATTGTCTCTGCATCCCAACAGTCTGAAAACGGCAATCAGGAACAATTGGCGTACAAATTCATTCGTACCACAGCCGGCAATGGGCATTATGTTTGGAACGATTACAACGGCGACGGCATCGAGGATTTGGACGAATTTGAGATTTCTTATTATAAAACTGATGCTGATTATGTGAAATATTTTGTGCATACTGGCAAGTATATCAACACGTTACAAAATGATTGGAATTGTAATATTATAATGCGTCCCAAAGGCGGCGAGGGAAAACTTTCGGAGTTCTTGGCGCGCTTTACAATTACCGCAAACATCGATTTTCGCCGTCAAGATGCGCGGCTCAGTGGCGGCGGCAATTGGTTGAAAGGCGACAGTTTAATTTCGCGGATTTCGCGGCAAAATTACACGGCGAGGATTAGATTTTGGGATTTTGTTTTTGTTGGTAATAATTGGAGCGGCGCACGACAGCATCGGTTAACTTATTATGGATTAGAGGCTAACAACAACGAAACGAGCGGTTTTTTTGTGGAGTTTAATCCTAATTGCGGGTTCTCCTCCAAAATAAAACGCAATTACAAAACCAACATTTTTTTCTCCGAATTTTTCCGCGAAAAGTGTTACCGCATCCACGCTACGGAAGATTTAATTGACATTAAATATGAATTTGAAACGGGCTGGACGTTGGGGCTTGGTGCATTCAATTGTTATAAAAAAAATAAAACCGATGCCACCACGGCGCGGATTCGCTTGATTGATTTCAACGCAAATTACAACCGCGACGGCAAGGGGTCGATTGTCTTCGATAGTCGCATTATAAAAAATAAGTACGACGACCACGCCACCACCGGCGCATCGTCGTACCAAATGCTCGAAGGTCTCAATAATGGCATCAACGGCGTTGTTACCATTAATGCTAATTATATGATAACCAAATATTTGCAACTCTCTCTCCTCTACGAACTCCGCGCCTCAAAAGTTGGCACGCTGCACACAGGAGAGATGGCTTTAAAACTCTCTTTTTAAAATCCCACTCCCACCCTGAACATTATGTTGCTGAGGTAGGTTTTGGCTTTGTCTTCGTCTTCGGTGCGGTTTTCCATACCGCGCTGAGCCTGTGCGCCGAGGTAGATGGGACCGAGCCAGAGACCGGCGTTGGCGTTGAAGCCCCAATCGTGGTTGTCAAATTCGGGCAGGTATTCCACCGTGTAGAACGCGCCTACGCCCACGTCAATCTTGATGCCGAGGTTGAGGCAAAGTCCGAAGTTGAGCGGCGAAATGTAGATGTTGTGCTGCGGGTCGCCGTCGTTGAAACTAAAATTTTTCAACTGATCCCTCACATCCGAATCGGTGTCGGTGTACTTGTTGCCGAGGTTGCTGCACGCGCCGATTGCAAATCCGTAATAGAACGGCGAGCGGGCAATCTGCTTGTTGAAACCGATTTCGCCGACGTATCCCAAGTAGCGGTCGCCGTGGATTTCGTCGTAGTCGTGGGCGGTTTGGATTCCCGAATAGTTGACGCCCGCCTTTATGAACCACCTCACGTCACCGCCCTCTATCTGATGGTACGACGACACAATTTGCGTCGATTTTGGGGCTGTGTTGGACGTGGTGGAAACTGTCTGAGCGTTGACGGCGAAAGCCAGCACTGCCGCCACCGCTGTCATCAATAGTCTTTTCATAGCGTTTACTTTTTGAAAATGTGAAACTTAGACACTTCGTCGGCGTTTACCGGCACAAATTCCGACTGTCCCTGACCAGAGAATTTGAGGAGTTCGATGTCAGATGCCTGCATGTCGCGAAACTCCTTGTACTTGGCTGGGAAGCCGGTTACTTCGAGTTCGTAACGCTTGCCGCTGCTCTTGACGACGTATATTGCGCCCAAAATTGCGTCATATACTGGTTTGGCGTCGGGGTTGCCGTCCTTGCAGGCAACAGCAAGAGCGTATGCCCGCATATTGTTGACATTGAGACCCATAGCGATGGCGTCTTTGCGTTTTACTGTTACAACCCAGGTCTTGTGTTCGGGTTCCACGTCGAGGCTCGCCACCTTGGGCATTGCGAATATTTCGATGTCGTTGATCGGCACAGAACGCGCTTCCATATATCTGGAAGTGCTGCAACCGCTCGCCAGCAACATTACTGCGCACGCGGCAGAAATAATTAATCGTTTCATTGTACAGTTGATTATTCGTTTTAAAATTTTAGTTACATTAATCAACCCCTAAATTAGAAACAATTTTCGTAACGCTAAAATTTTTTTTGGTATTTTTTTCAGAATGGGACGTTTAGCAGGTTTATACGTTGCCATAACTCGCCTTAAAAAAGTTTTTTTCGTGCAGATGACATACAATTCGCTTATTTTATATACCTTTGCGTCTGTAATCTAAATAACAAAACACTACAATTATTATGGCACGTTTCAAACGTTTGGAGGTTCT
>JAGCDD010000316.1 GCA_017651345.1 Bacteroidales bacterium | reverse complement strand
TTAATCTCCACATTTGCGGCGGGCATTGTAAACGATGCCTTATTATTGGAAACTACTAACGCATTTCCATTATAACTTGCAGACGCAAACTTATAACCATCTCTGTTTTTGATTGTTACAGAAATATTTTCACCTAAATTTGCAGTGGTTTTATTTACAGTAGAAAATTCGTCTGTGGTGATTGTGTAACCAATCTTTGAATAAACCGCTGTAATGGCAACATTCTGCAAATAATCTTTTATATTAATCTCTCTACCCATAAACTCAACATTATTCACCAAAACTTTGTCAAGTTTATAACCCTCTGCGGTGCGGTCGGCAACAGAGAAAGAAACTTTGTCGTTGATAGTTGCCTTTGATTTGCTTGCCGTAACAAATTCATTAGTAGTAATATTGTATTCAATAATCGAATAATTTGTTTTGATTTCCACATTTGCGGCGGGCATTGTAAACGATGCCCAATTGTAAGAAACATTCAACTGTTTCCCATTGTATGTTGCCGAAACAAAATTATAACCGTCTCTATTCTTGATTGTTACTGAAATATTATTGCCAACATTTGCAGTAGTTTTATTGACAGTAGAAAATTCATCAGTGGTGATTGTGTAACCGATTTTTGAATAAACAGCACTAATGGAAATAGGCCGCAAATAATCTTTCACATCAATCTCTCGACCAGTAAATTCAACATCGTTTACTAATACCTTTTCGAGTTTGTAACCATTTGAAGTACGGTCGGCAACGGAGAACGAAACTATGTCGTTGATAGTTGCCTTCGATTTGTTTGCAGAAACAAACTCACTGGTATAAACGCTGTATTGAATAAGTGAATAATTTGTCTTAATCTCCACATTTGCGGCAGGCATTGCAAACGAAACCTTTTTGCCGATAATACTCAATTGTTGCCCATTGTAAGTCACCGAAACAAAATTATAACCGTCTCGGTCTGCAATAGTTATAGTAATTATGTCGCCGACATTTGCTATGTTTTTATCTACGGTCGAATATTCATCGGTTGTAATAAAATAATCTATTTTTGAATAAACAGCCTTAATCTCAACATCCTGCAAATAATCTTTCATATCAATCTCCCGACCCGTGAACTCAACATTATTTACCATCACCTTTTCAAATCTGTATCCGTCAGAAGTGCGGTCGGCAACGGTGAAGGATATTTTGTCATTGATAGTTGCTTTCGATTTGTTGGGCGTAACATAATCATCGGTGGAAATATCGTATTCGATAATCGAATAATTTGCTTTAATCTCGACATTTGCGGCGGGCATAATGAACTCAGCCGTGTTGTTTGCAACAGACAAAGGATTATCATTGTATGTTGCCGATACGAATTTATAACCATCTCGGGTTGCGACAGTTACTGTTACTTTGTCGCCGACGTTTGCCGTAGTTTTATCTACGGAAGAAAACTCGTCGGCAATAATAGTGTAATTGATTTTTGAATAAACAGCCTTAATATCAACATCCTGCAAATAATTCTTCATATCCAAGTCGCGACCCGAAAATACTACATTGTTTACCAAAACCTTTTCAAATTTGTAGCCGTCAGTGGAGCGGTCGGCAACCGTGAAAGAAACTTTGTCATTGATAGTCGCCTTCGATTTATTTGTCGTAACAAACTCATCGGTGGTGATATTGTATTCAATAAGCGAATAGTTGGTTTTAATCTCCACATTTGCGGCTGGCATAGTGAACTCTGCCATATTGTTGGCAACGGTCAAAGAATTGCCATTGTAAGTTGCAGAAACCAATTCGTAGCCATCGCGTTCGCTAATAGTTACTGCGATTTTGTCACCAACATTTGCAGTATTTTTATTTGCGGTCGAAAAATCGTCAGTATTGACTGTATATTCGATAGGAGAGTATGACACGCTAACAGACACATCTTCCGCTGGCATAGTAAATGAATACATATCATCTTCATTTCCTAATGCAATTGGATTTTGATTGCCATCGACAACTGTCAAATTGGAAATGACATAACCTTCGGATGTCCTGTCAATCACAGCAACATATATTTTGGAACCTGCCTCAATCTCCATTGTTTCCGAAGTGGTTATGTAATCCTTTGAGGATTCGGCAACGCGAATGAAATACCCAATAGTTTCATTACCAGTTGTTTCATCTCCTGATGACATATCCAAAATTTTTAGTTTCCAACCCTCAGGAATGTAGGAGTCTCCCCTAAAAGTTATCAATCCTGGGGGTTGCACAAACGTTCCTGTGGGTGAAACGTTCTTAACCCAATCCAGCAATGCAGGGTATTCTTTTGATTGTATCACATTATTTTTTGGCCACCATCCAAATCTTACCGAAATATATTTTAGTTTAGAGCAATTTGAAAACATATAAGCACAACAAGAAGCGCGATCTGGGCGCTCATCTGTTGATACAAATAATATGGGTGATGTCTTTTCCAAGTTATTACAATCTTGAAACATCGACACATAGCAACCTTCTACCAATTTAGTGGCTGGAAGTACTGGTGTTGTTTTGAGTCCAGAACAGCCTTTAAACATACCCTTATAACATTCTTCCGCCAAAGTAGTGGCAGGCAATTCCGGAGCAATTTTCAAATTCACACAACCACTAAACATATAACAATAACACCCCTTATCGTCCGATGTCATTCTTGTTGCAGGTAGTTTTGGCGCAATAGTTAAACTCTCACATCCTGAGAACATACTATTATAACAAAAAAATTCTAATTGGGTTGCCGGCAACTTAGGTGCATTTTTAAGACTTTTGCACGACCTGAACATACCACTATAACAATACTCAGACAATGTGGTCGCTGGCAATTCTGGTGCAGTAGTTAGACTCTCGCATAAAGTGAACATACCGCCATAACAATAATACGATAAATTAGTGGCAGGTAAATTCGGTGCAGTTGTTAGGTTCTTACATTCAAGAAACATCCCTTTGTAACAATGTTCTGACAAAGTAGTGGCAGGTAATTCAGGTGCTATCGTTAAGTACTTGCATCCCAAAAACATATATTCGTAGCAATGATTAGACAAAGTTAATGCTGGCAATTTCGGCGCAGTAAGAATAGGACTCCCTGCAAAAAGATATGCAAACGCATAATCACGTTCCAATGTTGTCGTTTCGCCAGTTTCGTCAATTATAGTCATAATGTTGCCAGAACATTTAAATGGTTTGGAAACAACAAATTTTGCTGAATAAAGCGTATGATCATCATCTACCAAATTGAAAAAACACGTATTAGTTCCTTTGAAATAAACGAAACAATCTGATGCAACATTTATTTCGCCCATACCCCACAAACGCGTCCAATTAATTTTGTCAAATGAATAAAAAAGGGTTACGCCTGCAACACGATTAGTGTAAGTATAACTTGTTGAATAACGATATTCTTCTGCCACTTGTAGGCTAATTGTAGTACCCGCCTCAACTTCAAAGCACAGATAATCCGGCTCGGTTTCCTGGGCAGAAGAAGTACCGAACGTCACACAAATGGCCACAATAAAAATTATTAAAGTTCTCATTGTTTTTGCGTAATTAAATTAAACTTACTATTTGGTTTGCTATAACTGTATCTGTTGCTATTTTCTTTTTCCATCCTTTTTTGGTACAACTTACAGTAGAAAGCACATAAAATGTAATTGAGCCGACAGTTTTCACATAATCAATGATAAACTTAGCGACACAATTGGCAGGTTTCATAGAAGGAGTTGTGACTCCCGCAAGGATGGAACAGGCGCATATTACAGTGTCACAAAAACGGAGTTCCCACAAATGATTGTACAAAGATCTACTATGATGAGTTGTTGAACCGCGTGTTTTTTTGTGCACAAACCCATAGTCCCCTTCTAATACAATACCAAGAGTTCCAAGGTCATCTGAACACAAGTTTGCGACATCGGAAATAAGTTTTTTGACATCGGGTTTTTGTAAAGCATCGTCACACACAGAATCGAAGTCAATATCAGAGTCTTCAAAATCATCTTCCTCATCATCAACGAAATCGTTGATCTTTTTCATTTCACTTTTGATATAATCCTCAATTCTGTTTGCTTCAATTTCATTCAAGAAAGGCAAGTCAATACTCGAAAATGCCTCCGCAATAATACTTGTGTCAGCCCCACAATACTCCTTAATGTTAGTTGATGATTTTTTGACATCAGCCGGAATTGAATCAAGGATTGTTTGTCTTTCCACTAAAAGTACGTCACGGAAATCTCTATGTCCACCATCAGAATCATAATACTTAAAACAATGAGTTTCCAACAGATTCCATTTTTTTAGTTGTTCATACACGATTTTCAGTGTTGTCGTCTTTCCCGAATTTTCAGGTCCTTGTAATACAATCAGTTTCATAATACATTGATTTTTAATGGTTATGTACTTAGAAAAGACTTAGGAAACAGGAATGAAGAAGACATAAAAAAGGGTGTGAACCTCACTATTCGTACTCACGGTAAGCCTGGAAAAAAAACCGTCTCTCATCAATAGCAACAGAACACACCATAGGCGCACCTAAAATGATGAGAGAACAGAATTCCTTTCCGGTAATTCCGCAAATACAAATTAACTTCTTCTACTTCGAGAAACAAGTTTTCCAGGCTTTATTTCTGAGTACGATTAAAGTTTGTATGTATTTTTTCGTAACTGCCTGTCGGCAATTATTTGGTGCAAATATAGATTAAAAATGTTTTGAACGTATATTAATATTTGTTAAAAAAATCAAAGGCTTATCCGTATAGCAACTTTATATATTACGATTAATTTGCGCATCAAATAAATAATGTTTATTTTTGCGACTGTTAACAAAAACGATATTCATTATGACAGCATTAGAACTAAACGCGGAATTTTTTAAGGTGATGAGTACTATTGCCGAAGACGAATCGATGATGACCAAGGTATTGAACTACATCAAAAAATTGGCGTCGTCAAAATCCAAATCACAAGACCCGACCTTGATGACCAAGGAGGAATTTCTCGCCAAATTGGAAAAGGGCGAGGAAGAATACCGACAAGGCAAGTGTGTACGCTTACAGCCGGGCGAATCGTTATCCGAAATGCTTAGGAGGAGCGGTTTGTAATGTACGAAGTAGAATTTACCTCAGATGCCCGCAAAGGTTTAGCGAAGTTGGAAAAGAGCGAGCCTAAATTATTTGCGAAGGTAGCAACTTTTGTAGAAGAACTGAAAGAGCATCCCACCACCGGCACAGGGCATCCCGAACCATTGAAGGGTCAGCCAGAAGGCCGTTGGAGCCGCCGCATTAGCCAAAAACACCGACTTGTATATCGAATATTTGATACAGAGGTGTTGGTGCTTGTGTTGTCGGCGTATGGTCATTATGACGACAAATAACTCCCCAAAAATAACAATGAAAAAAGGAAGAATTTTAGCCGTTGACGACAATGCCGGAATCCGCGCAACGCTCAAAATATTGCTGCCGGCGCAATTTGAAGAAGTGAAGATTTCCGCTTCGCCAAATACCATTGTATCTGATTTAGAACA
>JAGCDD010000315.1 GCA_017651345.1 Bacteroidales bacterium | reverse complement strand
TGATTCTTCTTCTTGCGGTTGGGCAGGTTGCGAAGGCTGAGGTTGCGATATGTTCAACGAATCGGTTGCAATGTTGAGCGAGTCAATAGCCACGTTGAGAGTGTCCTGCATAGCCATATTGTTTTGATCGTCGATTTCCTGATCCGAAGGCGTGGGTTCTGCGGGCACATCTTGGGTGAACGAGCGTACAAATTTGTTTTTAACAGCTTCGTTGCCTATAACAAATTGATATTCACCGTTTTTATCGTATTTTAAGATACGTTCTTTGTCTTTGGTGTAATTGATTTTATTGTTAAACTCTTCGTCGCTTGATAGGCAGTACATCGTTCCACCTTTGTAGTTGTAGTAATACCATGTTCCGGGCTTTGGTTGCAGGTAAATTGAAATTTGGTCGCCTTTTTTGCGGTTTCTCACAATTTCCACATTGCCTTTCATATAGCGGTTGATCATGGTTCCACCAATAAAACCAACGCCGATGTCGCCGGTAGAGCGGTAAGTGTGTGTAGTGGTGTCGAATGTCATTCTCAGGTCGGTGAGTACAATGGTTTTGGATAATTCGCCCGGCATTTTTGAAATCGAGCCCGAAAGTGAATAATCCGAAAGCACTCTCGACGTACTATCCAAACCGATAAGATATTGCAGACGTTTGCGGATGCTCTCTTGTGCCATGTTAACTGGTTTTGCGTCAGGCACTTCGTTGAGAGTTTCTGCCATCATTTTTATCACATCTTGTCGAATAAAGAAATCGAGCGACAATAACATGCTGAGTGTTACCTTGTTGTTTTCTTTTTGGTGCATCATAGTACCTTTGGTAACGAGTCGTACAGGATTTAAATTTACGTTTGTGGTAATATTTCCTTCGCCCGAAACAAAACATAATGCCCTAAAAAGCGAAATAGAGTTGTCGGGGTACGACGGGTCGGCGAGTTTTTTTGCCGAAGCCACTTGATATTGGTTGTTTCTAATGGCGTACGAAAGACCTTTGCCGGCTTCTAACACGGGTTCGTCGCGGTTTTCAATCTTACGTCCCATAAAGAGCGAATAAAGCTGTTCTTTGTCGTGATTGTAGAAGAAACCTGTGTAGAGCCTTACGTGGGCAGTGTCTACCACGCGGTCGGAAATCGGGAATACAATGCTGTCGGGGTTGATGTTACCTTCAAAACGGAACGGCATTATAGCACTGTCGCAATCTTGGCGAATGTAGGCATATCCGTTGAATTTGATGCCCGGAATATTGCCCATAAACGAGTATTTGCCCGAAAACATATATTGCGGACTAAGCATAAATTGCTCTGATTCATCCACTGTGCCTATACCAAATGTGCAGCGAACTCTTTCGGCTGTTTGTGCGGTGTCTTGTTTGATTTTGCGCACCTCCATCGAATCGAGTTTGATGTAGTTGATACCCTGTTTGGGGTTGTTGTATTCGTATTGTCCGCCAACGGCTTTAAAGTAATATTTGTCGCGGATGCGTACCGAAGTATTAACGATTTTGTGCATTAGTGAATCTTGGTTGCAGGTAACGAGAGCGTTGTCGAAATTGCCTATCGAACCACCCTTATACACCGAAATCAAGCCTGATGGGTCAATTTTAGCGTCCACCACGTTGATTACTCCCGGTTCGTGAACGCTGATGATACCCTCTTGAGGCGAGTACGACGAACCAAATGCCGAATATGTCAAAGTGTCTTTGTCGCACACGAGCGTTACGCCGCCGAGCAAGGGGTCGTCTTTGGCGTTTACGTATCGGATTTTTTCAAATTCTTCTTCGGTTTTGGCAATCATATTTTGATCGTAGTCGGGAAGGTCTAAACCAAATTGAAGCAGGTCTTTGTTGATGCTCCAATAGTAGAAACGTGTTTTTTGTTTGTATTTGTGTTGAGGGAAAAACACCTTTGCACTATCGTCGGCTGCAATAAATCGTGCCCACTGAGCGGTGGAATCTACGTTGAAATCGGCGTTGTAGTTGTAGGCGAAAAGATGCCCTGTGGAGTCGCCGGGTTGTTGCGGGTCGTAATAGTAAAAAGTGGCTGTGTCGGCTCGGAAAGTTTTGTTGTGTATGTCGAATTTCTTTGAGGATAATCCCGTGCCGGCATAAAGTAGCAAGCCTTCGCCGCCCATTTTGTCGGGAGTGATATCAATAGTGCCGTTGTATTTGGCAGCACCGTTGTAAAGCGAAAAAGCGGTGTCTTTTGTGGTGGCAGAAAAACGGTCTTCGGCAGGTTTCCAAAACACAAGGGCGGTGTCGGCATGAAGGTCGGGAATATCGCTCTTAACGTCGGGAATTGTGCCCACTTGATCTTTTGTAACTGCCTTTACATCAAGGTAATTTACATTACCAGTAACAGAGTCGGGATAGAAAAAGAATTTTTCGGCGCGAGCCACAGCGGTAAGGTATTGAATTTCGCCATCGCCGCCGAGACCTTTGCCGTTGAGGGTAACAGTATTGTGATACGTACCTTTGCCAGAGAATAGCTCCATACCATCGTCGGGCGTGGGCATCACAAATCCAAGCGACATATCGGGCTGCACGGTGAGCGTTACGGCAAGGTCGGGGAAAATTCCAGACTCAAACGAACCCTTAGCTTGCACGGCGTTGAGCGATATGTAGTTCATACTGTCGAGCTCAAACGGAAACACTGTCATGTGAAATTTTTCGCGGTCGTATTTTCCGTTGGTAATTTTGTCGTAATACACGAAAGAAGTATCGTTTGTAATAAGTTTGGGCATGTGTTCAAATTTATCTTTGCCCGATTTGTTAAACGACGAGTCGATTTCCAACACACCCTTGATGTGCTCAAACACGCTTCGCACCGAATCAACTCTAAGCTTGCCATCCACTTCGTTGTAAGCCAAGAGCGCCATAGAGTCGGCATCGGGAATTGATACAGTAAACTTGTCGTACGAAAAGTCGAATTTTTTGCCGTAAAAGTCGGTGAGTCCTGCGCTGATTTTGCCGTTAAACTTGATATTCAAGCTGTCGCCAATTACGATAGCAGAGTCTGGCGTTACCACCACGTTAGAACTTTTGCTTAGGTTAAACGGCGAAACATTAAAAATCGAAAGGTTGTAATCTTTGATATTAAACACTGCGTTAACGTCGCCACGGTGTGCTACTTCAGATTTAATATCAATACAATCGTAATCCTTAGACTTTGTGCTGCAACCAATTACATCAAAAATCTTTTGGTCGATATGTCCTGTTTGCGTTTCGGGGTCGTAATGTACCAATCCATCGTACGAAAATTTGCGGAGAATTTCAGATACTTTTTCGTCGGAGATAAAAATGCCGTAAGTTTCGCGCAAATATTGGTTGTAGTCGTAAGGCGTTATCTCAAAAGTTTGTTTGGCGTAAATAAAATTGTGGAGTGCTAAAACAGGATGCACGCGATCCATACCTTGAAGGTTTTTGAATTCTATTTCGTCGAAATAATCGTATGATTGAAACTGTGCTTTATTGGATGATGCCGAACGGTTTGTAACAAAATAAATAGCCGTATCGCCAAGATGCCATTGAAGTTCGTTAACGTCGAATTTTAAAAAGTGGTAAGTATCAATGTATTTAGCCACTTCAGAGCCAGTGTTGAGTTTTAAAAGAGTTAGCAGCGAGTCGCGTGCGCGGTATCTAAGGCGCAAACCGATGTGCGATATAGAGTCGTTGCCAAAATTGATAGTAATTTTGGCTTTGTTAGATTCTATGCGGTCGATATTGTAGATAAAAGCCGTTGATTTAGCGGTAATTAGCTTTTTACCATCGTATTTAAAAGTAAGTTGAGCATTAACAGCGGTGTCGCCAACGCCCGAAAAAACGCTTCCGTGTTGAGCGTAACCACCCTGATAATCAATATTATGAATAAGGTTAGGAATTGCTAAATAGCGGTTGTAAGATTCAAACTGAGGATACCTTGCCTTGGCTCCAAAACCGCCTGTTACTATTTTGTCGGTATATTCGCCCTTGATAGGGTTTCTGAAAAAAAACGGATTGTGAAATTCCACACTATCGGCAGTAAAATCCATTCTTTTGGTTTCTATCACGTATTTGTTGAGTTCGGCATACATCGAGTCGGGCGAAATGCCTGCACGTTGCCAGTCTACCTTGCCGCCGTTTCCAAACCATTTTTTTTCAGCAAAATTGTATTCGCCAGTGGTGTTGTAAATTACAAGCGAACTATCGTCGCGCATTTTGCATCTGAGGTCTACATTGGAGCTTTTTACCCAAAGTTCGTTTTCTCCGTCGTTGTTGCTGCGGATTGATAGCTGATAGTTGTCGGTGCTGAGTATCCAAGCTTTTGAACCAAGAAATTCGATACTGTTGTGTATCAGTAGATTGTAAACAAAAACGGTAATGTCGTTTATTTTGGTCATTGATACTCGGCCACTCATAAATTCTTTGAT
>JAGCDD010000314.1 GCA_017651345.1 Bacteroidales bacterium | reverse complement strand
TAACATCTCGCAAAAAGGCAGGGAATGTGGTCTTGATAAAGCACAATGACCGCAAATTTTTGGAATATTCATTGACCGAACATCTCTGGAAGGAAGGACAACCAATTACAATATCCGACCAAGAAAAAGAATTGCTGAACCTTACTGCAAGAGGTTTCGTGTACAAGGAAATGGCAGATATCATACATTTGTCGGAGGAGACAGTGAAAAAAAATTGTCAGAAACTCATGAAAAAATTCGGCGTCAACAAGATGGCGGAGGCTTTGATGTATGCCATCAACTATGCTTTATTTTGATTGAAAAAATACCCCAAATGGTATGTCCAAGTCCAAAAAAAATGTTATATTTTTGTATCTTGAATCAATTTTAGTTCAAGATATGGAAAACATTTTTTTTCGGAATGATAATTACACTATCCATCGGATAGAAAATGTAGATTTGCGGCAACTCGCCGAGTTTGTCGTATCGGAAAATTGCAGGCATCATTGTGCCGATGAATCAGTGGTGTCGGAGGATGTAGATTGTATAAAGGCTATTTGTCAAGAAGAAAAATCTTTTGCTAATTCGTATATTTATATTGCGTACAATAACCTTGGCAAAATCATTGGCTCTATACGCACCTTCAAATGGGACAAAAACAGCCTCTTGCCAATGCAAAAAATTTTTGGTATCAACCCAATTGATGCCGTTCCGCATGGCAAAGATTACGATTTTTGGCATATTGGTCGTTTTGCAATAGATTCGTATTCTGGGATTTCCACACTTACGTTGTTCAAGCAATTGGTTTATCTCTCCATTATGCCGATAATAGAAGATCAAAAAGGTTGTATGATTGCCGAAATGGACAGCAAACTTTTGCGTACTCTCAACGTTTTGGGCATTGAGACCGTCCGTCTTGGCAAGTCGGTGGAATATCTCCATTCTGAGACTATCCCGGTGTATTCGGAACGTAAAGGATTGTTGTATTTTTACAACAGGAACTCAGATATTTTGAAAAAATGACTTCGGACATACCCTTTGTGGTATGGCAGCAGCACCGCCTACGCATATCTGTAATGCAGTCAACCCAATTACAATACGTTGTATTGAGGTTTGCAAAAGTCGAAAAACATACCACAAGTGGTACGTTTTTTATGATGTTTATTTGATTTTTGCGCTATATCTTTGCAACGTCGAAACGAGATAAAAAGTCTGATGCCCTTTCGGTGCAAAGGATGGAAGATTTTGGGACGGCAAGCGAGTCTCGAAAAATTTCGGGACGTAAAACACAATTAACAATAATATTAACGTAAAATTCACGCTAAAATGAAGAAAGTAATTTTCGGAATGGCGGTCGTAGTAGCCGCAGCGTTTGGCGTTTACAACGCCAACAAGGACAACGCTCTGGTTCAGATGAACGACTTGCAGACAGAGAACGTTGAGGCTTTGGCTCAAACAGAGGTTAATACTGGAGTCCGTGTTGTGAAAGTAAAAGAAAAAAAGAGCGGTTGGAAAATCCATTGCGAGGGTGTTGGATCGTTGTCTTGTCCTGCTCCCTCTTGGTAGAGTACTAATGATTGTGACTATGGGCTGCCATACGTAATATTACGCATTATGGCAGTTCATATTTTGTACAATAATTAATTTCGGAACACTATGAAACACAACATACTATTAATTTGCCTTTTGAGTTTGGGGATTGCTGCATGTACGACTCCAGAAAAGACAGTCGATGAGGAGTTTATATATGACATTCATTTTGAAACTGAATGTAAAGGAAAAATATCGGATTCTGTTGGTGACATAAAACTTGTCTTGCTTGAATCGAACGCAGAGGCAGTAGTTTCATCTGTGGCACAAGTATTTACAACGGAAGACGGCATTGTCATATATGATGATGACGAGCAGAAAATCCTAAGGTTTGATACAACGGGGCATTTCGTAAAACAAATAGGAAGGCAAGGTCAAGGATCAGAAGAATATGTCAATATTTCAAACATTGACCTCTTGGCAATCAATTGTGTATGGCGGATATGGAGTCTAAAACGCTTGTTTTGGATTGGAAATCAAATCGTATAAACAAACTTGCGAACAGTTTTGGTGACCAAATTGCCATGGTTGACACAAATACCTATGTCGTATATAATTCTTTCAAAACGGATAATGTAAAAAGTCATCTTACATTTTATGACCCATGGTGGAATGTTCTCAAAGATACATTCGACATCGAAATTTCCTCAGGATATCAATTTGAACCCTTGATAAAGTTTTATCGTAAGAATAGACAACTTTTTTTTATCCCTTTGTTTGGTAATTCTATTTACGAAGTCAAATCATGTGGCTGTCAGCCTTACATTTGTTTTAAATTTGTAAATTACCAAATGCCTCCCATAAAGAAACTTCAAGAATTGGCTGATGGAGGTCAGGCTCTGTTCGATTTTATGAAAGATGATGATGTTTATATACATGGCTTTGAACCTAAGGAAAATGACAAATGGCTGTATGTTAGGTTTTGGACTGGCAAAAGGACGTATGTAGGATTTTATAATTCACATATAGGCTCATGTTTCTACCAAGAAACGACTGGTAAACAGAATGACCTTTTTTTGTATTGGGTCAAAGGCGTTTTCAAAGATTATTTCGTGTCTCCGGTGTATTTCTCTGAATTGACAGAATCGGTAGAACTGCAAAATAATCAAACCGTGAAGGACTTCATTTCTTCTCACAAAAACGCTGATGAAGATGACATGGTGTTGGTATATTGGAGATTCAAATAACATAAAATTTATCCCCAAAAGGGGATATACAATGTATGTTTTTTTACAATGTTTTTGCATCGTCTAAACAAAACAACAATTTCAACATCTCGAAGATTTCGGGACGTAAAACACAATTAACAATAATATTAACGTAAAATTCACGCTAAAATGAAGAAAGTAATTTTCGGAATGGCGGTCGTAGCAGCCGCAGCGTTTGGCGCATACAACGCTAACACGACAGACGAAGACGCTCAGTTGAGCGACTTGCAGATGGAGAATGTCGAGGCTCTTGGTGAGGTCGAAGCATTCAAAAGCACATGTAAGGACAGACACAATCGTATCTGCGTACATTGGGATTATAGTTTTTCGTATGACTCGAAGAACAGAAACTAATCTGTAACCTCAGTTGACTAACATAGCCTGTTTGCAATAAAAAACGATAGAACCATTGTAAACAGGCTTATAAAAACAATTGCAACATGGAAAAAACCAGCGCTATGATATTGACACTCCTATTGTCTTCATTCCTATTGTCCTGCGGTATACAGTCAGAAATAATAGGAGCAAAAAGAAGTTCTATGAGTGATTTCGGTGGCAAAATCAAACTTCACGGACAAATATTGAGTATGGATTCGGTATGGAAACCAGACAGAATATATTGCAACGATTCGTTGATTTTTTTAGTCGATAAAACAACTGAAAATTTCGTGCATGTATTTGACTCAAAGACAGAAAAATACAAGACAAGCAATATAAGGCTTGGAAATGGACCAAACGAAAGCCTCTCGTGCTTCAAATTGCAAATTGGCAGAGAATATGTGTACTCTTTGGATGTGGTCGCCAGGAAATTGCGACGTTATTTGTATGCTGATTTTGTAACAAAATCAAATGTCGTTGCTGATAAGGAATACGAATTTGACGGCGTACCATTTTCGGTTGCCGCCAATTCTAAAAATGAAATTATTGCTTCAATCCTATACAACAAGGAAGACGAATCCACTCTATTAACCAAATACGATGAAAATGGAATCCGTCAAAATGTTGAGATTGAATATCCAGTTGACAATGAAACACGAAGCAACAAATATCTATTCCAGAACAACATTTTTTACAATGAAAAGCAAAAGAAAGTCGTAGTCACATATATTTACGCGGATATATTTGATGTGTATGATAATTCGCTAAACCTCCTTAGCAGAGCACAAAGCCCTGAATCATTTTTACCTACTATGACAAACAATGGACAAGTATATGTATCCAATTCAGAAACCAAATTGTCATTCGAAACGTGTAGTCTTACCTCCGACGGCATTTGGCTTCTTTATATTGGAACGACGGTGGATAAAGACGACGACTCTGATGGTCTGTATAAACAAATTTTTGAATATGACTACGAAGGGAATCCTTTGCATTACTATGAACTGGACATCCCCGTTTTCTGGTTCTGCGTAAATGAGACGGAAAGATCTATTTACGGATTGTCGGACTGTCCAGAAAGAAGCATTGTAAAATTCAAATATTGACAATGAAAACAGGAATACGAAAACTAATTTGGCTATGTAGCGCGATGTTAGTTATTTTGTTTGGTTGCAACGAACGTAATAACACTACTAATACAGACTATGCAAAATGGTTTGGAAAGGAAATTGTATATCCCGAGCGAATGACTTTCCTAATGGATTTGAATGATACAATCCCTCTCGAAAGTTCCGCAAAACTTACAGTTGTATCGTACAATGATTCAATTGGCTGTATGGATTGCAATTTACGATTGTCAAAATGGAATGGATTAATAAAAGACATTAATGATTTAACACATTCAGAAGTACGTTTTGTTTTTTTTATTAACGTAAACGATCATATAATGTTGAAACATATAATATATGCAAATCAATTCCACATTCCAATCTGTATTAATGCTGCCGGTCAGTTTTGCGAAAGGAATAATTTGCCACTCAAATCCGAATTCCGCTGTTTCCTTCTGGACTCTGCGAATCGTATCATCCTTATCGGCAATCCTGTCCAAAATTCCAAAATCAAGGATTTGTACATCCGTACTATTTGCGAAAGATTGGACATCAACAATGACCCCAAAACAGAAGACAATCCTCGTGTAAATTTTGGAACATTCACAAAAGAAGAATCAAAAACCGCACAATTCATAATCAAAAATACTGACAATGATTTTATGAAGATAGATTCGGTATATACTTCTTGTGAATGTACTACGGCAACAATTGACAAGACTGGAATCAATAAAAACGAATCGGCATTGTTGTCTATAACGTACACGCCTGACGGAGTTGGCGAATTTTATCGAGAAGTTTACGTGGAG
>JAGCDD010000313.1 GCA_017651345.1 Bacteroidales bacterium | reverse complement strand
CCGTCGCCTTCACGACGTGTGGATATTATCATTTTGCCATTGTTGATTTTTACCGAGGTGGTAAAACTTACGTAATCGTTGGTTTCGTGAGGATATACTTTATATTTTTTAAAAAGATTGTATTTGCCGTCGCCTGTGCCAAAATACACAGAGAAACCGTTGTTGAATGCGGCAGAATCTTTGATGCCATCGCCGTTGAGATCACCTGTGGCTGTGGGTGTGGGTTCCCACGAACCATTTTCTTCTGCGGGTTTGCTGAGACTTTCCTTATAAATTTTTATAGACTCAATAGTGTTATTGTCAGGCTTGCAACAAAATTCAACAACAGAGCCATCGGTTTTGATACAAGAATGGCCGTCTTCATATACAAAATCGGGAAGGTTTTCGGTTATCTCAGAATCAATATCGCTGCCTACCATTAAATAACAGTAACCACCGCCGCACCAATATCTATAATCATAACTCTTGCCTACCACAATTATGGTGTCGATTTTGCCATCGGCAGAGAGCGAGATTTTAAACTCCTTTTTGGCATTTCGGTTGAAATACATAGTGCGCCCCATAGTGTTGATGTCGAAGCCGGCAAGTTGCGAAGGTGGAACGTCGCCTACACGAAGTTTGCCCAAGCCGTTGGTGGTAATAAGTCCACCACTCCAATCGGTTGCTTGGGCTTCTCCTTGTTCAAAATTTTCGCCGTTGAACTTATAAAACAAACGCAAAAACGAATCACCTTGGCCTACCGACACCATAATATCTTTGCCGTATAAACTACATCGATAGCCGTTTTGGGCAAAAGCCGCCTTGGCAGAATCCAAAGTTTTGTCGTTGGGATTGTAAAACCACACCGCCTCGTATTTGTTGAAATCGTCGAAAGTGGGTTTTGGCAGCAAGGTATTATCTTCTGAGATTTTTCCGTCGGCATAGTTGAAAGCCTTGAACGCCTTGGTTTCGCATTCACCTCCATCTCCTAATTCAAAACATTCTTCAACACTGTAAACAGCCAAATATCCGCCATTTTTTTTAGGATAACAGTTTACAGAGGCATACTGACATACTTCGTCGTTGATTTGGAAACCTGCTGTGTATGTGAGTTTGTCCTCTTTGTAATCGGGTAAACCTACCGTAGAATCAGGATTGATTTGTTTGAACACTTGATAAGCGATATACTCGGCAAGAGTGTCGGTTTGTGCATTGTTAGCCTCCGAACCGCTATTGCTGTTTCCTCCGCACGATGCCAGCGCAAGGGCGGGGATGATTAAAAGTGTTTTTTTCATCTTAATAATTGGTTTTATTGGTTGATAAATATGTTAGATTTTTAATTTTCGTTTATGCAAATATACAAAATATTGTTGGATATGATTATAAAAAACACAGCCGCTAATTACATCATCTTTGGCAATAATTGCAACCACCTGTCGGCCTCTGCCCTGCTGCGAAAAATCAGAACTTGTTTTGTGTTGTATTTTTTTATGAGGGAATAGACCACGGGGCGGTTTTCGGTGGCGTAATTCCTTACGAGGCGCACCAACTCTTCGTCCAAAGTATCTTCCTGCCACGGAATATCGGTGCGGAACTTTCCCACACGCTCTGCAATGCCTTCCATACAGACTTTTTCCGGGAAATCGAGAAAAATCACCGTGTCGCAAGCCTTAAACCTCACCTCGTAAGTGCGGCTGTAATCACCCTCCACAATCCACCTCTCACCTGCAAGAATATCAGCGAGTTTGGCATCAAACTCCTCACGCGGAATATGCGTCCTGTCCGCCCTCCACCACACATTATCGAGGTGAAAAAGCGGCAGTCCCGTCCTAACTTGCAACCCCTTGGCAAAAGTGCTCTTGCCACTACCCGAACAACCGAGGATGATGAATTTTGAAAAGGTGGATGACACAATGTTAAATGGGGTTAGTTCAGATAATTTTTATCAATAATAACCCAATTACCTGTTCGTGGAGAACCTTCACGACGAATTATTTCCAACTTTTGCAAGGTAGAAAGTTCTCTTTCAATAGTGCGCTGTGGAATATCCGTCATTACCGCCATTTGTTTGGCGGTAATAGTAAGACTTTTGGTAATGTATGATAAGATAAGTTTCTGTCTATTAGTAAGTTTGATTACCGCCACATTACCGCCACTATTACCGCCATTTACCGCCACATTACCGCCATTTTCATTGATAATATCTTCAATAGTCCTGCGCAAAATGGTAGCCGTAACGCCGCCGCCATTTTCTTCGATGGTGGGCAAAGGCATATTGG
The DNA here is from genome assembly GCA_017651345.1 of Bacteroidales bacterium. GTDB lineage: Bacteria > Bacteroidota > Bacteroidia > Bacteroidales > UBA3824 > UBA3824. The sequence goes on along the minus strand of JAGCDD010000313.1, from coordinate 22,936 downwards.
CGCGTTCAAACTCCTCGCGGATTTTCTTGAAGCCACGTCCCCACGATTCCACAAAACCCACCTTGAAAAACACGTTGGCGATGTTATGATTGCGTGGATAGGACGAATGTTTGCGCATCAGGTCGGCAGGAGTGAGTTGTTTTGGTTTGAGGTATTCGTCGCGCCAAGTTTCTTTATATTCTATGTTCTGACTCTCGCTTAACATAACTTAAAGTTTTTTCTCACCTTGCAAAGTTACATTTTTTTGTCGGATTATGCAAGATTAATTTCACACCTCAAAGCCCATCAGCATAAATTTAGTTGACTACAAAGTGTAGTCAACTCGATTTTTCTTGTACACAATGGCTCTTATTTCATAATTTTAGAAATTAGTGGAAGAAAGTGATTAGAGGCTAATATCGCTATTTAATTCTTTCTCAATCTCTTCGATGGTAGGGATAGCACCTTCGATTTTTTCGGGATAGAATTTTTCCAACTCGTATTCTGATATGCCAATAGGCTGACTGCTCGATTCTAATGCGTAGCGGGCAAGCGTGCTGTCTTTGCTGCGACAAATAAGCAATCCGATTGTAGGATTGTCTTTGCCTTCTTCTCTGAGTTGGTGGTTTACGGCAACGATATATGTGCCAATCTGACCAATGTCGGCGGAAATAAATTTGCCAATCTTCACTTCTACCGCCACATAGCACCTCAACTTCAAATTATAGAACAAAAGGTCGATAAAATTTTCAGTTTCACCTATTTGTAGACGATATTCTTTGCCTACATATGCGAAACCTGTGCCGAGTTCTATCAAAAAATTGGTGATATTGTTGAGTAATTTGTCTTTGAGCAATCTTTCGTTGTATCTGCCCGCAATTCCGGTAAAAGCAAAGTCATACGGATCTTTGGTAAGTTCCTGAGCCAAGTCGCTTGTTTCGTCGGGCAAGGTACTGTTAAAATTGGTAATAGCCTTGCCCTGCCGTTCATAGAGGTCGGTGTCGAGAAAGTTCAACAGCACATTACGGCTCCATCCGTTCTCCATCGTCTGACGGACAAAGAATAACGCTTTGTCAACATTATCAGAACATTTGTCGATAATGTATCTGTGATGACCCCAAGGCACACTAAAAAGGTCGGATGAAATTTTTGCCACAACTTGTGGCAAAGTTTCATCTTTAATTTTTGCCACATTTTGTGGCAAAATATTAACATATTGATAATAAAGTAGATAAAAACTCTTACAATAATAAATGCTGCGTGGCGAAAGTCCTGTTATTCCTTCATTTTTCAAGTCGCTCGCAAGGCAATTGATGACACTTTCGCCCCATCGTTCTTCGATGTGCATCTCAACAACATCCCTACCGAGTTCCCAATAAAATTGGAGCATAGCCTGATTGACTTTTACCGCTGCCTTAATTTGACTTTTGCGGTAACGGGAGGATAGTTCAGCAATCCATTCTTTGTATTCTTTATCTAATATGCGTATTGGTTTCATCTGTATGGTGTTTTTTCTCACCTTGCAAAGTTACATTTTTTTGTCGGATTATGCAAGATTAATTTCACACATCAAAGCCAATCAGCATAAATTCAATTGACTACAAATTGTATTCAACTCGATTGTATTTGCAAAGATAGGGAAATTTTTGAAAGAGAATATATAAAGTATTTGAACCCGTGAGCGATACTCACAAGTTCAAATAAAATCTTTCATCCTCATTATTCCATCAAATCCTCCACTATCTTTTTCACGCCTTTGTTGTTGATTTGGGTTTGGAATTTGACATCAAAGCCGTCGGCTTGAAGTTGCTCAAAGTATTTTTTTGCACACTCGATGCGGAGATTCTCTACACCGCGAAGTTCCCCCGACTTGTCAACTCCTTTGGTTTCAATCACAATGTTCAATTCTGTCTTGCCGTCCTTTTTCTTTACAACGTACATAAAGTCAGGACTGTAATTGTCTAAAACCGTGGGTATTGCAATGCTTCTGTTGGGTATTTTGCCAAACACAATCACTTGGTCAATGTCTGCTAAAATATTGTCTTTTTCCAATTCTGAATCGTAAGCGATTTTGTCGTAAAGATAATTGTCTGCCGGCTTGCCTTCTGAAAACAATAAACCTATCCTGCCTTGCGGAATTTCAGGTTTGAGAACACCATTTATATCTGTCAAAGCCGTTTCTAACGTGCTGTACGAGGCTTGTTTGTAATGCAAAAGTCCCAAAACGTTTTTAACTTTCCAATCGTCGAAATATGTGATAAAATTGGCAATTGTGGTTTCATTTATATAATCGCCGTCAAATTCGTGATTGGTAAAATACTCCGCTACTTTGCTGTGAATCAATTTTATAGGCAAAGATGTGGCTTTGTTCAACCGTTTTAGAAAATCGTTGTATGCAATTTTTTTGCCGCGAGAATGAAATGGCGTGCCGCTTTCGCAGGCTATGTTTGCGCCTTTTTCGGTAACATTCAAAACATCGCGGTGGCTTGTGAGTTCCACAAACGAAAAAACATCTCCATTTAAATGAAAATCGTTTTCAATCTTCTCATTCAATTGGTTTTCAAAGAATATCACATAACGGCGGTTGAGTTTCTGCCACAGTTCTTTTAATTCCAAATACTTGTCGGAACGAATTTTAACGCCGAATTTCTGATGCTTGTTGCGGTCGGTAATTTTGTCCCGTTTAACGCTGTCGGCGGGTTTAAATTCGGGATATTCGTTGTAAAAATCTGTTATATTTTCAGTAATGATGTTATAATTTCTGTCGATATATTTTTTGCTTCTAAGTTCATCAAATAAATCATCTGCCGTTGTATTGCGCTGAACTGCAATACGTTCCAAATCTTGTTCGTCAATCTTTGAAACATTTTTCGACGACGATAGTTCGCCATTGATTTCTGCCACAAGGCGGTTGGCAAAATCCGCCTCTTTGAAATCAACTATGTAATTGAGTTTAAACTCGTCGTTGCTAATGCGGTTGCCATATTCGTCAACAGGCAGACGAAGTCCGCGCCCAACTTCCTGAATCTTACTGTTTTCGCTGCCCGACGAGCGGAGTTTGGCTATTGTAAAAACGTTAGGATTGTCCCATCCTTCTTTCAACGTCCATTTTGAAAACAAGAAACGGCGGACATTCCACCTGCCTTCTTTGTCTTTGAAAACAAGCAGGTCTTTTTTGTTTCGCAAAATATCGTCAACCTCTTTTGCCACGGCTTCGTCGCTGTCGGAATTATCCTGCGCAAAATATCCCGCCGAACATTCGCGGAGATTGTTAAGGCTGTGGGTCAAAAAATCGGCATATTCGGCGCTGTTGTTCTCGTTTTTGAGTTCGTCCTCGATTTTGGCTTTGAGCAAACGTTCAAAAGCATCGCGGAGCCAAGCATTTTTGCCCGTTTCGTCGCCACGAAACGAATTGATGTCGTCGATAAAAAACAACGCCAAGGTCTTGATACGCTGCGAACGGTTGAAGTTTTGACGCTCGGTTTCAAAATGCCGTTTCAATGCCAAAAATATCATCGCCTCCTGATACGACTGCGAATAAACACTCACATCAAACTCCTCGCCTTTATACTTGGTTTGTCCGTTGCTAAATTCCACAAAGTCTTTGCCGATGTTTTCTATCGTCAGGGAGTCCATTTCGCGCGAAATCATCGAAAGCGAATCATTTTTTCTTAATGTGTAACTATTTGACCCGTCGACTTTTATATGACTAAAAACAACATTATCCTTGCCGTTGATTGCGATGATTTTGATTTTTTCGTTCTTATTGTTTTTGTCTTCGTAATGCTCTTTGGCAACGCCTTTTATTAGGTTTTGGTTGAAAGCCTGACACGAATTGAGGTTATAAAGCAAATTTTCATAATCCTTTTTTACAACCTTGTTTTTGCCCTTGCCTTCGGTAGTGTCGGGGAATGTTGCTCCAAAACGTATAATACATTGAGGTTTAATCTTTTCGGCGATAATTGTGTATGCCTTTTGGTCGCGCGAAAAACGGTGCGGCTCGTCGATTATCAAAAACGGACGTGTGGCGCACATTGCATCGTATGGCACATAATAACCTTGCGGGGCATTGTCGTAAAAACGGCTCAACATACCGTCGGCGCGGTCGCTGAGCAATCCCATATTTACAAGCAATACGTATATCTGATTGCTCATCTGATAATTGGCATTAACAAACTTGCTCAACTCGCTTGGAAATCCTTTTTTTCCTTTGTTGCTGTTTTTTAAGGCTTGAAGGACATACAAATTTAATTCGACATTGTAACCCAACGTGTTGCTAAAATGCCTTTTTACATCGCTGTCGTTGAGAAAAGATTTTGCACCCTCTTTTATTGCGAGCGACGGCACAGCAATAATAAACTTGTTGATTCCATATTGCTTGTGAAGTTCGTATATGGTGTGAGTATAAACGTAGGTCTTGCCCGTACCCGTCTCCATTTTTATGTCAAGGGTCAAGGTTGGCGGGCATACTGACAATAGTTTGTTTGTTTCTACGCAACTCTTCACATTGTATTTTTTGTCATTTTGTATAGTGCTGATATTTAAACCAATATGCGCATCTTCTAAGTTGATTTTAGGATTTTCGTACATTTGTACAGGCTGAGCAAAATCCACCTTGTCGAAAACCTTTGTGATGGCATCAACGGCAAGTTTTTGGTGCGGAAGTCCGCTTTGGTATTTTATTTCCATCAGTAACGAATATCAATGTTAAATTTGAGTTCTTTTGTGCTGTTTTGCAGCGTGTTGAGGTTCTTTTTCAGCATTTCGGTCTGTGTAAACGAAAAACTGTAACCAAACAGAACTATATTCTGCGGATTGAAATCGGGAACACCGTTGTATTTGTCTATCAATGCGGTAACAGCGTTTTCATCAAAATTGTCTCCCTCAATGAAATATAAGTGACTGCCGCAATGGTAGGCGGTGTATTCGCTGATTTTTAACGGTTTTGCTTCGCCAAATCCGTAGCCGTCGTGTAACAACCAAGTAGCCAAAACTGTTTCTTTTCCAAATTGTTTTAGGATGTCACCGTCGCCCAACAAACTGCCATTTGGGTCAAAGGTTTCCATTTTGTCGAGGGTGTTTTGGTCAACGTTTTGGAGCGTATAATGGCGGAAGCCAAGGTCGTCTGCAAATAGCGGATTATCTTCCTTAATTTTTTTTGCAGCGCGACGGATTCGCTCCTGACCTATTTGGTCGATGGTGTCATATCCCGCCTTGTTAGCCTCACTGTCTTTTGGAGTTGGCTCAGGAATTTGAACCATAATAAACTTGCGCTTGCCGCCATCCTCGGAGTTCAATTTCATAACAGCGTGAGCGGTGGTGGCGCTGCCGGAGAAGAAATCGAGGATCAAATCATCTTCGTCAAGAATTGTTGAAATTATGTATTTAATCAACGCAACAGGTTTTGGAAAACTGAAAGTTTTAGATGAAAACAATTCATCAATATCTTTTGTTCCATTTAATGACATTCCAACACTGATTGGAAGATTTGTACTAACCGCAATTTTTCCAAAATTATCTCCTGCCTTTCGTTCATCATCTTCTTTCCAATATCTTAAAACAGGCTTTGTTATGTTCAAAAAATCATAATCGCCGGGAAAAATTATACGATTGGCTGCATAATAATCAGAAAACGTTTCTCTTGTAATTGCCCACGTTCTATTTGGATTTGCAGGATATTCTTGACCATTTTGTGGATTAACAATAGTGAAAAAACTATTTGGTCTTTCACTTGCAGTTGTTTGTTTTGATAAGTCGTGAATGCGCCAAGGTTTATTCGGAAAATCCTCAGTTTCAAAGTACTTTCTTTCCTTTCCGTCAACCTTAGAATATGACAAATCTGTTTTTGCATAACAGATTATCCATTCATAATCTTGTGAAACGCCAAATGGAACATCTGATTTTGCTGTTCGCTTTCTCCAAGGAAATGTTGCCACAAAATTTTCCTCTCCAAACACACTATCGCACAACAATTTGAGATTTGCCTGTTCGTTGTCGTCGATGGAGATGAAAATCACGCCGTCTTCTTTGAGCAAATTTTGTGCGATCATAAGACGTGGTGCCATAAACATCAGCCACGCCGAATGAGACGACGAGCCGCGTGTGCAGAGGTCGAGAATGCGTTTGGCTTTTTCTTCGCTTATACCGAGTTTGGTTTGAAGGTTTTTGACTGTGAAGTTGAAATTGTCGTTATAGACAAAACCATCGCTGCCCGAGTTGTAAGGCGGGTCGATGTAGATACATTTGATTTTGCCGGCATACGATTTCAAAAGGTGTTTCAAGGCATCAAGATTGTCGCCCGAAATGTAGATGTTTTGACTTTCGGCATTTTCGGGCTTGGCATTGTGTTCGAGGTCGGGCTGAATTACAGTCTCCGATTCGGTGCAACAAATAAGGTTGGCATAATTTTTACCAAGATAATCCAAGCCGTAGCCTTCTTTGGTTATATCCGTTTCAGGTTCAATTAGTTGGCGGAATTTTTCGAGGTCGAATTTACCCTCATTATTAAAGCACTGCGGAAAATCGGCGTGAAGTTTTGCCAATATGCCGTCGGTGAGTTTTACATTTTCGTTTTGCGCCTTGATGTCTTTAATCATCGCCTTATTTTTGTTTCGGCGATTCCCCATTCCGATTATACCAAAAAAAGAAAAACGTGGGAATCTTGTTACTCGCTCCCACTCATCAAGGCTCTCGCATTGCCCAACACCTGTAAGATACGAGCAACGCGAAAGCCCACGTTTGGATATAATGGAGCAATGCCTTCGTTTTGATAAAGGCATTGCAAACCAATACATACCAAGTAGGCGTTCACAGTTGCGCTATCATTGACAGGTGTACTTCAAAATTTGCGAGATTCTGAGGAGTCAAAGGAAAACGTAAAGTAAACGTCTTTCTAATATGTCTTGCCCTAATTCAAGGACAGTGCAAAGATAGGAAAAGATTTTTTACACAACAACAATTTTATTATATTAAAATACCATCTCCCGCAAATTGCTATAATTAAAGCATTTGCGGGAGATGGATTGCATTTATGAAGGGTATGGAGTAAGAGTAATTACTCCCAATACTCAATTGTCCTTGTTACTTCATCCTCAGATACTGCGTTGGATACTGCGTCGGATTTTTTTGTGATGCATTTTGTCCAATTGTTGTGGCTGTCGAAATCCTTGTAGGTGAATTCGAGGGTGCCGCAGGGCTCAAATTTAAACTCGCCGTTGTCTTCGCACATTACGGTTGTGTTTTTTACGAGGCGGCTGTCTTTGTCGTATTCGTATGTGGTGAGCCAAATCTGCCCTTCGCAGTAGGTGGTGTCGCGGATGATTTGCGAGCCTTCCCAAACGTAGATTTGCTCGTATTCCCAAGCACGCTGACTGATGATGCGTCCCTTGCCGTCGCGAGTCCATTTTTCCAAGTCGGACACCTCGTTGGTCTCCTCGTTAAATGAGCGTTGCGGCTCTTCTAATTCAAACGGGTTGTAGCCATCCACTTTGACGATGATGCCGCTTTTGTCGAATTCTACATTGTTGTTCATCTTTTTAACGTTGCCTTTGAGACCGTAGAATGCAAGGTCGTAGGGTTCGGTTTGGGGTGTAGAGACGCTATTCATCGCGTCTGTACCATTCGATACGGTTGTAGAATCGGCGTTGTTGCCGCTGTTTTGGTTCTGTTTTGCTCCGCACGCCATAAGCATAACGGCGGCGGCAGCGATTAAAAATACGTGTTTTTTCATATTGTTTTATATTATAATTATTTATTCCATCCCCAAACATTCGCCCAAAATCTCAATGCCGTTGTATACGCATTGCGGACAGGGGCAGAGGGGTTTGCCGTTGCGCCGCAAGTTCCTTCCATTCCGCCCATTCCGGCGGCAAAGCCTGACGAAAGATTTTTGAGCGTATTCTCGTCAACATTCAGTTTGTCGGAATAAGCCTTTAAAACAGCCATTGCGCAGTTGCACACGCCGTTTTGTTTGAGTTCAAAGACGTAGTTGGCACGTTGTTGTATGGTCATAGTACTTAGTTTTATATGTTAGCAATGATTTTTATGTTAACAATTTTCTCAAAACTACTTAACGTGTTTTGGTTTTCACTGTGCTTTCATCTATGTAACCGTCGATGCAGTCGTATGGAGAGTCACCGATTACAATATCGGAAAGTTTGGGCGACGGAAGGTTATTGAGTTTTGCTGTGGTGGTGTAACTGTCGCCTTCACCTTCGTTGAAATCGCCTTTGTATGTTCTTGCTTCAAAATCGTAGATTTGTGTGCTTGAACCATCCAACCCGCCATCGTCTATGAGTTTAAGAAGCACAAAATCATCATTTTGGAATTTGAGGGTGTAGTAATAGTCTTGGAATCCTCCGTCGCCACTACGGCGTGTCGTGATTATCAGTTTGCCATTTTCGATATCGGTTGAGTAATCATAGGAATTGCTCTCATCGGTTTCGTAAGGGAACACCTTGTATGTTTTAAACAAGTTGTATTTGCCGTCCTTGCTGCCGAAATATACAAAGAACCCCTTGTTAAACGCCACAGAGTCTTTGATGCCATCGCTGTTGAGGTCGCCTGTGGCAAACTGAGGTTGGGTATCTGATTCATTATCAGTTTCAGGTTCGCCGACGGTGTTTTCTTTCTTATAAAATTTTATACTCTTTATTACACCGTTGGGTGAATTAAACTCAATTATACAACCGTCATTTAAGAGTCGATAAATGTCGCCGTCGTATTCAGAAAATTCCACAAAGCCGAGTTCCGGGTTGAGACAGTTAGAAAATTCGTCTGAAACCTCGTTGCTGCCCACCATTAGGAAGCCTGTGCCGGCGCAATAAAACTGATAGCCATAATGTTCGGAAAATACTTCGATGGTATCAACCTTGCCCTCCGACGAAAGCGAAAGTTTAATGTCTCGTTTGGCGTTGCGGTTGAAATACATTGTGCGACCCATAGTGTTGATGTCGAATCCGGCGAGTTTTTGCGGAGGAACTTCGCCAAAACGGATGTTAGCCAAACCTTTGGAAGAAATGCAGCCAAAAAACAAACCGCTGCCTGATGGTTCAAACTCTGCGCCGTTCCATTTGTAATGAAGTCTAAAATATTTGTCTTCGTTGCTGATGCAAGCGTCTATCATATCATCGTTGAAACGATATTCGCAGCCTTTTTTATTAAAAGCGGTACGTGCCGAATCGCATTTCGGGTCATTGGGATTATAAAACCATAAACCCTCGGCATTGTTGAAATCGTCGAACGATGGCTTGGGCAAAAGATTATTGTCTTCGGTGAGTGTGCCGTTTTTATAAAGGTAAGACTTAAAGGCTTCAACTTTAGATTCGCTATAATCACCTGCATCCCAGTCGTTGGTGAGGATGTATACCGCAACGTATTCGCCATTGGATTTTGGAAAACATTGAACTTGGATAACATATTCGCCAAACTGCGGATCTTCGGGGTCGGGATACGAAAATCCGTAAAACAGTTTGTTGTTGTCGCTGGCAGTGGCGGTGTCGGGCGTTTCCTTCGGGTTAATCTGTTTGCAGATAGCGTGGGCGATATAGTCGGGGACAACCACGGTGTCGGCGTTTTGTGAACCGCTGTTTTGATTTGCTCCACCGCAGGCACATAGTGTTAGTGCGGCAATGACGATGGGTAAATGTTTAATTTTCATTATGATAATGGTTTAATTTATAGTTATTAATACATTGCAAATATAAGGAAAAATGGGAATGGGGATATATTTTTTGGGAAAATATTGGTTGGAGTGCGGACGGCTCGTCCGCTTTACAAGTAAAAAATGCCATATTTTTAATGGCAGGCGAGCCGCCTGCATTCCAAGGGTTTGCAGGTGTTGAAATGGCAGGCGAGCCGCCTGCACTCCAACTCCAACTCAACTATTGAAAAGCACTACTCCAACGATATTCTTGTGGAGAAGATACAAAGCCGGCTTTAACGGGATTGTTGTGTATGTAGTTGACTACCTTTTGATAATGGTTGTAGTCGCGGATATAACGGTCGAAATATTCTGCCATCCAAACCTGTCCGGTGCGGTTAAGTAACTTGTTGATTTGGTGCGCTGTATACGAACGCCAACTATGCAACACCTCCGACAAAGATATGCCACTAAACATTTCTACTAATACGTGAACGTGGTTGGGCATAATGCACCAACATAAAAGATTGTATTTCTTGCCATTATGAAACATCAAATTATCTTTAACAATTTGAGCGACATTGTCGTTTCGCAAAAAACACTCACCATAACCTTGATCTTCGTATTTATCAATTAAAAGAAGGAGTTTTCGTTGGTGCTGGAGCGTGGACGGCTCGTCCGCGTTATTTCCAAAGTGTGGCAATTGTTGGAATGCGGACGGCTCGTCCGCAGAATTAGGCAGGCGAGCCGCCTGCACTCCATCTCCAATTCCAACTTCTTCCTTCCATTTATCTATGATTTCTTTGGGGAGGGAGTCGTAAAGCCGGTACGTTATCATTTGATAACGTTGGTTCTCAAAGTGCGGCAAATAATTGCGGCAATGATTTTGAATGTCGGTTTCGTGGCTCATTACTCTTTAAACTTCACAAATTTTTCGCCGTTCCATTTGTATGTTGCTTGTTGGTATTTTTCTATTTCTTGAAATTCTTCGCCTTCCTCTAAGCCGGAGGGCAATGCATCTACACGTAACACTCCTTCGGAAAAAGATGATACAAAACCATCGGTTAATTGGGCTATCCTTTCAGCATCGGCAGCGTTGCCATCTGACACAAAATCAGTGTATTTGGGTGTGGGATAAACATCTTTAGCTTTGGTGAATTCGCCGTTGATATAGTTGTAGTGATAATCGTAATTGTATACATTGCCAGATTCCATTGAACAAATACGAACAATTACAAAGAAACCGCCTGATTTATAAGGTAATAAATAGTAATCTTCGTCGGTACGGTTATCTCCGTTGGGCATTACGGATTTATAAAAAGAATAAACCGTGTCGGCGTAAGCGGTGGGCAGTTTTGCGGCATATTGTTTCACACGGTCGATGTAGGGTTTTTGTGTTGGATCATCGGCGGGTGATTCGTCAACGGGTGATTCGTCAACGGGTGTAGAGACGTCACATTGTGGCGTCTCTACCGTGGCGGCGGTATCGGTGTTTTGTGTGGCAACGTTTTGTGTGACAGTGGTATCGACGTTTTGTGTGCCGGAGGTTTGATTTTGATTTGCACCTCCGCAAGCACTGAGCATTATGGCGGCAAGGGCAATGATGAGAGATTTTTTCATAATATGTTTTTATTTATTGTTTAATGAATTTCTCCCCGTTCCATTTGTATGGAGTATGAGATTCTTCACCGAGGTTGAGGGTAAAGCCTTCGGCGGTGAATTTGGAGAGCGAAACGTCGGGTTCGAGCCACATCATTTCTTTGTTTTGCTGCATCACGTAGTTGTCGTCGAAGGGCGGAAACTGATTTTCGGCAAGAGTCAAAGTTCCGTTGTTGTAGATAAAAGGTTGCAGTTGAAAAGTTGCAGGACCGCCGTCGGGGTCGTCCTCACTTTCAAGATACCAAAGTGCATAATAACCACCATTTTTGAGAGGGTAACAAGCAATGGTGTGGGTTTCCCAAAATTCACCGTCCATTGTAAACGATGCTACTGTGGGTGATTGCACATTAAGCATTGGAATATAAGTACTTATAAGGTCTTCTGGCGAAGCGTCAATGCCAAACCAGCCGCCTTTAAGATATTCTTTCCAAATGTCGATTATTACGGTGTCCTTTGTAACAATGGGTTTGGTTGTTTCTGTTGTGGGCGTTGTAGAGACGCCACAATGTGACGTCTCTACATTGGCGGTGGTATCGGTTTGGTTTCCACCGTTTTGTTGTGTTTTGTTGCCGCACGACGATAATGCAAGTGCGGCGAGGGCAATGATTGTGAGTTGTTTTTTCATAATGATATGTGTTTATTGTTGAATAAAATTATGTAATTCATAATAGTCAGGGCTAAAACCAATTTGGATTTCAGAGAGTTTTATCAGCGGCATTTTTTGCAAAGTATAATCACCCGAACCATCGCCGCCTGATTCTTCGGCTTTAAGATTTATAAAATCGTATTCTTTTGAAGATTCAAAATCTAACCCAGCATTTTCCGAATAATGGATAAGTTCAAATTCGCCGTTTTGAAACCGCAGAGTATAGGTTAAATCAGACCAACCATCGCTCTGATACTGAGTTTGTAAAAGTAGGTCGCCGCCTTTGTTAACAGAAACCACCTTTACAAACCTTCCGACTTCGGGCTGAGGAATATCATACTTTTTAAAAAGGTTGTAACTGCCGTTTGCCGTTCCAAAAAACACAAAAAGAGATTTGTCGATATACACCGAATCTTTGACTCCGTCGCCGTTGAGGTCGCCTGTGGCAGAATCACTAAAAAATGGAATTTCTTCTTCTTCGGCGGTTTCCACCTTAACACCAAACAGGCTCAAATCCTCCTCGTAGGGCTGATTTTCGGGGTCGCGGACAAATTTTTCTCCGTCCCAAATGTATAAGATTTTCGGACTGTCATCACCCTTTTTTTCAAAGTATGGATTTAACGGTTTTGGCACAACGTATTCGCCGTCCCATTCATAAATTTCGAAATTTGCAGCAAGTTTTTCACCGTTTCTATCAAAAGTGCAATAGTTACACTCGGAAGTACGCGTTTTCAAGATATTGAAAATGTCTTTTGGAAACTTGTCGGAATTGGCGTAAAAGTCTGTTATAGAGGGTTTTGGTAACAGACTTTTGGCTTTGGTAAGCGAGCCGCCTTTGTAGTTGAAATATTCGTAGCGGTAAGCACCCGGACAGTCGCAAACCTCGTCCCAAATCAATAGCACATAATAACCGCCAGATTTCATAGTGTAACATCTTAAACGCATACATCCGTCCTCGGGAGCAATTTCCATAATTTCAGGATGTTCATCCACCTCTTTGCCGTAGCTGGCATATCGCTCTTTTACGTTTTCGGTTGAAAGAAACAGTTCGTTTTTTTCGGCATATTTGAGAGCCACCTCGCAGGCAATGGGGTAGGATTTCGGCTCGTCTGCCACCGGTTCAGCATTTTGGACAGGTGCAGCGGCAACGGTGTCGGCGTTGTTTGCGGTTGTGTCGGCGTTTTGTGAGCCGCTGTTTTGATTTGCTCCACCGCAAGCACATAGTGTTAGTGCGGCAATGACGATGGGTAAATGTTTAATTTTCATTTGAGTAATGGTTTTGATTAATTATTTTTTTCCGTTGTAAAGGTAAGGAAAAAAATGTTAGTACAAATGTAAAATTGTGGGAAATATGCATAAAAAAAGAGCCGCGATAATATCACGGCTCTACAATGTTGAATAATATTATAATGTTAGAATTTCATATCTACTCCGTACCAATTAATATTGAAAAGGATTTCTTTGTTAATCAAGAATGAGGGAGATACATTAACGGAAGTTTTGTTATACTTGCCGCCGCCTTGATATGTTTGGTATACACGGAGATTGTATGCAAGATTCAATCCCGGTTTTTCAGGATATTCTACTACAATAAAGCCTACTTTTGAACGATTGAGAGGAACATCCAAAGCATTTTTTTCAATGTACCATTCGGCTGTAGCATCGGATGCGAAAGCAACCATTTTTATTTTAGCATTGGGATTGATAGCAAGTACACCGCTTTTGATCTTTGCCTCAACTTCGGCATCGCGACTTGAAGGAACTACTGGAGAATATTTTTGGTTTTCTACCACTGCAAGACGTGCTTGGAACAATTCACTTGCTGTACGTACTTCGGGAATCGGGTTTTCGGCAAGAAGGTCGGCAGGCAATGCGGCTATACCTTTCTTGATACGTTCTGTACACACATTCTCGTCGGTAGGAAATACGTTTGGTGATTCTACGGTGTATTTTTCGCGGTAGTAGACGGCACGATAAAGACATACGAGTTTAGCCTCGTTGGTTTTACATTTATCCGCCTTGTCGAGCGTTTCTTTTATGTATACAGAAACATTTTGCCAAGGCTGATTAAGGGTGTTTTCCTGTCCATTTGCGAGATTGATAACCTCTACAGGGAATTTTCCGCCGTGGAATATTTCTGAGTCAACATCGTCGCACGCTGCACGTGTCAACTTATCGTATGGATTTTCCCACGACAATCCTTTTTGACTGTTAAGAAAATCGTCTCTTTTAATATCTTTTACGAGGATGTAACTCATTACTACACGTTCGGTGTAAACAAGGAGAAAATCAAGGTCGTTGGCACCGTTGTTTGTAGCCTCGCTATATTTTTTGTGGGCATAGTGGAATGCTCTACACCTATCCAAAATAGAGGATGTGGAATCCACATTTTCAAATAGTTTAGCGGTTTCGTCCCACCATTTCTTTTTGATGGCATCTTCGCCTGCACCTTTTGCGGCATCTTTGAGAGCATCGGGCGAGGTTTCTTGTTTTACCTCTTTTGCTGCGTTCTGACCTGCCTGTTTGGCTTTGTTAACAAGATTTTTACCAATTTGAGCATCAACGTACTGTGCTGATCCACAAAGCATAGCACAAGCCATAAGTGCTATAATAGATTTTTTCATAATATTGATTGCCTGTTATATCCCATCGGCACGTCGGTTTTTATTGTTTGAAAAGATTGTATTCGATTGGGCATAAAAAAACCGCTTTCCCGACAGAGCATTATCCATCGGAAAAACGGTAATATCATTAAATAAAGCCAACTTGACTTATTTAAAAAGGAATTTAAGAGGAGGTTTTTACCCCCCCCGCTTTACATTTTGTCAAGTTTGGTTTAATAATTATCATTTATAGTTTATTTGGTTGTTTTTATTTCCGCGCCAAAGTTACGGAATTATTTGATTGGGTGTATCAATAAAAGTGGATTTTTTTAATAATTTCAATTATTCCACAAATTTTTCGCCGTTCCATTTGTAAGTGTATTCTTCCATACCGCCTTGACTAACGGTAAAACTTTTGGCGGTGAATGTGGTGATCATACAATCTTGCGATAGGAAAATTACTTCGGTGCCGTTGAGTTTCACACGTTCGTCGGTTTCGTCAGAAATTGGAGGCTCCTTTGCAACCAATTCTTCGTAAAGCGGTGGAAAACTATTTTTTAAGCGTGTAAGTTTGTTGTCTTTAAACAAAAATACCGAAAGAGTTTTTAATCCCCAACTTGAAGCATCGTAGTTAAATAAAACAATGTATCCGCCTTTGTTTAAAGGATATGCGGCTAAAGAATAGTATGTGTAATAATCTGATTCGGGCGGACCAAATTCATCTTCTTCATCGTCAGGTGCTTCGGTGGTAGATTCGTCGGATTCGCCAAACACAAGTTCGTCGGTTTGACCGTTGATAGTAAGCGTGGCGGCAGTATTGTCGGCGTTTTTTTCGAGTACTTTTAATACTGCGTTAACGTTTTTTTCTGTCACTTCGGAATAGTTAGAAGTGAGGTAAGCCCGCCAAATATCAGTTACAATATCAGATGACGGCTTTGTTTTTTGTGCTTGGCTTTGTGTACCACCACCGCACGCCATTAGCGTTATGACGGCTAAAAAGATGATTGCGAGTTGTTTTTTCATAATGATATGTGTTTATTGTTTAATGTTTAATATGGCAAAGATACAAAAAAAATATTTTTGCAATCTCAATCATTATTTTTATTTTTGCAACTGATAAACTAAAAACCGCAGCCTCTATGCCGTCAGAAGGAATTTCAAAATACAAACCCAACGAATTGCTTGCCTATCGTGATAGTTTGAAAGATTACCGAGATTATTACAATACGATAGATTTTGCAGAGATAAAAGGTAGGAAAGAAGGCAGAGAAGAAGGACGTGCGGAAGGTTTGGTAGAAGGACGTGCGGAAGGACGTGCGGAAGGCGAACAATCTAAGGCATACGAAATTGCACGACAAATGCTTGCTGATGGTATTTCAATTGATATGATTGCAAAATACACTAAACTTTCGTCTGAGGAAATTGATAAAATATTGCAATAAAACAACAACCGCAATTTTTACTTCTGCTTATCAATTATCAACTGGCTCCACTTTGTAGCGCAATTCGTTGGAGTGGGTGTAGACGTAGTAGGCGATGTTGAGCGCTTGGGGTTCTTTGGCGGCGATGCGCTTTTGAATGTATTTGTCGGAGGTGCTGAACTCAAACGACAGTTCTGACGGATTGCCATCATTGTCGGTGATGGTGAGGATGTAGCGGCTATTGGCAGTAGCATCTTTGATTTCAGGTATTGCAAACCTAAAACCTGCAAGACAGTCGTCGGCTTGGTTTCCGCTGCCGGTGTTGAGATTTACGATAAACAAATCGGCGTTGGAAGGTGAAAGAGAGGCATCAAGCGGACTAATAGACACAAAAGGCTTATGGTCTTCGAGGTGAAAATAGGGTGCTATTTCGGTGAAATCGCCGCAGTTGTCGCCCGAATGGATGTTCTCTAAGTCGTCGCGCAAAAATGTGTTGTCGTTAACAAAACTGCGAACCAACAACGCTAACAACACCGCAGAAAAGAGCCAAAACAGTATGGTGATGGTTCTTTTGTATGTTTCCTTGCGTTTTTCTACGGCTTCTAATTCGGTGTCGAGACCTTGGAGGTAGTTTTTTACGTCGGGAAATTCGTTCAATTGTTTCAACGAGCGGTATCCGCTTAGCACTTTCCTTTTTTCAAAATAGCCATCGGAAGGTGTTTCGTTGTATTTGATGGCAATAATCAGCAGTGGAAGTCCCACCATAAAAGCCATCATTGCGGTGCTTACGTTGAAAAATGCCACCGCCGAAAGTATGCAGTAGGAGGCTATCGCTATGCAAAAGAGCATAATTTTGGCACGGAATGCGTCGCCGAAGTTTTTGGGATACGAGTTCTTGTATTCCGAAAGATGGGATTCAATATCCTTGACGGTGTTTTGGAATTGGGTCTTGCCCGATTCGGGTTGTGATGTATTTTTTTCGATTGTCTCCATAGTGCGGTTATTTATTAGTTGGTTCATCAGTTTTAAAGATAGTGTAATTCTTGTCGATGTTGTTGTCGACGTATTTTTCGTATGATGGCTTAACCACTAACGGCAAGAGCATCATAGCAAACACAATCACAGCAAATATGGTGATAATCAACCTGTTGCTGCGACGGTTTCTTTCGGCTTTCTGGATTTCGTCGCCGAGTTGCGCTATGTATTTCTTGGCTTCGGGATTGTCGCCGTATACCGATTGCACAAGCCTTATGTACATATTACGGTCGTTGAGGGCAGAATAATATGCATAATCGGCCAATTCCACGGGTGAATATCCGTCGCTCTGACTTTTTATCACTCCCAAGAATATGAGCGGGATTGCCACCACAAACGCGCAGATGCCCCAACCGCCTGGATAAGCAAACGACGACACTAACAGCGCGATAGAAAACAGCAGCAGCAATTTTGACCAATTGGCTGCTATCATCTCAAAGACGGTGGGCTTGTGTGCCGACTGAATTTTGGTAATACTCTGGCTGATATTGTCGATAAGAGTTTTGATATTGAGGTCAGAATCTTTTCGGGCGTGGAGCACGTGTCCGCAGTGGGTGCAGATGTTGCTAATGAGCGGAAAAGGCGCACCGCAGTTGGGGCAGTTGGTGAGATTCTGCTCCTCGGCAACAGTTTTGAGGTTTTCTTGGCGGATAATGTCGGCGGCGCTACCCGTTACCGAAACGTGTTGTGCCGGAGCACCTTCCTGAGACTCCAACTTATGTCCGCAAAAGAGGCATTGGTCGGATATTAGCGGAATCTGCGCACCGCAGGCGGGACAGTCTTTGAGTTCTTCCTTGTGCAACGATTTGAGCCTCTGCGCAAGCATATTGTCCATAAAGGCGTTGATTTCGGGTTCGGAAATTCCCTCGGCAAGTGCCTCTTTTACAATGGTTTCGCGTTCCTTAAAGGTAAGCACGTGGTCGGCAAGCGCAAGACGTGTAAGGTCAACGATGTGTTTTGATACTGCCATAATTGAGTGTGGTTTGGTTTATAAAAATTTATTCTTCTTGTTTTACCATACTTTCGCCGTCCCAGACAAAAGTATCTCCGAATCCTTTAAGACCGTTGTCGGTGAGGGGCGTGGGGGTTGAGTGCAAATCTGATGGAATGTCAGGTTCAAGGGCTGTGGGTGTTAGGGTGCCGTCTTTATAAATGTAACAATAGAGGTGGTATTGTTCGTCAAAAGGATCTACGTGGTAATCATATCGGAAGCCGTGTTCCCAAGCCACATATTCATAAACCTTGTAGCCGCCACTTTTGAGCGGAAAATACTTGAAAGCGTGGTTATAAACTTGATGAGAACCATAATCATTCAAATGAAAACCATTAGTTTTTTTATTGTCTTTGTATATTTCGTCGGCTTGTTCATCGTAGTTGAGTAGCGGGTTGTCGTCGTTTTCCTTTGCGTGTAGTTTGATGAGTTGACGAAAAATATCGAGTCCAAAATCAGGCTGACCTTTATAAATTTTTATAAGAGTAATTGTAGCATTTTCGTTGAATTCGGGTCTGTTATCGTGGGTAACAATTTTGCCGTTTTCGGGATAAAGATTCGTAATGCCATCATTTGTGGTGTAAAACTCTATTACACCAAGCGAGTCGTTCTTTTGAGTTGCTTTTTCAAGATTTTCGTCGGCAACTGCGGGGATTGTCCTTACCCAATTGTTGTCTTTAAACTTGAAATACTGCTTGACCCAAAAACCATAGTCGATGGGGTTGAATCCTATTCCAAGAGGGGTTTTGGAAGGTCCGTCAACATCCATTCTATAAGTGTAAAGGTCTGATAAAATAGTAATTGTGTCTATTTTGCCGTCGGCATTTAGCGATAGTTTAAACATTTTTTTGCCGTCGCGGTTAAAGTACATAGTTTTGCCGAGGGTGTTGGCCTGAAATCCTTCGAGTTTTTCGGGAGGATTGTCGCCCACGTAAATATTGCCCAAGCCTGCCGACGTAATCAAATTGATATGTTTTGGCAGGTCGCTTTTATGGTCGAGAACAAATTTAGAACCGTCCCATTTGTAATAAAGGTAAAACGGATCTACCCAAAACGGAGAAGCACTAACTTCAAGAAGTTGATCGACAAAATTATAATTGTATATAATACCCGCCGGACCAAAGTCTCCTTCATCATTAGGGTCGTAAAAAGCAACGGCATCGATGGCGGCAAATTCGTTGATTGATGGTGTGGGCTGAATGTCTTTCAGTTCGGTAAGGTTGCCATCGTTATAGTGATAAAATTTTAAATAATCTATGTATACATCGCCCATTTCGTCGTGCGAACTTTTCTCGGTAACAACTAAATATCCGTTGTCATTGTGGCGCAACAACAGAGTACTGATGCCAGACAATTCTTCCTCGTTGTACAAAAGATAATACATTCTATCAGAAGAGTCGGCATTAGTGGATTCAGCCGCCATATCTGGATTGAGCATTTTGAAAATTTGAAATGCGGTGATAGTGTCGGCAGCCGCTTTGTTTTCGCCGCCGGCGTTTTGGTTTGAGCCTCCGCCACAAGCACTTAGCATAATGGCGGCTAAGGTTGAAAATAAGAGTTGTTTTTTCATAATGGAAAATGTTTTATGTTATTATTCTGCAAATGTACGGAAAAATATTTTAGGGCAAATACATAATTACCGAAATTGTAAAAACCAACACAAGCATTAACGAAATAAAACAAATACGATGAATCCTAATATATTTTTGTTTGTTTTTGATGGTTTCATTCAACTCAATGTCAAATTCTTTGAGATAGTTTTTAACGTCAGGATATTCGGCAAATGGTTCAATCTGCTGTTTCAGTTGCTCTATTTGAGGAAGAAGTGTTGATGAAATTTTTTTTCTCTTTGTTTTTATTATCAATGTACCACTAAAAAAGAGAGACTCATAAATCATAATTTTATACTCTATGAGTTGCGTTCCAAAATAGAATACACAAGACAAGCCAACCGAAATCAATAGCACCCAAAAGGCATAATTGTTCATAAAAACATCTCCCATAGTTTTGGGATATTGCTTTTGATAATCTTTTAAAAGATTTTCAAGAGCAATGCTAATTTCCTGAAAACTTGATTTATTATCGTTCATACCGTTAAATTAGTGAATCAAAGGAAGAAAAAAATGTTTGAAGAAAAGTATAAATCCAAAAAACACAATAATATCAATACCTAAAAAAATAATATTGAGAATGCGGCGTTTTTTGATTGCTTTTATTTTTGACGAGTAACTATCCAAAAGATCTAGGGCTTCTTTATTGTTACCGTAAAGCGTTTTTACGATTCTAAGATACATTTTATGAGTATACAAGGCTTCGTAATAATACTCATCTGCCTCTTGAATAGTCAATGCTTCTTTGTTTCGTGCTACAAGAAAAAAAAATGCTACGAAAGTGAAACATAAGAAAAAAACTATTGTATCAGGGTTGAAAATCGAACAAAAAAAGAAGGTCAAAAACAACAAAATAGAACCATAATACATAATAAAATCTATTATCGAAGGAATAGGAACATTTTTAAGCCTCCTAATGCTTTTTTCAATTTTCACAATCAAAGTTTTGATATTCAACTCTGTTCCACGTTGTTCGTGCATAATATGTCCACAAGACAAACAGATATTACTCAACAATGGAAACGGTGCACCACAATCGGGACAAGTTTTGAGATTTTTCTTTTCTTGCCACACTCTCATATTTTCAGAGCGGATAATATCTGCATCATCGCCTATCACAAATATGGGAGGACCTACACGTTGAGTATCAATATTTTGAAGATAATTACCACAATAAGGACACATATCTGAAATCAACGGAATTTGCGCACCGCACGCCATACAACATTTAAGTTCTTCTTTGGTGTAGTATTTAAGCCGTTCATTGAGCGCATTATCCAAATACTGATTGATTTCGTCAGACTTCACACCCTCTTTAATAGCAGCATCAACAATGGTCTCCCGCTCCTTGTAGGTTAGTACCCTATCGGCAAGAGCAAGGCGGGTAAGATTGATTATGTGTTGTGAGAGTGCCATTGGGTAGTGGTTTTTGGTGAGGTTTTTCAACTATTAAATTATTAATTCAAAAGACAAAGATACTCTTTTTTGGCAAATATTGCGTAAATTCTTGAAATGATTTTTATTTCTCCACCTTCTCTATCCCCTCAAACCTCAACCCAAATCCACCCAAACTATACACAGCCGTAACGATTGAATCTTTAAAATCCTCGGTGGTGATGATTTGTGCAGGTTTAGTGCTGCGGTTGATGCGGAAATCGAGAATGTCGCCACCAAGGCGCGAACCAAGCCAAAGGGGTCGTATCAGGCGGCCATTGTACAACTTGTAGATAAACAATCGGTTGCCTTCTTCCCAATAGCGGGTCTTTTTGGTAACGCCTACCACTATTTCGTTTTGACCGTTGCCGTTGAGGTCGCCATAGTCGAAACGATAGACCGGAAAACGCAATTCCCACTGAGAGATAATGGAATCGCCATCAAAATGCTCAATAATATTCAAAGTGTCGGAAATGCGGCGAAGGGCAAGCGTTCCATAATCGGTTTTGAAACTTTCGCCATTTTGCCCGCCACCGCAAGATAATAAAGCAACGGTGGCTAAGGCAATTGGCAAATATTTGATTTTCATTTTTTTTAATAAGTAAATGTATTTACACTTTGTTAACTACCGACAGTTTTTTAGCAATCTCCTCAGGCGAAGGAAGTGTTTCTTGATATTCCTTAGGAAGAGATTGTTTTGATGTTGAATACTCAGATATGCCTATTGGTGAATTGATTTTTGAGAGAGCATATTTAGCAAGGACACTATTCTTTTCTTTACAAATCAAAAGTCCAATGGCAGGGTTATCGAGTGGCGTGTTTAGTAGGTCGTCAACCATTGCAACATATCCTGCAAGTTGTCCAATATCAGGAAAATCAAATTCTGTGATTTTAACCTCCACAACACAATAGCAATGAAGTGGAATTATGTAAAACAAAAGGTCAATGTATTTGTCTTTTCCTCCTGCGTTAAGATGGTACTCTTTACCAACAAACGAAAAACCACGTCCAAGTTCAAGTAGAAAGTCAATGATGTTTTTTACAAGTTGTTCCTTAATTGATTTCTCAGTATATTTTTCGTCCACTTGCAGAAAATCAAAATTATAAGGACTTTTGAGCATTTGTTCCGCGAGGTCGCCTTGCGGTTGAGGTAAAATACTTTTGAAATTAGTTTGCGATTTCCCTTGTGTTTCAAACAAATCAGTGTCTAAGAAATTGAGCAAGACACCTCGTCCCCAATTGTTTTCTAAGGTTTTTCGTACAAAAAAAAGTCCTTTTTCCGCATTTCCCTTTACCTTGTTGATTATGTACTCGTGGTGCGACCAAGGTATACAAAACAACAATTCAAAATCGTCTGCATCGTGTAGACGATTTGAGAACAAGGGCGAATATAACTCATAAAAATACTTTGTATATTTCAATGTTGTTTCCGAAAAACCTTTTTTGAGGTTCAAGGTGTCGCGTAAATCTTGTCCAACTCGCTTATAAAAATGTGTGCCATACTTATTTTCAAAATGTCTATCGCAGATATCCTGACCTACCGACCAATAAAATCGCAACATATAGTTGTTGACACTTACCGAAGCCTTGATTTGACTTTGTCGATAGCGTTGACTCAATTCTGCTATCCAATCAAGATACTCTTTGTCGATTTTGATTGATGTTGAAGGTTTCATATCTTAAATGTTTTTGATTAGATACACATCTTAAAAATTAAACACCACGGCGGCAATAAAACGCGAATTGCCTACGGTGTAATCTTTGGTAAATTTATAAAAATCAGTGCCTTCGGGCTCTACCTTGCCGTATTCTGCCGCTGTGTATTCGTATTCTACAAAAAAGTTGAGGGTTTTGTTTGGAATAATGCCGATGCGGGGTTGAATGCGGTAAACGGAGTTGATGTTGATGCCACGTCCGT
>JAGCDD010000312.1 GCA_017651345.1 Bacteroidales bacterium | reverse complement strand
GTG
Organism: Bacteroidales bacterium; assembly: GCA_017651345.1. GTDB lineage: Bacteria > Bacteroidota > Bacteroidia > Bacteroidales > UBA3824 > UBA3824. Next base: position 24,018 of record JAGCDD010000312.1, on the reverse strand, counting down.
CATAAACATATAATGCATATCAGTTACCAATTCTGAATTAAGGTTTTGATCCATGCCCTTTATTTCGGTAAGTTTTTTGAGACCGTTAAACAAATTGGCGTAAGATTTTGGTTTGAAGTTTTTAAACGATTCGTCAAACACTACTTTGGTAATATCAGTAGCGTTAGGCCATCCTTCGGCCATTGCATACAATGCTCCATCAGGTTCGTAACCGTAGTAGAATGTGGCGGTGTTGCCTTCAACTAAAACGTATGGAACTTGGGTTGAAAAAACAGGGTCGCCATATTTTGTTAAGAAACCCGGATTGCTTGACCCTTTGTCAACTTGGGCGTATGATATATCGTTGTAAACACCAACATCGTAAACCGAAGTACCTTTGCCTCCGAAAAGTTTGTTGCAAGATGCAAACAAGTCGGTGTTTTGATAAACCGAAGATGTATTCCAATTGTCGTCTACAAAAATTGCTCTAAGATTGCGGCAATTGTAAAACAAAAAATCCATACTTGTTACTTTTGAGGTATTAAACCCCGACAAGTCGATTGTTTTAAGTAGACAACAGCCTGAGAACATACTTGTCATATCGGTTACATCATCGGAATTAAGGTTTTCTTTCATACCAACTATTTCGGTGATGTAATTAAAATGAGAACACAAATATGCGCAAGTGGTTGGTTTAAAATTTTTAAACGATTGGTCGAAAACGAGCTTATCGACAGAATATGATGTGGTATAATCTCCTTGTCGCGTTAATCGCTCCCAACTAATATAATTGATTGGTTTGTTGTTGTCATAATAAAACGTCAGCGCACCGTCGTTAACAACAGCATACGCCTCTTGTGCATACCCCGACATCGACGAGGAAATTAATGTTAATGCAAGGATTAAGGTAAATAGTACTTTACTTACCCCCCCCCATTGTAGAATTTTGTTAGTTATATTTTTCATAATAGCTAATAATTTTAAGATGTTAAACATTTATTTTTTGTGTAAAGATAGCAAAAAAAGAGAATTTTTCTACCTCTTTTCGCGGTAAATGTAGGAAATATTTTTGAAAGGTGCAAAATTATCCATATATTTGCCAAAAACTAAATCCTAAGAATATGAAACACATTATCATTTTATCGTTGTTGGCGGTGATGGCTACTGCTGCCAAGGCTCAACAAAATGTTGACACAACTGATTGGAACTCACTCTATTCCGCAGCCAAAATCTGTATCGAAAAAACCGACTATTTTACCGCCTCGCGGTATTTAGAAATGGCATCGAAAATCCGCCCAAGCGACACGCTGCAACGCAAACTTGCTGTATGTTATTTCAACAGAGGTTATTACAAAAAATGCAGCGACATCTGCCTTTCGGTACTGAGTCCCGACACGCTCGAAAGCGACCTTTTTCTTCTTACCCGAAGCCTGAAAAAATCGGACGCCGACCCCGAAATGCAGCTTGTTTATCAGAGAATCCTATTCAACAAAAATCCTCTTAATCAGACCAATACCATCAATCTTGCCCAAAACCTTATGGGTATGGACAGCGTGAGCGTGGCAATAGACTGTTTGTTAAAATATAGCGAAATTGACTCTACCAACATTAGTATCAACGAGTTGAAAGCAAGGGTGTATCTGCTCAACGAAAAATACAACTTAGCTATATGGGAATACGAAAGTGTGATTGCTGCCGGAGCTGTTACGCCCAACAACTATTATTTTCTGGGTGTTGCGGCAAAACGCGCCAAACAATACCAAAAAGCCCTTGAAAGTTTGACAATTGCCAACGAACTAACTCTCGACCGCGACCCTAACGTGCTTATGCAGTTGGGGCTTGTGCAGATGAAAATAGATTCGCTAAACTTTGATGGCACACAAAACCTTAACCGCGCTGTTGATTTTATGCAGCCCAACCCCAACTCTCTGAAAACCATATATTACAGCATAGCAGAATATTACGAAAACAAAAATTGGCGCAAGGCTCTCGACTACTATCTCAAAATCAAAAGCATAAGCGATATGGACGCCGCCCTATCGTACAGAATAAGCACCTGTTACAAGATGCTCAAAAACACCCAAAAAGAGATGGAGTACCTCAGCCAATTTGTCGACCTCAGCGACGACAGCGTTGCCCTCAACTACGCCCACAAACGCATCCGCCAAATCAAAGGCGAAAAGTTTATGAATGGGGAGTAGTTGAGTCCACTTAATGCTGTTGGTGTTATCTATTTCTCCATATTCTCCACCACTACCTCGGCAAGGTCTTTCACCGGCAAGATGTCCGTTTTTGCAAATGTCTTTTTGCAGAGGGGGCAGGATGTTACCACGTAGTCGGGATTGTAGGATGCAAACTCGTTCATCACTTGGGCGGATAGCACACTGCGCTCGTCCATAGAGATTTTGAGGTTTGAGAGCGAACCACCACAGCAAAGTGCCTTTTCGCGTTCGTGGGCAATGGGTTTTACGGTTACGCTCTGCGAAAGAAGTTCGCGGGGTTGAGCGTAGATGCCGCTGCCACGTCCAAGTTCGCAGGGGTCGTGATAAACCACCTTTTTGTCGGAGGCTTTGAGCGTGATTTTGCCTTGCTTAACAAGGTCGAGAATATATTCTGAATGGTGTACAACCTCAACGTTGGGCAATGTGTAGTCTTCTTTAAACACCTTGTAACATATAGGACAGGTAACGAGCAGTTTTTTTGCACCCGAATCCAAAATCATCTTGGTGTTGGTGTCGATGAGTTTTTGGGCGGCGTCAAACTGTCCGGCGGTCATAAGCGGACGTCCGCAGCAGGGAGCCTTGTGTTCGTCCATAAACCAATAGTTTTCACCAGCGGCATCAAGTATTTGAAGCATAGACTTTTTGATGGCGGGTGTGAGGTGAGTCATACAGCCGGCAAAGTATACAATGTCGGTTTTTTTAGCCTCAGAGGTTTTGAGGTAGTCGTAACTTGAATTGTATTGACGAGTGGTTTCAATACGCTGAGTAATACGCAGTTTGTTTACGTCGATACCCACCGGGCAAGCCTCCTGACATTTGCCGCAGATAAGGCAGTTGAAAAGCACTTCGTCGGTGAGGTTTTTGTTGCGGATATTTTTGAGCACGTAAACCGATTGCGAGTTTTTGATTCCGGCAAGGTTCAACTGACAAGCATCAATACAGATACCGCAGCGCGAACAACTGTAAACCTGAGCCAATGTAAAAGTGTTTACGCGACGTTCTTTGAGCGTTACGCCCCAATTGCGAAGGAAAATCAAGTTGATTTCGGCAGGAATGTGCATATACCTTGTGTAAGGCAACGCCACAAAAAACACTCCGAGTACAATAGAATATGTGAGCCACAGCGGATTGAGCCACGGTTCAAGATTTCCCAACGAAGCAAATGCGTCGCCTATATTGTTGAAAATGGGACTTCCATTGTGATAAACGCCTGCGGTAAATGTTTCGCAAAGGAAACGCATCGGGAAAATCAACCAAAGAGCGGTGAGACCAATGCGGTCGCCGTAGCGCATACGAGTGGTGCGTTTCATACCAAAAGCCTTGCTGCGGAAACGTTTAAAATATGCAAGCATTACGCCGCTGAGCACAAAAAACAGGAGTATTTCCATTGCGTAGGCAAAGAAAACGTGCCCCGGAAATTGCACATTATCAGTTACATAATAACGGAAAAATACCGAGTGCTGAAACGGAAAAAACATCGACCCGTGATAACTCGACGCCTCAAAATGGCCTACTACAATGAGCAAAAACCATCCAAACGCCAACGACATGTGCATATATCCGAGCAACTTATTGTTGCGGAATACATTACGGTGCAACAATCCTTCGCGAATGCTTTCCCAAATAGATTTGAGGGTCTTTTTAGAAAACAATCCTATGCGCACACGGATTTTGTCGATTTTGCTAAGGCCTATAAACCACTTGGTAAAACGCCAAATTACCACACCAAAGAGGTAAATTGCGCCTAATATAAAGGGGTAATAAAACAAGTCTTTAAATTCCATAGTTAGTTCTCCTGATTTTTAAAGTGAACGAGGGCTTTTTTGATAAGCATCACCACGTTTCGCAGGTTAACGCCACGCGGACACACCAAAAGGCATTTGCCGCAGAGCATACATTTGTTGATTTCGGTTTGGAGGTTTTCTACCTCGCCGCGACGGAGCATAAGTTGCAACCTTCGGATATTAAAATCGGTAAGGTTTCCCGCACTGCAAGTGGCTGTGCAACCTCCGCACGAAAGGCATACCAGCAGCGACGGCTCATATTGAAGCACGTAGCGGAGAATCCTTCCGTCGAACTTGTCGAAATCTATTGAGCGGGCTTCTAATGTAGAGAATCCGAAATCCATATCTTACAGAGTTTTAAGGTATTGGTTGATTTGAACCGCGCTACTGCGGGCATTTTCGATGGTTTCTTTTATCGACATTGGCGAAATGCAGCATCCGGCGGCAAACACTCCTTTTTGCGACAATATGCCCGCGCCAATGTGAAAATCTTTTGATTTCAAGAAACCTGACTCTTCGCGCTCCACGTCAAACAATTCCGACACCTTTTTATTATGTTTCTTGGTGTCCATTCCGGCAAGAAGCACAAGCATATCGAGTTTCATCTTCATCGGACGACCCGAAAGTGTGTCCTCGGTTTTGATTGCAAGACGATGGTCGGGAGTTTGCGACACCTCCGACACGCGTCCACGGATAAACTGTATGTTGTGATGCTCCTGAGCGGTGCGGTAAAGTTCTTCAAAATGCTTGTCGTACATACGGAGGTCCATATAGTAGCAGAAAATCTGAGTTTCGGGCAAAAATTTGCTCAACTCGATAGCCTGCTTAACGCCCGTTACGCAGCACACTTTGGAGCAGTAGAGGTTGTGGCATTTTTCGTCGCGCGAACCCACGCAGTGCACAATAGCCACACGTTTTGGATTTTCGCCAAAAGTGGTTTTAAAATCACCTGCTCGAAACTTGTCTTCAAGGTCGCCTTGGGTAATTACATTGTCGTAAATCTTGTAGCCGAGTTCCTCTTTGCGGGTGGCGTCAAAAAGTTCGTAGCCAGTGGCAATTACCACAGCATCGGCGGTGTAACGCACATTGCCGGTGTAGATATACCATTGATTACCATTGCGTTCGGCCTTGTCTACCTCAGAGTTTAGTTTCAATTCGATATCAAATTTGGCTATACGTTCTTTGAGGTACTTTTTGATTTCGTCAGCCTTTTTAAAATCTGGGAAAAGGCAGTACCATCGGTTGAGTTTTCCGCCGATGTCGCCTGTACGTTCTATAATTGTAACGCGGTTGCCGCTTTCAGCAAGTGTGCAGGCTGTTTCTACACCTGCAATTCCGCCGCCTATTATTACTATGTTGTTCATTTAGTTACGAATTATAAAGTGATTATGCATTATGAATTATGCATTATGCATTGTTATCTGGTTTGCTGTGGTATGTATTCTCCTATATTTTTGCCTGTTTTGGTTTTGTACATCCGGTCGTTGTCGTAGGGGATGCCAATTTTGTCTAAGAATGGACGGGGGTCGATTTGGTGCATCTGCAAACCGAGGTCCCAAGGGTCGTAGCCGAGCACAAGTCCCGCCATTTCTTCGTAGGTGAAAACTGGTATTGTGGTGTTGTCTTTGCCGTAACGCACGCCGTGCATCTCGTTGATTACAAACTGCCAACGGTCGAGAAACATTGCGCAGCCCGGACAGTTGGTGAGTATTGCGTCGGGTTCGTAGGGCTGCATGCTTTCAAATTTCTTTTTAGAATTTGACACCGAATATCCTCGGTTTGCCTGAACCAAATATTGACGGAACCCAAATCCGCAGCAATGACGGCGTTCGGGATAGTCTACAGTTGCGCCACCCCACGCCTTAATCATACCTTGAAGTACTTGGGTAAACTCTGCGCCGCCTTCGCCCTTGTCGGGAAACATCTTGGCGTAATGGCAACCTATGTGGTCAACAATTTTCAAGGGCTGTCCCGTGCGGCGATTAACGAGCGGATATTTCATCTGCTCGGCAATGCGCATACGGAATTTGTACACAATGTCGGATGTGTGGGCTATGTTTTTGGGAATCATAAACTCACGTCCTGTGGCTTTCTTTAAATATTCGCGAATCTGTTCCAATTGCTCGGGATGGTGTTTCCACGTTTCGGTAATTTCGATGTACATACCAAACGATGTAACGCACGATGCCACAAAGTTTTCGTATCCGTTTTCGGTCATAAGCGAAAACTGACGTGCAATCACTGTTTGAATTGTGTTGAACGGCACCACATCAGAGTGATATCCAATGCCGGTGCAAGTGGTGTGGTGAGGGTCGTCCCAAATGTCGCGACCAAGATTCTCTTTCAGCACACGCAAGAATGTTACCTCAGAACCCGGAAAAAAATTCTGACGGATACAACTGCGGGCGTAGTAGTATTTGTCGTCGGCGATTTCTTTGCGATAATCGCGGCTAACGGTATATATTGGTTCTTTCATTAATTACGAATTTTGAATTAATTATGCATTATGAATTATGGATTATGCATTAAACAATTCCTTTGAAAATATCAACAAAATATTGATTCATATCGTCATAACCGAGGTCTTCGGCTTTTTGTTCAGAAAATTTGTTGATAGCATCTTGCAACTCCATAGCGCCGGTCTCCTCAAAAATACGGCGGATTTCGTCGAGGTCTTTGTCGTCGATTTTGCGAAGCACGCCAGCTCCGGGTTTGTGGAGGTTAGCGCCCATACGGTCGTAAAATTCAGGGAGATTGCGATAAATCCATTCCCACACAGGACCTTGTTCGGGGTGAAGGTCGGGTTTAACGCTTTCGGGCACAATGCAGTAGCCTTGATGGAGGATATTGTCGTTGAGCACCTTGTTGAGGGCATATTGTTGACGACCGCGTTTAGATTCGGTAAAGTATCCGAGTTCTTGCGAATAACGGCGAAGCACATTAATCATAAGTCCGGGCACATTGTTTCGAGGGCAGCGGGTTTTGCAACTCATACACTGGCCGCACAGCCAGATGAAATCAGATTTGAGCAGTTTTTCGAGTTCGGCATCGTCGCCAGTCTGCACAATGTTGAGCAGAATGCGCGGGTCGTAGTCAGAAAACTCTGCCGCCGGACATACCGACGTGCATATACCGCAGTTCATACACGCATTGAGCGATTCGTCGTAGCGTATATCCTGTTTTAAGCGTTCGCTAAGTTTCATGTTATTCAATTCCTTTATTGCGGTGCAAAGTTAGGGATTGAAAATGAAAGTGCAAATTTACATTTATTAAAATGAAATATTGCATTTTTTGTGGGGGTTCTACACGAAAAACCCCGGACAACGAGCCACACAAGGCGGCACGATGTCCAGGGTTACAGCGGTAGAGACGCCATAATATGACGTCTCTACAATGACGGTTACAACGCCAATTTAAACGATTGAGTTCCAATTATCACAATCAGTATACCTGATTGGTTAATATGGATTTCGTTGTGCGATGATTTTGTTGTTGAAGTTGTTATTATGCGGCCTTGGAGGTCGATGATTTTGTATTGGCTGTCGGGAGCGGTTTCGATGTAGATGGTGTGATTGTATGCCCATACTTTTATGCTCGGAGCATCGGCGAGAGAGGATACGGGGGTGGAAGGATTGCCGTTTTTATAATCGCCATTAACTACTACATCTGAGTTGGGCATTTTGTTGGGATAGTAGCTCCATTCGATGTCGTCGTTGACGGGAGGAACAATATCGGCGTTGTATGCGGTTTCTACAGTGGAATATACCTCACCGCCAACCATATATGTTACAGTATGAACGTTGGCTATAAACGAACCGTTGATTACAAGGTCGGATTCTTTCATAGTGGATATATGCTCTTCCCAACCCGAAAAAGTGTATCCGTATTTTGATGCTGTAACAATGGGGTCAACAATGGGGTCGCCCAAATGCTTGGTAAATTTCTTATAGTCTTCACCATCAATTTTATAGGTGATGGTATACGAATTTTGAGTTAACGTACCAACAACTATCACATTAGCGTCGGGCATGGTAGCAGGGATTTCTGACCAGCCAGAAAATGTAAAACCTTCAAGCTGGGGTTCTGCTATTGGATCAATTTTATCGCCGTAAGTATGGTCTTCGGAATGGTGCAATTCGTCGTTGACATAATACGAAAGTGTGTATAATGTTTCTTGGAAATTACCCGAAATGGTAAGGTCGGCATCAGGCATTGTGGCAGGATATGTATCCGAAGGTTTAAATGCAAATCCTGCTTTGCGTGGAAAATACGACGACAATATAGCATTGTACTCTACCTGTAGTGCAGGCTGTGCCACTCCATCAATTTTGAAAACCAAGTTATGTTTGTTGGCGGTAAAGCTACCCGAAATTGTTACATCCTCGTCGGGCATTGTGGCGGGTATTTCGCTCCAGCCTGAGAATGTGTATCCTGTACGTGGCTCAGGATTGGCTTTGAGTGTAAGCGGTGTTTCGTATTCCACTTGTTCTGAGCTGTATTCTTTGCCATCAAGAAGGTAAACAAGGTTGTGCTTGTTGATAGTATAAGTGCCACGAATTTCAAGGTCTTTGTCGGGCATGGTGGCGGGAGGAGTATCTAACCACGTAAATGTGTAGCCAGTTTTGCCTAAGGTGGGAAGAGTGATTTCTTCGCCATAATATTTCGACATTGCAGGCAGCGGATAATAGCCGTCGATATTAAACTCTATATAATGGAGATTAGGCTCTAACTCAAGATAAAGCGTAACAGGAGCGGTAATAACATCGGTATCGTAATCCCACTCGATAGATTTATCGACATCGGTGTAGAGATATGCCGTGTAACCCTCGCGAATGGGTCGGGTGAGTTTTTGACCGCTGACAGCATATATTGTCTGATTGCCTTCTGAGGTTATTAATGTTACCTCTATAGCCGACGCTTTATCTACGATCTGAAAATCTTTGGAACTTGAAACTGTGTAGTTGCCGCCGGTTTTGTCTACTATCACTATATTGCCCGTACCAATGGCTCTGTTGTTTTGGTATACCACGGTATATTCGTTGGATGGTATTAAAGTAGTGCCATCTAAAACAGATACTTTTGGTTCGATAGCTTCATCGTTAAACACATACACATCTGATTCGAGCAAGATGGTGGGCGAGGCAACTGTTTTGGCATTGATGGTAAACATTACCTCATCTATTGTTACACGGTATTTTTTGTTTGTAAGTGTGCCTGTAATGAGATATTTACCTGCATCTTCGCCCGATTGACGCGAAAGAGAGCCTTCGAGTTTATCGCCAGACTGCAAGCCAACTGTGGTATAAGTAAATTCGGTGGGGTCGTCTTCGCCGTATGTTTTTGAGAGTGCATCGGGAGTTACAGTTACGTCGATTAGCGCATCAATAGTGATTGAAACAGATTTAGTGCCGGTATAGTCGCCTATGCCAGTGATTTTTACTGTGTAAGTACCAGATTCATTGACTACAGGAATAGGGGTTGAAGTAGTAAAGTCGATATTTTCGCGTAAGGTGGTGCCATTGACTGTTACGGAAAGCGTAATAGGTGTGTTGTCGTAATATTCTGCCGATGGAACAAGTTTTACTGTGTTGCTTGTAGAGGTAAGGTCGCAAGTCCAGTGGGCGGTGTATTCGCGTGGGTAGGTACTACCCTTTTTAATTGTAACTGATTTTGAAAGTCCGTCAATGTCAGTTCCACTCCATCCATCGAAAATGTAGCCTGTGCGAGTGGGGTTTGATAGAGTAAAATTTGATGTTTCAACGGTATAAGTGGTAGGATTGCCCGACACAGAACCTCCGTCAAGGTTGTATGTTATATCAGAAGAGTATGGAGTAAAATATCCGGGGTCTGAAGCTCCTTGGTCGATATGAGCAAAAGTGGCAAAGTGAGCATTGTTTTCTACATTTGCAAAGGCTGTTTCTTTTCCACCCACAAGATTTACACAATTAGCAAAACATTTTACCCTGAGATTAGACAAGAATTCAGTAGACCATAAATCAGAAACATAGATGGTTGTGAGGTTAATACAATCATCAAACATATTTTGGATAGAGGTAACATTTTTAGTATCAAATGAGCTCAAATTAATTTCTGTTAAATTTTTACAACCACTGAACATCCTATTCATTTTGGTTACATTTTGGGTGTTGAAAGTTGTAAGTATAGAAAAATCGGTAACAGATGAACAGTCTTTAAACATAGAGGTCATAATAGTACACGCCGACGTTATAAGATATTTTGAAATTGAAGCTTTTGCAGAAAACGATTCAATCTTTGAACACCCTTCAAACATTGACGACATATTGGTGGCTTTGCTGGTATAAAAATTATCGAGAAAGCCAGTTGATGTCAACGACTCACATCCGGCAAACATGTACGACATAGAGCAGTATTCGTTGCTTGAGCTATTGTAGCGTTCCATCATTTGAAGTTTCGACAGTTTAGAACAACCGCTAAACATATAACTAAAATTTTTTGCACCATTACATACATTAAGAGCGCTAAGGTCGAGTTTTTCAATCGCCGAACAATTGCAGAACATATACGCAAAACATGTATCTTTGTTCAACGAAAGATTATTCAAGCCCTCGATTGTAGTTAGCTGTTTGCAGGAATGAAACCACGAATAACTCGTATTGGGCTCAGCTTTGGCAAAAGAAGGATCAAAAACAACCTTTGTAATATTGTCGCACTGTTTCATACTCCATTCGGGGCGTATGTTGTCTGTATTAAGATCATAACAGGTTTCATCGTTAAAAAACTTGTCGTAATAGAATGTGAGTGTACCAAACATATAATGAGCATAACCTTTGGCAGAGGTGGAAGAAGGTTTTAAATATCCATTAGTAGTAGCATAAGCCTTAGATGTATGGTTTTCTTCATAAGAGATTTTACCTTTTAATAAATAATTATTGTAAAACATCCTGTAATCGCGAGTTACATTTGTAACATCCCAATAATCTCCAACTATTATAGTTTCCAACCTTTCACAGCTTGCAAACATTTCATCCATATCGGTAACATTTGAAGTAGAAAACGTACTAAGGTCGAGTGCCCGTAGCGATTCACAATTATAAAACATACCTGCCATACTTGTTATGTTGCTTGTTGAGAACTTTTCAAAATAACCATTGTTATAAACAGAAAATTCTACTTTACGTAGTTTGATACAATTCTGAAACATGTAATCAAGCATTGTTAAATTACTAGAAGATAGATATCCCATTCCGGAAACTTCTTCCAAGTTGCTGAGATTGCGAAACCATAAATGCATTTTTTGGGGTGCTATATTGCGCATTGAGGGATCAAAGTCTACTTTAATTACATGTTCTTTATAAAGATTATCTGAAGAATATATAAAGTCGGGGTTGGCACCTATATCATAATACGTTGTAAGAGAGGTTTCCTGCTTAGTTGGCGTGCCGTAGTAGAATGTGAGAGTGCCATTCGACAAAATAGAGTAAATGGTTTTACTCTGTCCATTAGCACTTGCCACTGTAATCATAAATATCATCACTGCGGCGATGGTTTTGAAAAAATGTTTTAGTTTCATTGCTTTATAGTTTTTAGTTAATAATCTATAGTGCAAAAATAGGCGGTGAAGGGGGTAAAATGTTAGGATTTTACGTCCAAAAAATAGGATTATACGCTCAAAATGGTAGTATTTTTTATAAAAAAAAACGCCCGAGAAATACTTCTCGGGCGTTTGTCATATTAAGAAACCATTTTTTAGTTTATTACTTTAAAGCTTTGTCCGTTGACTATCACAATCAGCAGACCAGTGTTGGCTATATTGATTTCGTCGTGTGTAGATTTTGTTGTTGAAGTTGTTATTACGCGACCCTGAAGGTCTACGATGCTGTATTTGGTGTCGGGTGCGGTTTCGATGTAGATGGTGCGGTTATACGACCATACTTTTGCTGTGATGGCGTTTTCAGGAATATTTGCTACGGGGGTGGTGATTGTGCCAAGAACAGTAATGTCGTTGTCGGGCATTGTTTCGGGGATAAAGCCCCAAGCAAATTTTTCGTTGCCGCTGGTGGCAGGACCTTCAATAGCGGTTATCTCGCTGCCGTAAGGTACCATTACTGATGCAAATACTGTGTCGCAAACCATATAGGTAATCTTGTGCAGGTTAGCTTCGTAACCTCCAACAATTACAAGATCTTCGTCGGGCATATATTCGGGACAGTTTTTCCAAACGTATGTGTAACCAAGCTTGCCTGTCATCGAGGGCTGTTGAATAGCATCGCCAAAAGCAAGTTTCTGTTCGCTTTTCTTGGTTTCGCCATCCATAAAGGTGATGGTGTAGGTAAGCTTCTCGTAAGTGCCAAAGATTGTCAAATCTTTGTCGGGCATAGTTTCGGGGAGGTCTACCCAGCCAGAGAACTTGTATCCAGTTTGTTCGGGAACAGCCTCAGCTGCAATTTGGTCGCCAAAATGGAGGGTTACAGTCTTATATTCCTCGTAGTCGAGATAATATGCAAGTGTGTAGTCGATAGCCACAAACTTACCGTCGATAACAAGGTTGTTGTCGGGTACGGTGGCAGGAATTTCTTCCGAAGGCACATATTTATAACCCTGTTTTTGAGGCAGTGTAGTGTTGATATCCACGCCAAACACTGTGTTAATGGTGGTTAATTCCTTGCCTTCTTCCTTATATGTAATGGTGTGAGGATTGGGAACGAGAGCACCTGAGATAGTGATATCCTCGTCGGGCATTTCGGTATAGTCTGATTTCCAGCCCGAGAATGTGTAACCATCGCGAGTGGGGTTTTCTATCAGAGCGATAGTGCTGCCGGCGTCGGTGGGTATGGTAGTGTAGATTTCGCCGTCGAGCTTGTATACGATATTATACTTGTTGATTTCAAAACGTCCGTCAACAGTAAGGTCGTAGTCGGGCATGAGCAAACCTGTGGGAGGCTCGGTAAAGAGATAAGTTTTGTGAGCCTCTTGGGGAATGACGGTAGATATATCTGTGCCAAAGGCAAATTCGGCAATAGTTTTAGCCGCTACACCGTCGGCATTGAATACGAGCTTGTGCTTGTTGGGGATGTAGCTGCCTGTTACCACGATATCCTCGTCGGGCATGGTGGCGGGCAAAGTTGAAGGAGTCCAGCCAGAGAATTTGTAACCTACTTTGGCGGCAGGATTGTCGATAATGGCAATCGTAGCATCATATTCATTTTCTTTGGTGAGATATTCTGCACCGTCGATGGTGTAGGTGATGGTGTGAACATTTTTGATATACGAGCCTACGGCAGTGAAATCTTCGTCGGGCATGGTTGCAGGAGCGGGATTCCAGCCAGAGAAGGTGTAGCCTTCACGGGCTTCGGGTTCGGGATAGGTGATTGCGGTGCCGTAATCAAGTGTTTGCTCAGAGTCAAACGGATTGCCATCGAGTTCAAACGAAACTTTGTGCTTGTTGGCTATCCATTTAATATAGAGTGTGAGGTTGTTGTTTACTGTGTTATCAAAATCCCACTTGGTAGATTCGTCGAAAGCTGCCGACTGATAAAAACCTTCTATCGAGTAGCCTTCTCTGATGATAGATGGCTCGGCGGTAGTAGAGTTTTTAACCACGTATACTTTTTTGGTCTCTTCGTTACCTGTTTTGTAGGTAACGGAATAAGCGTCAGCTTTGTCGATGATGGCAAACGTTTTGCTGGCATTGAAAACATAATTACCGTTGGCAGTAACTGTTACTGTGCCTTCGCCTACAGCCGTATTATTTGTATACTCTACAGTATATTCTTTAGGATCAACCACTTTTGTGCCGTCGTATACGGTTACGCCGGGTTTTGATTCTCCATTATCAAGCACAAACACATCAGATTCTAACACAACAACGGGGTCGGTAAGATTGCGTGCTTTGATTTGAAATTGAGAAGCTCCAAGAATAATATTGTAGTTTGGATTATCAAGAGTACCGATATTGATATCGTAGTAGCCTACAGCTTCACCTGCGGTACGAGACAATGCTCCGGTGAGTTTGTCAGAGCCTACAAGGTCTCCAGGGGTGTAGCTATATTTTAATTCAGGATCATCTTGACCATATTCTTTTGTTATAAACAAAGGAGTAACGTTGATATCCTTTTTGTTGATAGTAAATTTAGCTCCCTCAGCTATAGTGATAGCGTAGTTTTTGTTGGCAAGCGAGCCTTGCTCAATATTATATTCACCAACAGCTTCGCCTGCTACACGCGAAAGATTTCCTGTGAGCTTGTCAGAACCTATTAAACCGCCTTCATTTACGGTATAAGTAAACTCAGTGGGGTCATCATCGCCGTAGGTTTTAGACAGTGCATCGGGGGTTACGGTTATTGGTTTGGCTGTGATAGTGAAAGTGTTGTAACTTTTGCTTACATTATAGTTGCTGCCCGCAGACGGAGTATTAGATATTGATATGGTGTACGAACCAACGGTGCTACCAGAAGAACGTGAGAGTGTTGGTGTAGTAGTAAGTTTATCGGAGCCTTTGAGCCCTTCCACTGTATATGTCAATTTAGGATCATCTTCACCATATACTTTTGTTTTATTATCAGGTGTTATGATCAGCGATGCTTTATTAAGTATCAACGAAACAGTCTTAGTGCCAGTATAATCTCCCTTGCCGGTGATGGTGATTGTATAAGATTGTGCGTTTTTCACTGTTTTATCGGCGGTGTAGTCGGTACCCTGTTTTAAAGTTTTGTTGTCGATGGTTACCACTAATGGAACGACACTGCCGGTGTAGGTGGTGGAAGTAAGCGAAACTTTTGCTGATTCTATTTTGCGAAGCCAGTGTGCCGTTACCGTTATTTCACCAAGAGTACCGACGGGTATTGAGATTGTTTCTACAGGTGTGGTATGGGTTATTGCGCCGCTGGTAGTCCAACCCTTAAAAATATAATCGTTATTTGTGCCGTGACCAATGTTATGGTATCCTGTTTTTGTGCTGTAATAACCGTCTGTGGTTCCCGGGGAAGTCGGATTCTTGTTGATAATTGTAACTTTTTGATATATTGCAGTAAAATACCCATTTATAGATGTACCCTGATCTATGCGGGCGTTTGTCTTGTCGGTGGAAGTTACGCCAGATCCTTTTTGACCTTTGAGGTTTTTACAGATATAAAACATATTGCTCGACTGGGTAACGTTGCTCAAATCGAAGGTGCAAGTAGACGGATCGCCTACTTTTTTTTCATTAACATATATCCTCTTCAACGAAGTACAGCCAGAAAACATGCTACGTGTGTCGGCAAGTTTGTTATTGGCTCCTAATGTGATGTATTGAATACCGGAACAGCCGTAGAACATATTGTTAGCGTATTCAAGGTTATCACAACTATTTAATGTCATTTCGGTAAGGCTTGAACAGCCGTAGAACATATTGCTTGCTTCTGTTACCGAATTCATATTTATGCTTGTAAGCCCAGTGAGCTTACTACAGCCGTAAAACATACCTTGGGTATTTTTTACACTTTGGGTATTATAAGAGCCGGATATACTTATCAAGTTGCTGCAATAATAAAACCAATGGTAGCAAGTGATAGGACTGTAACTATAAAAACTATTGGCAAAATAAACATTTCTGATGTCGTTGCTATGCTCAAGCCAACCCGGATTGGTAGCACCACTGTTGAGTTTATAGTAATTGGAATAATTATCACTAAAATAAATGTCGTAATAAAACGTGAGGGTGTTGTTTTTAAACACGGCGTACGCGGTTTTTGTGGTAGATTTAGGGGAAAGGTATCCACCGTCGCCCACGTATGCGTTTGCTCGTGTTACTGGATTCAAAGACGAAAAGTTGGGCAAATGCCTGCAGTTGTAAAACATATCGGTTCCGTCATCTAAGACATAAGCTGTAGTCCATCCATTACCCACGTATATAGTAGTAAGGTTGTTGTCGGAACCGCTTTCGCTGTACATATTGAATAGATGAGCCATATACTTCACGTTCTGAGTATTGAATCCGCTTAAATCGATTTCGCTCAAACTGATACACATTCCAAACATTTCGGACATGTTTTCAGCTTTTGAGTTTTGCCAATTAGACATACCTGTTATAGTGGCGAGTTTTGGACAGTCGCGAAACATTTGTGCAAAAGTGGTAACTTGAGAAGCATCAAAATACCTTAGGTCAACGCTTGTGAGATTATGACAGCCCGCAAACATTTGCGCCACATTTGTTATGCTATGAGCTTTTCTAAGTCCTACTGTAGAATCAAACCCATTTATATATTTCAGGGATGTGCAACCCATAAACCACGCTTGCAAATTGGTAACATAGGTTAAGTCTAAATAAGTAAGGTCAACGGATTCAAGATATGGCAAATTATTAAACAAATGCCTTACTTTTAAATAATTATTATTATTATCCTCGATGTTATAACCTCGCATCGAGTAATCTACCACAATGGATTTTATTTGGGTGGCCAATTTGTTTTTGTTCGGAGTGTAATCGTGATCACCAGTAGCATTCGCTTTATCATCCCAAAGTCCAAACCGAACTTCTTTTACTAACGTTGTCTCTCCATACTTGATAGTCAACTTTCCGTTGGTAGCATCAAATTCGGCATAGGCTCCTGTATAAGATTTGTCCGCCCGCGCTTCGTTCCACGAGCCCATTGCCAACACGAATGCTATAGCAAACGTAAGGAGAAAGCGTAATCTGCCCCCTCCTGAAAAATGTTTTATAATCTCACTTTTCATGTTAATAAAGTTTAATAATTGTTGTTAAATATTAAAAGTTAATAATCCAAATATATAGTTGCAACAATCTGGCAAAAGTGAAACGACATTTCATTTTTTTACAAAAAAAAACGCCGCCCAGAGAAATATCCCCGGGCGGCGTTATTATGGTGCGGTAACGTATTTACAACACCAATTTAAACGATTGGTTGCCAATGATTACAATCATTATTCCAGATTGGTTGATTTGGATTTCGTTGTGTGTAGATTTTGTTGTTGAAGTTGTTATTACGCGGCCTTGGAGGTCTACGATGGTGTATTTGGTGTCGGGTGCGGTTTCGATGTAGATGGTGTGGTTAAAAGACCATACTTTAATATCCTCGCTTTGGGTGATAGAGGCAACGGGGGTGGTGCTGTTTTCGGTAAACGAACCTGAGATGGTGATGTTGAATGCCGGCATGGTTTCGTAAACAAGATTCCATCCCGAGAATGTATAGCCCTCTTTGGTGGGAGCTTCGGTAGGTGCAATGGCAGCTTCGTATTCTACCTCTTCGGTTTTATACTCCTCGCCGTCTACCAAATAGGTGATGGTGTATTTGTTTTTGATATACGAACCATTAACCACAAGGTCGGAAGCGGGCATTTCGGAGGGTTCGTTGTCCCAACCCGAGAAAGTGTAGCCGGTTTTGATTTTAGCCGACAAGCTGCTTATATACGAGCCGTAGCCTTTGGTGTAGGTTTTATACACTTCGCCGTCGATTTTGTAGGTGAGGGTGTAAACCTGAGGAGTAAACGTGCCTTCTACAGTAACGTTGTTGGCAGGCATGGTGGCGGGAAGCTCGCTCCAGCCAGAGAATGTGCAGCCTAAGTTTTCGGGAGCGTCGATAAGTGCGAGGGCATCGCCGTAGTGATGCTCTTCTGAAATATATGGTGCACCGTCTACATAATAATAAACGTAATATGTAACGTATTCAAAAGTGCCTTCGATGGTGATGTTCTCGTCGGGCATTGTTGATGGAGCTTCGGCAGATGGCACAAACTCAAATCCTGTTTTTTGAGGATAAACGGTGGATATCTTGGTGTCGTAGCTTACGGTAATAGCGGGCTGCTCCTCGCCGTCTACTTTAAACACAAGCGAGTGGGGGTTGGCGGTAAACTCGCCCGAAACATACACATCGTCGTCGGGCATGGTGGCGGGCAATCCGTTCCAGCCAGAGAATGTGTAGCCTGTGCGGGCGTCGGGGTTAGCCAAAAGCGTTAGGGCTGTGCCGTATGCCACTTCGGTGTTTTTATACTCAACGCCGTCGAGTATATACACAAGGTTGTGCTTGTTGGTTTCAAACTTGCCGTTGATGGTAACGTCGGCATCGGGCATCAGCTTGCCGGTAGAGGGCAGTTCGTAGATGTAAGAGTGGAACTCTTTTACGGGAACTTCGGCGGTAATGTCAGATCCGAAAGCAAAGTCGGTGATAGTTTTTACCGCAGTGCCGTTGTCGGTGAATACAAGGGTGTGCTTGTTGGCGGTAAAGCTGCCTGTGGCTGTAACGTCCTCATCGGGCATAGTAGCCGGCAAACCGCTCCAGCCAGAGAATGTATAACCTTCGCGTGCAGTGGGCGCAGCCAAAGGCGTGATAGCAGATTCGTATTCGAGATTATCGAAATAATAATCTTCGCCGTCGAGCTTATAGGTGAGTGTGTGTACATTTTTGATATATGTACCGGTGGTTACAATATCGTAATCGGGCATGGTAGAGGGCAAATTGATATCCCATACAAGGCTGTGGCCTGTTTTGGTGCTTGCTTTGGCGGGAATCTGCTCGCCGTATTTAAGTGTTACCACATCGTCAGCCTCGCC
Organism: Bacteroidales bacterium; assembly: GCA_017651345.1. Taxonomy (GTDB): domain Bacteria; phylum Bacteroidota; class Bacteroidia; order Bacteroidales; family UBA3824; genus UBA3824. The sequence goes on along the minus strand of JAGCDD010000312.1, from coordinate 5,503 downwards.
GTCTACCTTGTAGGTGATGGTGTGGGTGTTTTCTACCCAAACAAGATAAAGTGCCAAGGTTTTGGTAGTTACTTTGTCGCTATAATTCCATTCGGTGGTGTGAGCTTGGTCGGTGTAGGCATGTACTGTGTAGCCTTCTTTGATAGGCTTGGTAAGGGGCTGATCGGGAGCGGCGTAAATAATATCAACAGAGCTACCATCGTGAATATAAACGGTGCAAGCCTCGGATTGGTCGATAATATCAAAGGTGGCAACGGTATTGTTGATAACATAGTTTCCACCGGCTTTATTGGAGATGGTTACCGTGCCTTCGCCTTTGTCTTTGTTTTCGCCGTAAGATACTGCATATTCAGTCGACGGTATCTCTTTTGTGCCGTCGAAAAGCTTAACTGTTGGTTTCTGTTGTGAGCCATCGTATATCGACACAGCAGGATCAAGTATCACCGCAAACGATGAAATACTTTTTTGTGTAATTTCAAACTTAATGTCGGAGAGAGTGATATTGTAGTTGCTGTTTTGGAGCGAAGAAGATATAGAGTATTCGCCCACATCTTCGCCCGCTTCACGCGAAAGACTTCCTGTAAGTTGGTCGCCATCTTTTAATCCGTCCACAGTGTAGGTGAGCACGGGGTCGGGGTCGCCGTATACCTTAGAAACGGTGTTAGGTGTAACGGTGATGTCCTTAGGAGTGATAGAAAACTTAGCACCGCTGGCAATGGAGATAGAGTAGTTTTTGTTGTAAAGCGAAGTAGCGTCAAACTCGTAATCGCCCACCTGCTCGCCGGGCATACGTTTTATATAGCCAGTAAGTTTGTCGTCGTCCACAAGTCCATCGACAGTGTAAGTAAACGAGGGGTCGGCATCGCCGTATGTCTTGCTTGTTGACACAGGGGTAACGGTGATGGGCTTGGGGTTGATGGTGAGGCTTCCTCTTTTTATTGAAATATTGTAGTTTGCTTCGTTGTCAACAGAATATGAATCTACAAGAATACCAGTTGAACCTACAGCATCGACAGCAACTACTCGCGCGAGCTTTATAGTTTTTATATTGTCGCTACCTTTGAGACCATTTACAGAGTATGAAAATTCAGGGTCGGGGTCGCCGTAAGTCTTGCTTGCATTATCAACTTGAATAGTGACAGAGGCTTTGTTGACGTATACTTTGGATGTCTTTGTCCCCGTGAATCCGTTTGAAGCTATGCCTGTAACTGTTATTGAGTAGGTATTAGCCCATTTCACAGTTGAATGGTCGATAGTGTAATCTTTGCCTTCGGTCAACCACTTACCATTGAACAATACACCAAGAGCAAGGTCTAAATTGTCGTATGTAAACGATGAACTTCCTGAGCGTTTAAAGTATATTTTTACGTCGCTATTTGTTGCAAAATCTACAGCAAAATGGGCGGTACAAGTGATAGGATACGCAACATCAAGCGCGGGGATAATCAAATCCTTGGTTGGTGTACTCTGGCTGTAACCGCCAGAGCATGTCCAGCCCAGGAACACGTATCCTTTTTTTTCGGAATCTGCTATGGCGCACGAACGCTCTGCGTTGTAAAGTCCATCAGAATTACCCGAGCCACCGTCTGTATTAAAGGTGATGGTGGAGTTGTAGGGAGTAAAGTATCCTTTCAAAGAGGCGGAAGAGCCTTTGTCGATACGGGCGTAAGTTTTTCCATCGTACGAAACACTGTATTTTGAACCTTTGCCGCCAATAAGCGAGGTGCAACCATTAAACATCATATACGAATTGTTGGTGGTTACATTATCAACACAAAGGTCGTAGTCGTATTTTTCTACGTAGATACGTTTAAGCTTCGAGTCGTTATAAAACATACTCTTGGTGTTTGCTAACGACAATGTCTTGTCGCTGGTTTTAAGCAGGTATATTTTCTGAATGTTGGTGCATCCGGCAAACATTCTTTCGGTGGTGGTAACGCTCTTCATAGAGCAGGAGAACTGTAGTGAGGTGATGTTGGTGCACCCATAGAACATATAACTCATATCGGTGCATTGGTCGGTAGTACATGTCATTTTCTGCTGACCTGTTAATCCTGTACATCCGTAGAACATATAGCTGAGGTCGGTAGCGTTGCCCGCAGTGCCAAAAAACGGTATAGTCTGAAGGTTTGTGCAGTTGTAGAACATGTGGTTCATCTTGCACGGTTCCGTTCTTGAAGGTAAACTCACTGTTCGGAGGGCGGTGCAACCGTCGAACATGTGGCTCATGTCGGCACTTTGGTTCATAGTGCTGTTGCCAACCTTTATTGTCTGTAATTTTCTACATCCGGCAAACATATAGGCAGTGGTGGTGGCATCTGATAGGTTCATCCAACTATCAAAATTTTCTAATTCTTTTAGGTTACTGAATTCATAAAACCAATATGCTGTAGACTTTGGTTTAAAGCTACGTGCGTTAAAGTCTACAACAGCTTTTGTGGTAAGTAAGCTATAACTGAGCCATCCGGGATTAGATGTACCGGTGTTGGTTGCATCCCAGCAGTTGGTCCATGACGTATATGGCAGCATGTATTTGTCGTAGCAGATGTGGAGTGTGTTTTTGTAGAAGTAAACGTACCCATTGTTGTTATCCGATGGCAAAGAAAGGTAGCCGCCAGATGTGGTGGCCATACTCTTGTCGGTTTTGTTTTCGTATTTATAAGGAACTCCGTTAGGGAATCCTTGCAGCTTGGTGCAGCCTTTGAACATATCGCCACTCTTGGAAACTTTATCTACCGTGAATCCGCTACCTACAAATATGGCTACAAGGTTTTCACATCCTTTGAATGTGCGCTGTGTCCATGTGAGCTTTTCTGTGCTGCATCCATCGAAGTTAACAATGCGCAGACTGGTGCATCCGTTGAACATGTCGTCGAAGTCTTTCACTGTGTTGATTTTTGCATTGGTAAAGATTGCCTCTTCGAGACTTGTGCAGCCATAAAACATATCTTGAAAATCTTCCTCTACACCAGTGAAGTCTTTGCCGGAAAAGTCGATTTTTTTAAGGCTGGTGCATCCGTAGAACATTCGATAGCACGACGAAGCATATTTGGTGACAAGATTGTAGATATCACCGAGGTCTTCGAGACTGGAGCAGTTCATGAACATCTCTTTGAAGTTGTCGTTGTGATTACTATCGTGCTTCAGGTTTCCCAATCCATTTACCGATTTGAGATTTTTCAACCCCTTAAACCAACATCTGGCGTAGTCTGATACAACATTTCTAAAAGAGTAGTCTATTACAGCGTGCAATATCTGGTCTGCGTATTCCTCGCTGGAATAACTGTATTCGAATTTACCGAACTTGCGTATAGTTTTTGTGCCAGACGACGATGGCACTGTTCCTGTAGTGCCATAAAATGTTAGCGTGCCTGTCTCGCTGTTAAATTCTGTATAGCCAGTATAGTCGGCGGCCATAGCCGTGCTGCATAATGCAAAAACCGCAAGCAGCATCAAAATTAGCGTAAAAGATTTTTTCATAATATATATCTATTTAACAATTATTAACTGATATTTGTGTTTTTCAAGATAATTAGTTGTATAAGCAAAGAGGAAATGCAAAAAAAAGTGGGGGAAAATATGTGCGCAAGGTATAACTTATCAAACTCCTCAAAAAAAATCGTTTTTCTTTGGGCAACATAATTATTTGCACTACATTTGCATTATTAAATAAAGTAGTAGAATCTTTAAATTAACTCAAAACATGATTAAGAAATTTTTGCTTGCTGTGATGCTGATATGGTGCGCCACGGAGGGTATGGCGCAGAGCGGCAATCTTGTTGCTCCGAATATAAGTATCAGGACAGACGATAACTCCATTTATATCATTTACGATTTTTATAGCGACGGAACAGCTGTAATCAAAAACGTAAGTATGGAACAATGCTTTCTTGATGTAAATATCCCTGCTTCGGTAAAATATGAAAACAAAGACTACCAAGTTGTGAAGATAGCAGATAATGTATTCTATGAAAATGGTATGTGTTCTCTTAGAGATCCCAATCGTATCATTATTTCTAACGACGCAACCCCGAACCTAATATTTGGTAATAATCCTTACGGCAGAGCAGAGAATCATCCAGAAAACGTTGAGCTTATAGTTTCACACTGCATCACTACTATAAACGAAGAATGGAAATCTCTTTTTGATGTAATCTACACCCCAGAGTTAAATACATTTTTTCAGATTATAGATGATGATGGTTGGCCACAAGCTGATTACGAGATTCCATACACTGCTTCTGGTTGTAACCTTGAACCGTTCAGCATTACAAAATCGGATATTACCTTAAACGTTGAACAAAGCTCAATCTTAACAGAAAAAGACATTATAAACGCATCAGAAAATAACGACCTCATCCTTAAAAAAGCAACCATCAAATATTCTGACAAACAATCCTGCCCTGCAAAGATAGATGATGAAGGTTACACTATATACAATGCCGTAAACGTAAACCGTGCCGACATCACAGAAATCAAGCCAGAAGATTTGTTGTTAGAAACAAACTCAAAGTTTTATCCAGTTCCTAACAACCCCGATGCAGTAATCAGCCATGTAAGATCTGGTAATAACGAAAAAAACTTTTCCGATGACTATATTCCCTGCGAAGATAACGGCAAAAAATTTATACCTATGCTCGGTTTTATTAATACCGACACGCTCTGTGTAGAGTGCAATTACAATTTCGATTGTAAAGATGATGGAGTTTTTATCAATATCTCTATTGCTTCAAACGCAAATATAATAGGTAGTTACGGCAATGGTAATCATCACTCTTCTACAAATTATAATTGGACTCTTAAACTTAACAAAGATTTTAATTATTCCATTCGTCTAACCGACCCTTACCCTGTATTTGTAAACAAGACCCCTATAGACAAAAGCGAAATTAAAGGAACTACATTCACATGGGAGGATAGATGGTTTGAGGTAGACGGCATATCCTATAATGACGGACTTTTTATAAACTATGACGAAAAAGATTTTAAAAATTTGACAAAAATATACGACGGAGAATCCGACATTAAAGCTTCAACTTTTAGTAATGTTACTCTGTATATCAAACAACGGTTCAACCCAGCAATCAACGCTGTTGACAAATTAAGCGGTTATATGACATCTTTACAAGATAAGTACGACATATATAAACCAATTGAAATAGACTGCTCGCTCGCCTTTGACAATCCTAACGTAGGCACCGACAAAACTATTAAACTGACCATCACACCTACAGACGATTTCTACAAAGGCCTCATCGGAGGCTCTTACTCCGTTACATTAAACACCAAAGGCACAATAACCCCAATACAACTTGATGACGTCCTAGAAGTTAGAGATGCAATCTACAATGCCCTTGGTAAAGAACGGAATAAACCTTATGATGGTTCAAGCATGTTAGTTCCAAACCACAAAACCATAACGCTTGATAAAGAAGATACTGGACTACCCGACAATGTGCAAGTCTCTCTTTCTAATCTACAATATTTTGGACAAGACGGTGAG
>JAGCDD010000311.1 GCA_017651345.1 Bacteroidales bacterium | reverse complement strand
CCAATTTTGTGAATTTCGGCTGCTGCTGCAAATCCTGCTTTTTCTAACCATAATCCATTGATATCGATTATGTTATAAGGGCCTTCCCACATTTTCAGGTCTTTGCTCTTGTACATACGTCCGCCCGAACTTGTGAGGTAATAAGTCTTGGTTTCGGGGTCGGGATAAACAAACGGGTCGCTCATAGCAAGCGAGTCGAACGGCACAGTGCGGATTTTGTTCATGGCTTCAAGCATAGCCTTGCGACGGGCTGCCATACCTTTGGTGTCGCCATTTTGGAAACCACCGAAATTTTTCTGTCCAATGTCTGCCAAAGGTGCTTGTTCGCCCGGCTGAATAGTCTGAGGCTGCGGTGCGGTAGTGGTTGTGGGCGTAGTCTGCCCTCCATTGTTGGCGCACCCCACGCAAAGCATAAGCGATGCCGCCAAAATTGTTTGTAAGTGTCTTTTTTTCATTGCAAATAATATTAGTAATTTAAAAAGTGTAAAATTGTTTTCTGCTTTTGCGTGCAAAGATATTACAAGTTATCTATTAACAAAAAATTTTTTTCCTTACTTCCTCTCCATCTTTTTCCCGTTCCACACAAAGATTGTAGCATTGTCGTCGGCGGTGTATTCGGGCTCGTCTGTTGCATCTCCTGTGTGAACCTGCTGCCAAATGTCTTTCAAAACATTTTGGGTTAATTCTACACGTTGTGTTGTTGTTGTAGAGACGTCACATTGTGGCGTCTCTACATTGGTGGTATCGGTAGTGTTTCCGCCGTTTTGTTTTTGCGAACCTCCGCACGATGCCAATGAAAGCGCGGCTAAGGCAATGATTGTGAGTTGTTTTTTTCATAATGGTGTATGTTTTTATTTTTTTTCAAAGTTATAAATAATACAAATACCAATTCTTAATTTGCGTCAATTTTTTTATATAATCTATCGCGTTGAAAAAAATATATTGTATCTTTGCTGTGTTATAACCTAAATATTTTGTTAAAAACGCTAATATGGCAGTATCAAAACACATAGTAGACCTTACACGCCTTGCGCTGATGGACCGCGAACTTACTTACCGCGAGCGTCAGACTATTTTGATAGAGGCGCGTGCTGAGGGTATTCCCGATGCCGAAATCAACGCATTTTTGGACAATATGTATGCGCAGAGGCTCAAATCGTTTTCAAAAGAAGAACTCAAAGACTGTCCCGCGTGCGGAGCGCAAATTCCGCTAATATCCGACCAATGCCTCTTTTGCGGACAAATGTTGGAGCATACAGAAGGCTCAACCGTTAAGCCCATTTCGGTAACGGGATGCGCCGCCGACATTATCCGCGAAGAAAACCTCAAAACCACACAAGAGGAGCTGAATCGTACCAATTGCCCAAACTGCGGCGCACCTTTTCCGCTCCTGAGCAATATCTGTCCACACTGCGGACACGTGCTCCACGCCCAAAAAGAATCCGACCTCAATATCAAAACCCTTATCGACAATATCAACGGCACCATCAAAGCCCTCAGCAATGCGCCCAAGCCTACGTTTATCGACGTGCTAAAATTTCACCGTGGCGTGCTGATGCTGTTTGTGGGCATTGTGCTGTTTGTGTCGGCGTTTTCGTTTTCAGATCTTACCGCCGGATGTATGCTTGTATTGGGTTTGCCGTTGGGCATTTTTGGTGTTAGATGGCAGTTGAGCCTTTATACAAATGGCAGATCTGAACTGGAATCGCCTGTTACCATTGCCGACGAAGTGTATTACACCGCACTCAACCATCACAACAAGTACGTCCGCCTTGCCAAATCTATTTACGGCGACAATCCTGAGGCGACAAAATATTTGGCAACACTCGACAGCGAACTTAAAAAAGCCGAAAAAGTCCGCAAGTCTAACAGGCTAACTCTCACCATTGTAATAGTGTTGATTGCCTTAATTGGTGTGCTGCCGCTTGCGTTTTTGCCATCGGCAGAATCTTATTATGAGGACGTTCTCAACGATAACTTTACCATTTTTGAAACTAACCAAACCATCGACCAAGACTATGAATACCAAGACGAATAATATAGAAACCAAAAAGACCGACTTTCAGGATGCGATTACAAAAATAGAGTCGTCGCTTGCCGAATACAAAACATCGTTTCCAAAAAACTTTGGCGATATGTTTCGCAGTCGTCTTAAAGTATTGTGTATGGTGTATGCCGGTTACTGCATATTGTCGGCTGTGGCGTTTGCAGCATTCGACAACCTTATGAAAGCGTTTTTTGTATCGTTGCCAATGTTTTTTGCAGGCATATTGCTCAGTTACAAGCCAAAAGAAATCGATTCTGACAACATAAAGTCTATGCGGGCAAAACTTACGCCATTAGAAGAGTATTCCGACGTAAAAAAATACGCCGAAGGTCTCGACGAAGAGGTAACTCGCGCGGCTGCTCAAAAAGCCTCGTACAAAGTCAAAAACAACATTATACTATATTTATTTATAGGTGTGCTTGCTACTATGCTCACAGTGTCGTTTGTACACGACAACACCTTCCTCCGCGACGATTTAGAAAACATTCACCGCAACGACAACTGCGGCATTTTTATGCGTGCTGCCGAGTTTTTTAATCTCGAACCCAAAAAGCCTTTTGTAGAAATATTGCCCTATAATCACGGCGAAGCACCTTTAACCCTGCCGTTTTATATCGTAAACATCAACACGGGCAAAGACAATAAGGCTGGCGACTGTCTTGCGGCACTCCGTTTTGCTGCGCCCGAAATCATGGGCTCAAATCCCGGCGAACGTTACCGCATAATTATCACTGATGCCAAGGGTAAACCGTCTACAATATCATTTCCCTACACCGTGGGCGAACCCTACGGGCAGAAGCGGAT
>JAGCDD010000310.1 GCA_017651345.1 Bacteroidales bacterium | reverse complement strand
TTTTGCAAAAGTAGACAGGGCAGTTGCTCAGGCTCAACGTGGCGAGGTTTATAGTATGTTGCCGGATGAAAATTTAGATGATTTCTTATTACGTACCGACAATGTATAGAATAGATTTCACCAAAGAGGCAAGAGAGGATGCCAAGCAACTTGCCAAATCTGAACCGCGAGCCTATAATAAACTAAAAAGACTTCTCAAAGAGTTGCAAGATCACCCAACTACCGGCACAGGCAAGCCAAAACAACTTTCCGGCGACCGTGCGGGGCAATGGTCTCGCCGCATTACCGACAAGCATCGTTTAGTTTATACTATTAACAACAACGAAATCACCGTCCTTGTGCTCACCACCTACGGTCATTACGACGATAAGTAGCGCTTTTTCTGTCTTCTATTATAATTCTGTTACTTTTTATCTTTTTGATTTTTAATTGTTTGACATCTTCTTTAATCGCCATTAATTTAACCACCATTACATTAACATATTTTAACAAAACGCAACCACCCGTTTCTTGACACGAGGGGGTGGAGGCTGTAATTTTGCGGTATCAAAATCACAGTTTAATTTGTATTAATTATGGAAGTAAAAGAAATTCTTAGAAACCTGCGCGAAAAAAACAACCTTACGCAGGAACAGATGGCTGAAAGAGTAAATGTCAGCCGTCAGGCGATAAGCCGTTGGGAGACAGGCGAAACCCAACCCAATACCGAAATGCTCAAAACTCTCTCAAAGGAGTTTAACGTGTCGATCAACACTCTTTTGGGTTCGCCGCAAACGTTGATTTGTCAGTGCTGTGGAATGCCTCTTACCGATGATTCGCTCATCAGCCACGAACCCGACGGCGCATTTAATGAGGACTATTGCAAATGGTGCTATGCGGATGGCAAATTTGCTTATAGTAGCAAAGATTTGTTGCTCGATTTTCTCGTAAAACAGATGCCAAACCCTGATAATCAGTCAGATACCGACCGCCGTGCACTATTCGACAGCCATCTTTCGCAATTGAAACATTGGAAGGTGTGAAATATCTCGATTGTAAATAATTGATAATAAGATGTTTGTAAAAAGTTTTTACCAAATGTGCAATTTTTTTTGAGATTTGGTAAAAACTTTTTTTGTGGTGTTGCAGTGTTTGAATTTGTAAATTGTTAATAATTAATATTTTAGTAATTTTGGGGATAAAAATATTTTACCAAATCTATGCTTTTTTAGGTAGATTTGGTAAAAACTTTTTGTAAGTGATTGATTGATAATGCTAAAATTTGATAATTTTTATATATTCATTATCCCAGCCACTTCTGCGGGATTGAGTGCCCATTCGTAGGTGTAAGATTCGTCGGCGGTGTCGGGGGTGTCTACAATGGTGAGATTCTGCGCTTTGGCTTTGATCTCTAAAAGTCCGCCTATCGAGAGTTTTGTTTCCAAACGGTGAAGAAGGGCTTCTACTGATTTGCTGTCGGCACCGCGGAGGGTTTGCGCCGTAAAGGGCATTTCAAGCCAAATAATTTCTCTTTTGGCAATGTCTAACACGCCGAAAACCAATCCTTTGGAAAGATTGCCTTCGCTTATGCGCACTTGATGCTGCACGCACGACGGGTCGTATGCCACACCTTTTTCGTTTGAAACCTTCATCGGATATTTAGAGTTCATCCAACCCACCACGAGGTTTGGTGAGAGCACACCGTTGGAGTAGGCGTTGCAAGTAAACGTTACATATTTAGCCCCAGCCTTGTCTAATTCGGGCAACGACAGTTCGATGTATTCTGCCGTGCCCACCATATCGGGAATTTGTTGGATGTCGCCCGAATGTTTTGCGCCTACGCAAGTAAGATTGTAGTATGCACATTCGGCTTTTTCGTTGTTGGGCAGCGATATACGGCAACTTAAATCCATATCGAGCCATTGAGAAGGCAATCCCTTGCCCCATTGCAAAAACAGCCTTACAGCATCGCCTTCTACGGGAAATCTTGTGCCGGTGAGTGCGCACGAAGTATCTTGAATTGTGGCAGAGCGGTCGCCCACGCTAACGGGAATATTGTAGAGCGAGGGGTCGATGTAGATGGTTTTGGATTCGGTTTTCTGCGCCGCAAAACGCCGTGCCATCGATTGTTGGTAGATTTTGTCCACAGCCAACGCCATCTCTTTGCGGTCGGTGTCGGTGTAGAGGGTGAGTATGATATTGTGGTCGATGCGTTTGGGCGTGCCAATGATGGGGCGTACAATGCGATCGAGGTCGGTGTTGAAATATGTTTCGGCGGCATTACCGAGCGAAATCAGCAGCCGCGCGGGAAGATTGTCGGATATTTGGTTGAAGGCATCGAGGGTAGCATCTTTGCCAAAACGCAGCATTGTGGCAAAAAGGCAGCGTGCAAATAGTCCCGGACGCTGTTGGAGCATTTTTAGGGTAGTTGCTCCGTCGTCGGCTTTGAGAGCCTTGTTTAATTCGCCTTGCCACGTGGTGTAATCCTTGCGATAAAATACATCGAGGATATCTCTGAGGTGTTCCATACCGTTTTTGCGGGCATATTCGCCGAGCCTCAGCGCACGTATAAAGCGCACCCACATTCCGCGTTTTGGGTTCATTATTTCGGCGGCTTGCTTGGCTGTAATGGGCACGGCATTGAGCCAACGGGCTACTTGTAGGCAGAATTTCCGGCTGTATTTCAAGCGCAGTTTTTCTTTCATTGCTTGGGCTGCGTCTGAGCCTTTGTCTAATGGACCAAAAATCTGACTGTAAATTTTGCGTGAATGTGATATAAGTGTTTTTGGCTCAATGATTTGGGCGTATCCAGTTTTGTCGTACCAAAGGTAACGGAGAATGTCGGCGGGATTTTTTAGCATTTTATCGCCGAAAGAGTAGTCGCCTTTCTCTGCTAATACTTTGATAACCAACATTATGGTTTCCTTCATTGTTACCTCAGCGTTTTCGGGCAATGGCAGTTCGCCGAGCAACAATTGCAACGTATCTTTCTGCGTGCCGTCCAACGGGGTAGGGGAGTTGAGCAACGATAGATAAACCTTTTGTATATCGTTGATAGTGAATAATCTAAGTTCTTTTAGTTTGCTGCCCTGACCTTTGTAAACAAAGTTTGCGGTTTCAAATTGTTGTCCGCAAAATGGGCAGCCGTTGTAACGCTCCAAGGGGAAAGTGCCTTCGGGTATCAGGTGTCCGCATTGTAGCCGTGTGCCTTTGTACACCGACTGATTGCCGAACATATTGGCTATTAGCGTAATAAGATGGTCGGGGAGGGATTCTCCTGTGGGTGTGTCCCAACCTTTTACCAGAGGAGCCCAATTGAGTTTTACGCCCATCACATCGTCGATTATCTCTGTAATCTCTGTCAAATGCTTGACATTTACAGCGTTGAGCGCGTGAAGTAGTTCTTCGTTGACGCAGAATCCATTTTCGTTGAGCCGTTTTATAAAAGCCAAAACGGGTTCGGTGATGGAGGAGTTTAGGTTTATCGCCTTGCGGTCAATGTTTAAAAATACCGCCTTAAACCGCAGTGCTACTTTGCTTAAAATCTTGTCGTCCATAATGTTACAAATAATAAAAGGTAATTGGCCGACTAATCATTAATGGTGCTAATAAGCGAGAAGTAAGTCGGCCTTGACCTTGTTAATATCTTAAAAAAGAGGTAATTAAACGACTAAAATCAGGCGGAGATAGGCAAAGCCTAAGATTCCGCGTAAGGAAGTGAAGTAAGTCGTTTTTGACCTCTTTTGTAATTGCAAATATAATAATTTGGTGCGAAGTGTTTTTGCGTAACGGAGGAAAAAATGATTTTTTTTTATTTTTGTGGTTAAAAAAATTTTTGAGATGAGTATATTTGCCTTTGCCCTTCCTATGCTTTTCATCTTCCACGATTTGGAGGAGATTATTGGTATGCGGATTTTTCTCGACCGCAACGAGAATATGCTGCAACGTCGTTTCCCTAAAATCCACCGCCTTTTTCACGGAACAACCAACGAGGGTTTCGCCTTGGCTGTGGCGGAGGAGTTTGTGGTTTTTACTATAATTGCGCTGTTGGCGTTGTGGGTTGACAATCAGTTAGTTTGGAATATTTGGCTCGGTGCATTCTTGGGGTTGACGTTTCATTATGTGGTTCATATTGGTCAGGCGATTGTCCTTCGTAAATATATTCCTGCCTTAGCCACAAGTATTGTCTGTCTGCCAATTAGCATTAATATCTTAAAGCAATGCTTTATGATGTTAACGGTTGATATTTGGCAGATGATTGTTGGCGTGGTAATAGTTGCTGTGAATTTGGTGTGCGCACATAAGATGACGAAATGGAGGTTATGATATATCCTTAAACAAATCTTCCAACAAAATTTCATTGTTGACAACCCAAGAGTGTAGGTTTTTTTTGACACCGAATGTTGTCACGAACGTAAGTTGCAGCGACTGAGTACGTTTTAAATATTTTTTACGGAATAGGTCTATGCGGTTGCGAAGTGTTTTTTCGTAGTCGGCGGATATTTCAAACTCATTGATTGAAAACTTGATTTCGCAAAGGTTGACCGTGTTGTCTTTCCTACTGATAATCAGGTCGATTTGCGTACCCTTCTCATTGACTTCCCCAGGAATTCTGCACGAAAATTCTTCGGATATAACTCCCAGAATGCCAAGTTTTTGTTTTATTTGTTGAATATGACTTAAAACCAAAATCTCAAATGTGAATCCCGCCCAAGTATAAAACTCCGCAGTGCCTTGAATTTCAGACCAATAGCGGCGGTCTTTTATAGAAAGTCCGTTCTTGAATTTGAAATAAAACAGGGTGTAAAAATCTGTGAGTTGGTAGTTTAAGTCTTTCAATGAGTTGCCAATCTGACGATATGAACGAATGAAGCCGCACGTTTCAAGATTTTTGAGTATCGTAGAAATTGTGCCGCCGGTTTTGATGCCGGTTTCTGATAAAATTTCGTTTCTTGTAAGTCCTAATGAATTTTGCGACAATGCTTTAACTACTTTTATGTAATCATCCGAATTGCTGAACAACGATGCATAAAGGTTGTCGATTTCAGAATACAAATCACCTCGTGTGTCAAATAGCAAGAAATTGATGTTTTGCGACAATGTAAGTTCTTTTTTCAAAAGGCTGAGATAATATGGTATGCCGCCCAAGACCATATAACATTCTGATATTTCGTATTTTGAGAAGTTGAAGCCGTTTGTAATGAGAAGTTGTTCAGTTTCGTGAAGATTGAACGGCTCCAACAAAATCCTGCGCGTGATGCGGTTGTGAAGGCCTCCGTGATTGTTGATGAGTTTGTCAAACATCCACGATGTTGCACTGCCGCATACTATCAAAACGATGTCGTGTCTGTCGGATACAAACGTGTTCCAAAAGTTTTCCAAGGCTGAAATAAAATTTGAGCGTGGAGTGTCGAGCCACGGCAATTCGTCAAAAAATACCACTTTGCGTTGTACGCTCAGCGACGATAGGTAATCCATCAGCAAATCAAAGGCATCAATCCAATCGTTGACAGGTCGGCCGATTGTCATTCCGTAACGTCGTAGCCTGTTGACAAAGATTTTGAGTTGTGCGCTCGTTTTGCCGTGAATCATTCCCGACACAGAAAAACATATTTTTTCGTCGAAAAACTCCTTTATTAAGAATGTTTTACCCACTCTTCGTCTTCCGCAAACAGCCACAAATTCCGATTTGGATGAGTTGTATATTTCATCCAATGCCTTTATTTCTCGTTCTCTGCCTATAATATTTGTCAACATAATGCCTTATTTTTTTTGGGTGCAAATATACAAGATTTGGCTGAATATACCAACTTATTCAGCCAAATCTTACGAAAAAATCAGGATTTGGCTGGATATGATATTATAATCAGCCAAATATTAAAAATGTGTGACTATTTCTCTATCTTCCATTCATCCACCGTTCTCTTTTCGCTTGAAAAATTAACGCCAATTTTCCAAATTTTTCTGTTTTCAAACGAGAACTTTTGGGCGTATTCTTTTTCGTCTATTTGGGATAATGCCTCCTCAGCCGATTTGTTGAGTTTGAACTCGAAAATGAATATTGATTTTGGTGAAAACACTACAAAATCAATTCGTCCGTCTGATGTGCGGATTTCGGTTTGAACATTAAGCCCGCAAGTAGCCAAAATCGCGTATAGGAGGTTCTGATAATACCATTCGGGATATTTGTCGGGGGCGGCATCGGGGTAAGGAATCTTTCGCAAAAAATCCTGCAAATGAGTCAAAAGGATTTCGGGATTGTCCTCCTTGATGGCAGTAACCACCGAGCGGCGGAAAATATCGTTGTAGAAGCCGATGTCTTCTTCTATGTAATTTTTAATCAAACTCTCTGAAAATCCATATCTTACCTCCTTGTTTGGGAACCCTATAATGTATTGGTCGAAGTCGGGGTCATAACTTTTGATGCTCAGATAGCCACTCTGATAGAGGAATGGAACGATGTCAGAAATGCGTTCAATAGGAGTGTTAAAACGTCCTGCACTCATATACGTATTTTCCAACTCGTTGATTTGTAGATTGTTGTTTTGACGCATAAGAGCAATAAGCGATGATGGAGTGGCTGTTTCAATCCAATAACTATTTAACTCACATTCAGTTAATGCTCTAAACAGACTATACGGGTTGAAAACTCCGACATTCTTTCTTGAAAAATGGTAGCCGTCGTATCGCTGTTTCAAAATTGACACCATTGTTTCAAAATCAACGTTCATCGTATCGGCAAACTCGCAAACATAATCTTTCAAAGTCGTAGTCAATTCGGAATCTGTAATGCCGCAAAGTGTAGCATAATTTTTATTCAACGAAATGTCTGTCAGGTTGTTCAACGTTGAAAAAATCGACATTTGGCTGAATTTTGTGATGCCCGTTATGAACACAAACTTCAAAATCGGGTCCAAATCCTTAATCGGCGAAAAGAGATTGTTCAAATGTACCCGCACGGCTTTTTGAGTTTCACGGTCGGTGATGGTGTTGAGCATCAGTGCATCATATTCGTCGATGAGGAGTACCACGGGACGTCCTGTTTTTGCGTTGGCGGTTTCGATAATTCTCTGCAAACGGTCGTTGAAACTGATATTTGGCTTTTGGTCTTCGGTGAGGTTCTCCTCTTTGCTAACAATGCCGAGTTTGTATTCCTGTTCCGACAAGGTTTTTGACACAAATTTTACAATCTCTTCCAATCTATCTGACTTGCATTTGGCAAAACTCAAACTAACAATAGGATATTCCGTCCATTCGGTTTCCAATTGCTCTATTTTCAGACCTTTGAACAGTTCCTTTTTGCCCTCGAAATATGCCTGCAATGTGCTTATTAATAACGACTTGCCGAAGCGCCGCGGACGAGAGAGAAAAAAATATTTTTGCGGCTTGACAAGTAGGTATATCAAGTCGGTCTTGTCGATGTAAACCATATCGTGGTTGACAATCTCCGAAAATGTCTGTATGCCGATTGGTAGTGGTTTCATAGCCTAACAAATTTTGTCTGCAAGTGCAAAGATAATGTTTTTCCCACAAAAACGATACAATCACCCAAAATCTTTTTTATATTTGTGCTACAAGTTGAATAGAGTATGGCACAGTGGCAAAATTTCCCTCGTTTTGCCATCTCGCATTTTTTATTTACCTTTGCCACAAAACAAAAAACCGGAGATTATGCGACAACTCTTTGTATATAACAACGACACCTTTGCGGAAACGTTGCCGGAGGTGGAGCGCTGCGGGAGGTGCAGATTTGAGTATGACGCTGAGTACCTTGCATCACCGCTGCAAGGTATTGGTGCGGTTAATGTAAGAAAACAATGAATACTATCTAATTATGCTACCAAATCAATCATCCTCCGCATACATCCAAGCCCTACTCCATAAGGCTTTTGAAAATATTCCACCAGTTTTTTTTGAACAACCCGTAATCAATATCATCGACTACGGCAGCGGACAAGCCATTGGCACAATGTGTTATGTTGATTTTTTGAAACACAATGATTATCCACAAATAATCAATAAAGTTACCTTATTTGAACCCTCTGAAAATAACCTAAAACTTGCCGCGCTCCACGTTTCAAAAATTTGTCCTGATGCTGAAATTATAACTATAAATAAATGCTTTGAAGACCTTGACGATGAGGATATTGTTTGCGATGAAATTATTCCAACGCTTCATATTTTGTATGATTTGGATTGGAAGTTTGATTTGGGTAATTTTGCGCAGGTGATAAGCGATAATTTAAAGGGTTACAATCAGTTTGTCTGCGTTGGACCTTGTTTCAACGACCCTATTGCCGATGGGTTGGTTGATGATTTTGCAGAGTTCTTTTATATTAATGACAAAGAAGATAATTACATTAAAATTTTTTCAGAATTTGAACTTGATCCAAACGAATTGTGGTCAGCGCATATTAGATGCTTTTCGGTGGGGAATAAATTGCTCCTGTAACCGCCAAGAGCACGAAGCGATACACGGAAGAAAGATTTTCTCTCCACCAATTCTTTCCAATTATTATCCACCCATTTTGTTATCTCAATAATTTTCCTTTACTTTGCATTACTTAAACAATCGTCAATTTTAATGTTATCAGTATCTGATATTATATTAAACAACCCCTTCCGTGTTTTGGGTGTGTATGCCAACTCATCGTATAGAGAGATTGTGGCAACCATCAGCAAGGCTACCAAGTTTATGGAGGTGGGGCGTAAGATTGATTATCCTCTTGATTTGCGGAAGGTTAATAATCTATATGTGAAATCTAGCCTATCGCATTCGTTAGAAGATTTAGACAATGCCTTGGCTATGATTTCCAACTCAGAGGAACGTCTCAAATATGCACAGTTTTGGTTTTTGAGAATGACACCTCTCGACGATGAGGCTTTTGACGTGCTTTTTTCGGGTAAGCCAAATCACGCCATATATGTTTGGAATAGGGAAGATAATCTTTCGTCGCTGCAAAATAAGGTGATTATTTACCTTTGGAAATGTGATTTTAAATCTGCATTGCAAGTTGCCGACAGACTTTACCGTTTATTCCCTGACGACTTTTTAAAGGCAGTTTATTCTAAGGAAACGCTTGTTAAAAGTTCTGTCGATTTGATTCAGACTTTTGTAGAAGCCATTTTAGCCTATATTCCCCCGAACAAATTATTAGAGTATATTCCGTCTCCCGTTTGGCTCGATTATATTATCCCGACTATTTTTGATAATTCTCTCAATAAAATTAATTCTGCCATACAAGATGCTAAGGATCAGTTAGATGTTCTTAATAGTGAGGGCGTTAAGGCTGTTTCTTCTACTTTGAAAACAGGTATCGGCGGAAAACTACTTGGAGATACTAAGGACGATTATCAATTGCTCACAAAAGTTGTTTCACCCGACGATCCGCGACTTCAACTTGTTTCAGATCGCCTTGCAAATATGCTATACGAATGTTCTATTGATGAATACAATCTCCGA
>JAGCDD010000309.1 GCA_017651345.1 Bacteroidales bacterium | reverse complement strand
ATATCCTCCTCCACTGATTGTGTGGTTTCGTCGATTTCGGTGAGAAATTTCAGCCAAAGATCCTTCAATGCACGACTACCTTTATCGACAGGTTTGTATTTTTTGAGTTCAACGAATATCAGCGACAAATCGTGGCGGCGGTCGTCGGGATGCTTCTTGTTGGCGATGTAAAATTCCTGAATGTAGCCATCGTCATTCTTGTATTCAAAGGCCTTGTCATTGACGAGGGCAAGGGCATAGACATCCTTCAAATTCTCAAACGGATTGCCCGACGCAAGTTGCTGCGAGTACATCGACGCGGCATTGTACAACGTCCTTTGGAAAAACTCATTGTTCCAATAATTCTGCATCTCTACGATGAAGCCGCGCCCATAATTATCCTTGCACCTGACATCCACAATGGCATTCTTCTTGGCTGGATTTTCAGGCACGTTTTCGTTGGTGATATACTCGACGCTCACAATCTTCATACCCTCCGGCAATGGCAACAACGCATTGAGCAGGCTCATCACAAGGTTGGAATGTAGCCCGAAGACCTTCTTGAATGTCAGGTCAATTTTAGGATTGAGATACTTTGACATAACGCTATGCTTTTTTACGATTGACACTGCAAAGGTAAAATGATTTTCAACAAAAAACAAAGGTGGCGGGATTATTTTTTTTATATTTGCTTTACAAAACCCTCGCCTCAACTGTATTATTAGCGAAAAAGAAAAAAAATGACACGAAGCGAAATAGAAACATTGTTTAAGACCTACTACACCAAAATGTACCGTGTGGCGCGAGCAATCCTCTATGACGAGGACACGGCAAAGGATGTAGTGAGCGACGTGTTTGCCACGCTCATCAACAATCAGACTGTGCTACAAGCCGATACGGTGGAGCATTACCTGATGTCGAGCACGCGCAACCGCTGCCTAAACGTCATAGCACATAAAAAAATAAAAGAAAAGTTAGTACACCTATATACCGACAAAGACTGTCTTATTGTCAGCGGTTTCGGAGGCGGCAATGCGATTGACCAAGAGTTGCAATATCAGGAACTTATGCGTTATGTCGAAAACAATTTGCCGCCAATGGACCGCAATATTTTCAGGCTACGGTATTTGCAGGAAATGACTTTTGACGAAATGGCTAAGGCACTATGTATCAGCCGTCAATCAATCCACACTCATTTGAAACAATCAATTGAGAAAATAAGAGCATTTTTCACATCTAACATATAACAATTATGATGACCGAAAAACAACGTATAGCCCTTCTCCTCGAATTGCAGGAGAATCCCGAAAGGATGACCGAACAAGAGTTGCAACAATTGATGGAAGACAAAGAAATGCGCCTTCTGATAGAGCAACTTGCCTTTGCAAAACGTGCTTTCGCCAACCAAGAGGCGGCATCGGAAACGCCGTCGGTGGATGCAGAGTGGGACAAATTCGCCGACAAATACGCCGACGAACTTTCCAAACTCGACCATCAACCCAAACAGGCGAAAGTGGTGTTGTTCCCCGTGTTGCGCAAAATTGCGGCGGTATTTGTCGGCATTGTCCTCGTATCGGGAATCACCTTTGCAGCAATACATTACGTGCAAAATTATGCAGAGGACCATCAGAGCGTCAGCCCCGAACAGGATATAATTGACACTCCGAAAAAACAATCCACTCCAACGGAAAACAATACAGAAATCCCGTCAACAAACCGCATCTTCGACAACGTTCCGCTTGAAGAAATACTCTCGGAAATCGCCGTTGCCTACAATGCCCAAGTAGAATTTCAGGACGACAAAAAACGCTCCCTGCGCCTCCATTTCGTATGGAAAAGCGAGGACACTCTCAGTCGTGTTGTGGAAAAACTCAATACTTTCAACGCCATCAATATCACCATCAAAAACAACAAACTCATTGTAAAATGAAACGTATAACTCTCTTGTTATCAACGATAATCATTACATTAAACACGCTGTACGCACAGCACATCAGCATCACTTTCGACGACACAAATCTCAGCGAGGCTCTGCGGCAAATCAACGGCAAACAGTCGGAATACATAATCAATTTTCTCTACGACGACCTTGAAGATTTCAGAATCACAACAGCAATCTACCGCAAGACTGTGCCGGACGCAATTCGTCAGATGATAGCGTTTTATCCGATAAGGATGACCGTCAACGACGACAAAGAAATCTACGTGGAGTGCATCCAAAAATCGAGTCAAAAACTGACGGGATTAGTGATTGACGAAAACGCCCTGCCGATAGCATACGCCAATGTTGCATTGCTGTCGGAAAACGATTCCACGTTAATTACAGGCGGCATCACCAACGAAAGCGGACATTTTGCAATCCCCTATACAGGCGGCAAAGTGATTGCTAAGATTTCGTTCATTGGTTACAAAACGCATTTTCAATTGACAGACGGCAACGATTTGGGGACAATCAGCCTTGCGCCCGAAACGGTTGTCATAGACGGCATCGTAATCACCGGCAGACGCGATGTCATCAAAAGCGAAACCGACAGGCTTCAATACGTCGTGTCGGCAGACCAATTTGCCAAAGGATTGTCAGCCAAAGAGTTGGCAAGGAGAGTGCCAATGCTTACGGTTTCGGGAAACAATGTTAGCATCGTTGGCAAAAGCACGACACATTTTCTATTGAACGGGCGGTTGCTGCCCGACGATATGGCGTCGTCAAAACTCAACTCCCTGAAATCAGAGGACATAGAGCGTATTGAAGTAATTACGATTCCGCCCGCCAAATACAAAGCCGAGGCCAACGCCGGATATGTCAACATCGTCCTCCGTAAAGACCAAACGTTAGGTCTGCGGGGAGATTTGACGGGAGCCGTGTATTTCAAAGAACACATTAACAGCGATTTAACGTCGTCGTTAAACTATGCGACACAAAAATTGGACGTGTCGTTTTCGGGCGGTCTGAGCAACACAAAAGGCAGCAACGACCATACTCAGACCACAGTTTTCAAAGATTACGAACGTCATTCCGAATACGTCAGGGAATTTGATTGGAAAATCTACAACGCAAACATTTTGGCGAAGTATCAATTGACAGACCGTTCAAATTTTGGACTGTTGGGCGCGCTGTCCACAAGCCGCATCAAGATTAATCAGCACGACGTAACACGCGAAAAAAACATCGAAACCATCACCGATATGACCTCGCCAAAACCCGACAATTACAACCTTTCCGCCGAATTGTTTTATGACCTAATGCTTGATTCAACGGGCAAAATGATGTCGCTGACATACGATTATCTTAATAATTATGCTTGTCAGGACGAGCGGTTGACATCTGAAAATCAAAACATTACGACGACAGGAGCGTGCCGATACCGCATCGACGGTTGGAAGGCGGATTTTGGATTGCCTTTTGCTCCGTTTTTCATAGAAACAGGTCTGCATTACACCCAAATCAACAACAATTCCAATGTCAACATTTTGAGTAACAACAGCGACAATCTATCAAACGAATACGACTACACCGAACAGACGGCGGCGGCATACGTGTCGGCTTGGCGGCAATTGTCAAAGAAAATTTCCCTCAAAGCGGGTCTCCGCATAGAAAAAACGTGGACCTCGGGGCGGCAAGTTTCAATCGACGAATCCAACAACGACAAATACATTTACCTCTTTCCGTCGATTCATTTTGGATGGCAGGCGACGGACAAAATACATTTTGGCGCGGCGTATTCCAAAGGCATTGCAAGACCTGATTTTCAGAGTCTTAACCCATTCCGCTATTATATGACGCCAAGCAATTATTTTGCGGGCAATCCATATCTGACGCCCGGAGTTACTGATAATATGGAAATCAATTTCAACAACGGTCGCGGTCTGTACGCCGTCCTGTATGAAAGTCATCAAAAAGATGCGCCGGGCACCACAACATCGTTTTCGTCCGACGGAGTTCAATGCACAACGATTGACAATTGTTTTACGTCTGACAAAACCGGTCTTTATGTTTCGTGGCAGAAAAACATTTTCGATTGGTGGTGCATCAAATTAGGCGGCGAAGTTTTTTATTCTCAATGCGTTATCACCAACCAATCGACCCCGATGAAAAACATTTATCTATGGAGCGGCAAATCAGAAAACGGCACTGACTTTTTTCTGAACCGCAATCACACGCTTGTTTTAAGCGTCAATTACACCCATTATTTCCCCTATGTCAATATGAACACCAAGCAAAAAAGTTTGGTCTTGTTTTATTCGCAACTTCGATATTCCGCCTTCAACAACCATCTGCGCCTGAGCCTAAGCGTCAGCGACCCTTTCCGTCAAAACATCACCCGCACAGAAAGTCATTACGCCGATTATTCGGTCTATGCGTCCAACTATGTCCACCCCCACAGCGTCGCGCTCATCGCGTCGTGGTCATTCGGCGGCGACAAGGTGCGGAGGTTTTATAGGCAGAGCAAGAATACCGAGGCAAAGAGGGCGGGGATGAGGTAATGGAGGGATTATTAAAACAATACATCAAATACACAAACAGATAGCCCTCACGGACTACCCTTAGCGATGTCGCGCCTTTGGCGCTACGAATAGCACTACAAATAGCACCAAAGGTGCGACATCATCAAGGATAGTCCGTAAGGGCTATCATATTGGTATCATATTGGCAATCAATTACAACCTGTAACCTTCCAAATCTTCCGGCT
>JAGCDD010000308.1 GCA_017651345.1 Bacteroidales bacterium | reverse complement strand
ACGAAGACGGAGTTATCACCAACGTAAAATTTTATGGCGGATGTCCGGGAAACTTGGCAGCAATTTCAAAACTTGTTAATGGTATGACAGCCAACCAAATCAACAATATACTTGCTGGAA
Source organism: Bacteroidales bacterium (assembly GCA_017651345.1). Lineage (GTDB taxonomy): Bacteria > Bacteroidota > Bacteroidia > Bacteroidales > UBA3824 > UBA3824. The sequence continues at coordinate 2,679 of JAGCDD010000308.1, read as the reverse complement.
ACCGTTGCGGAGGCAAACCCACTTCGTGTGCCGACCAATTGGCTAAGGCTGTTACATCTGTTTGATTATGATTAAATTAGGATTTTTGGCTACTCTGTTTCCGTTTATTTTCGGATGTACAAATATTCCGATTGAGGGGTTAAAATCGTTGGAATTTGGCTATTCTGATGGTCGCCGCATAAAGGCTGTTTACAAGATAGATAGCGACAGCACAGGCTATACAGTTACCATTCAGAAGGGGTATTCCGACGAAAATTTGCCCACATTCACTGCCACTGCACAACAGATAGCCGAATTGGAACAAATCCTAAATTCGTACGAGGTAGGGCATTGGGACGGTTTTAAACGTTCTGCCCTCAACGTAAGAGACGGCATCAATTTTCACCTTTATATTTGGCTCAAAAACGGCAAAAGCATCCACGCCTCTGGTTACGAATCTTATCCAACGAATTATAAGGAAGTGAGAAAGGCGTTGGAGGAGTTTTTTGAGCGATATCAAGAGTAATCATAAAAAAAGGGGCTCATTTCTAAGCCCCTTTTTTATTTGGTTAAACCGCAGAATTACAACTGAATAGTCCACATATTGATTGAATATGGGTCGATTTTTTCGGTGAATTTGGGTTTGAGTTTAACATTCTCTTTTACAGGGATAATGGGCTGTTTCTCGTAGTTGTTTTCGTCGTCGGGATTGCCGGAGATGACGGTTTTAACAGCATCGGGCTTGATTTTGAATTTGGCAAGGTCGATGGTGGCAGAGGCAGCCTTAGCACCTGCGTTACAGATTTTTACAAAAAGTTTCTTGTTTTTGCTGTCGTAAATTACAGATTGTCCGAGAAGAATGTCGTCGGTGCGGTCAAACTTAACGCAGTCGCCGTAGAAATAGTCGCCCGAAGATTGTCCGAACATCTGCTGAACGTAGTAACTGCAAGTGAGATAGGGCTTTTCGTTGTCGAAATAGATCAAATCAGGATCCCAACTGTGTGCGCCTTTGCGTGCAAAAAGAGGTGCGTAAGAGGTCATTACCACAATGTCAGCATTGCGCTCAACGTGCAACAAATAGAGACCTTCGGCAAGTGCGTCGATAAGTTTTTTGTCTTTTGATGCGTATTCGCCAAGGTAAACTTTGGTTTTGCGGTTGCGCGGATAATCGTCGTATTGACGTTTGTTGAGGAAATAGTCGCGAGGTTCGTAGTAGTGCTCGTCGAGGATGGGGAGGTTGAGTTTTTCGGCAAATTTCCAACCCTCTTCGTAGTCGGGATTACCTGCGTGCGAACCAGGTCCTGCTGTGCCCACGATGATGATGTTGGGATATTTTGCCATAATTTTGTCGTACATATATTTGAAACGCTCCTCAAATTCGGGAGTGATTTTTTCCTCGTTACCGATACCTAAGTATTTGAGGTTGAAAGGTTTGGGGTGACCAGCGTCGGCACGAACCTTGCCCCATTTGGTAGAAGCGTCGCCGTTAGCCCATTCAATAAGGTCGAGAGCGTCCTGAGTCCATTTTTCCATATCTTCCATCGGGCAAGCGTCCTGAGCCTGTGTAGGCCACATATTCCAGCCGCCGTTGGTACCTTGGCAACTTACGCCGCAGGGAAGAATCGGAACGGGCTCCATATTAAGGTCTTCGCAGAATTGGAAATACTCGTAGTAGCCGATAGCGAGCGACTGATGATAGCCCCAAGTGTTTTTGTTGCCTTTGCGCTGCTCTTTGGGACCAACCGAGTTTTTCCAATGATAAGTGTTCCAAAAGCCGTCGCCGCCGCCGTGAACCACGCATCCGCCGGGGAAACGCATAAATTTAGGATTGAGGTCGGCAAGTGCCTGAGCAAGGTCTTTGCGCATACCGTGACCTTTGTAAGTGTCTTGCGGATAGAGAGATACCATATCGATGTCGTATTCGCCCTGATTGAGCGAAAGAATCTGCAACGATGCTTTTTCGCAATCTTCGGCAGCCTCAATCACAGCGGTGTATTTTTTCCAATCTTTGCCCGAAACTTTGAGTGTTACCTCGCCGATAGCCTTGGGCTCGCGCATCATAGGTCCGAAACCCTGCTGAGGAGCGGCAAGCACCACGCGAATTTCCTTGTCGATGCCGTCGGTGTTGCGCAAGAATACCGAGAAATCATATTTTTCGCCTTTTTTGATGCGGATACCGTCGAAACCATCGTTTTGAAGTCCAACGCCTTTCCAGCCTTTGTAGTCGTAAAACTCCTTAACACGCTCAACCACAATGTGCATATAGTTCGGGTTGTTGGGGTGGATGGGGTTAAGTTGTCGGGGCTCCATATATCCGAGCGAGTGACCCGGACGGGCAAATTTCCAAGCAGTGCCCGGACCCCAGCCGTCTTTTTCGATAGGGCTGTATTCAAACGAGCCGTTTTGAACAAGTTCGGCGCACAAACCACCGTCGGCAGAGGAACTGATATCCTCAAAAAAGATACCGATAAGTTCGTTGCTAATCTTTTTGCCACCTGCGGGCTGAGCCATAAGTCCCGACGCCGAGCAAGCCAGTAACGAAATAGTCAAAAATTTTTTAATCATAATAGTACGTGTGTTAAAAATGGGTGTAAAAAGTACAATTATTTTCGCATGCAAATATATAGCATTGGTTTGACAATTCCAAAACTATGTAGAAAAATCTATTCGCGAAATTTTGGCATAAAAATTGATATGATT
>JAGCDD010000307.1 GCA_017651345.1 Bacteroidales bacterium | reverse complement strand
TCTGTAAAACAGTTGATTGCGTTTTTCTTGTATTCGAGATACTTATTATCGTCCTTATTCTTGTATAGAGAATCCGCCAAAAGATTGTATTGAGTACCAAGATTATTCCACCCTATCACGGCTTCTGGATATTTTGACACGCAATCGCTCCATAATGTCAAGCTATCGTGCCAAATTATTTCACGTTGTACAGTTAAATAGCATAAAAGTAAAGCATAGATAGAAAATATTATGTAAAATACATTACGATTCTTCGAGTATTTCTCGCACAGCCAATCGAGGAAATATGCAAGAATCACCGAGAGTCCGACGCTCGGTATGTAGATGTAACGGTCGGAGTACATCGCGCTACCCACGGGGATGAATTGGAGCAGCATAAAGATATTGGCGATGAAGAACGTCAAGCCGAAGGTCACAATCTTGTTTTTCTTGTAAATGAAGAAGTTGACAATGATTGCAACCACGAAAATCGGCACTGTAAGCCAGTACAATACGGGTACGGTGCGATGAATGATGTCAGGATAAGGATAGAGATTTGCCAATTTGACCGGCAAAATGAACCTCCAAATGTACTGCAAAAATCCGTTGCTGCCAAAAGCAATCCTCTGCCAGCTCTCATATTGATCGGTCTCCGCGAGAGCCGTCGAGGCCGCCTGCGCTTTTATTGATATAAAGCCAAAAACAAGCGAAATGACGATAAAAGGCAGTTTGTCTATCAAAATTCCCGGCCTGCGCTTAAAAATCTCTACGCTCGGATAATTTTCGAGAAGTAGATAATCTACGAGGAAAAGCGACGCTGTCAAGAAAACTGCTTGTCCCTTAGATAACGCGCTTAGAATGAACACGATAGCGGAAAGTATATAAAACATTACATTATTTCTTCGTCGATAGAGAATGTATAATAATAATGACAAAAAGTAAAACATCGTATATAAAACGTCTTTTCTTTCTGATATCCAGGTCACAGATTCCACATGCAAGGTGTGAATACCGAAGAGAATCGTGATGATGATAGGGTAGAGGCGTTTGTTAAACAATTGAAGGCAAATGAAATACAGCAGCACGCAACTCATCAGGTGCAGAAGTATATTTACAACAATGAATCGGGTAGGGACTACCTTGCCGTTGGGCTGCTTGTCGGAAAAATGATAGTCGATATTAAGAGTTAACATCGTGAGAGGGTGATAGTTGCCCATACAATAGATTTCATCAGGGTTGTCGGAAGTAAACATCCGCCAGACTGTCTCCTTGTCCAACTGTTTTAACAACGTACTTTGATCTGTGTATTTCTCATCGTCCCAGTTGGTGGTATGATTGTCGAGACTAAAAGAATAAACTATTGCCGTAAGCAAAACTATCAGTATTACAGGCAGATAACGTTTGACAAAGCCGTCATTGTTGTCCGCCAACATAACGCCGCCACCGCCTGATAGGGTGGGGGAGTCGTCGCCGAGGTATGTACCTCGTATGTATTTGCCTTTCTTCATATTGAGAGTTCGTTTTGTTAAAAATAACCAAAATCCAAAGTGCAAAATTAATTCTTATCCGCCAAAATAGAAAATTATTTTAACTTTGCAGCAAATTTTAACAAAATGATTGACGAACAGACAGTACAACGAATCATCGATTCGGCGCAGATACTTGACGTGGTGCAGGACTTTATGACGCTCAAAAGGCGCGGTGCCAACTACATCGGCTGCTGCCCATTCCACAACGAGAAAACGCCGTCGTTCTCCGTATCGCCCGCCAAAAACATCTTCAAGTGCTTTGGCTGCGGCGTAGCGGGCACGCCTATCTCGTTTGTAATGCGCCACGAAAATATGACTTACCCCGAAGCCCTCAAATACATTGCCAACAAATACGGCATTGTGGTAAAGGAAAAGGAACTTTCCGCCGAGGAGATGGAGGAGCACGAGGATCGCGAAAGTATGGGCATAGTCAATCAATTTGCAGCGCAATTCTTTCAAAATCAACTACTTAACACCGACGAGGGCAAGGCGATTGGCTTGACATACTTCCAACATCGAGGCTTCCGTCCAGAGACGATAGAGAAGTTTATGCTCGGATATTCGCCAAGCAATAGGCAAGCACTTACTAATGAGGCACTTGCAAAGGGTTACAAACTCAAATTCCTCGAAAAAACCGGTCTGACAATCGTCAAGGAAGACGGCTACAAATTCGACAGGTTTGCAGGGCGTGTAATGTTTCCTATACATTCGGTTGCGGGCAAGGTGGTGGCTTTTGGCGGCCGCATAATGACCAACGACAAGAAGCAAGCAAAATATGTAAATTCGCCTGAATCAGAAGTTTACCACAAGAGCAATGTCCTCTACGGCATCTATCAGGCGAAAAGCGAAATCGTAAAACACGACAAATGTTATCTCTGCGAGGGTTATTGCGACGTAATCTCGATGCACCAATCGGGCGTTACTAACACAGTTGCAAGTTCAGGAACATCGTTGACGCCGGGGCAAATATCTGTCATAAAGCGTTTTACCAACAATCTGACCGTGATTTACGACGGCGATTGGGCGGGCATCAAGGCTTCATTAAGAGGTATCGACCTAATTCTCGCTCAGGACATCAACGTAAAAGTGGTATTATTACCCGATGGAGAAGACCCTGATTCTTACGCACTTAGACATACGCCGCAGGAGTTGCAGGAGTATATCGACAGCCACGAAGAAGATTTTATAAGGTTCAAGACGCGGATTTTGCTCAAAGATGCCGAAGACCCATTGAAAAAGGCGGAGGTAATCAAAAGCATAATTACCTCAATATCAAAGATTTCCAATCAAGTAACGCGCTCTATTTACATCAAGGAGTGCGGCAAACTCCTCGACGTTAAAGAAGACGCTCTCTACGCCGAAACAGGTCGCGAAATCAAGAAAAACCGCGAGGAAGAAATCCGCCAACAGATGCGCCAAGGCATCGGTCAGCCGGATTTGAAGGTAGTTACAGAAGATAGAGAAACGCCTGAAAATCAACCCGTTGAAAGTGGGGTAGGGGAGGGGACAACTGTTCCCGGCTTCGTAAAAAACATCTATTCGGAGGTGGAGGAGATGGAAATCGTCAATTACCTCATCAACTTTGGCGACAAGGAGTTTGAGCAAATCCAAGACCCCACGACGGGCTACGTAAACAGCGTCAACGTCGCCACATACATCCTCGGCGAGATTTTGAACGACGAAATGGAGTTCAACCACTTGCTGTATAAGAGCATTTTCGACGATTATTGCCATCATTTGGAGGAGGACAAAAAGATAGACACGGCGTACTTCCTCAATAGTCCCGACGAGAAGGTGCGCGACCTCGCTGTACAACTCACAATCCCACAACACAACCTCAGCGAACTGTGGAAACGGCGCGGAGTGGAGTGCAAAACGCCCGAAGAAACTTTCCGCACCGACATCCCAAAGACAATCAATAGTTACAAACTAAAAATCATAACTCAGGCGACCAAAGACACTATCGAACGCCTAAAAACAGCCGCGCCCGACGAACTGATGTCAACGATGGCGCAGTTGAAACAGTTGAAAAGCGTTGAAAAAGAACTGTCTAAGTCACTGAAACGGACGATTATTGTTTAATTACGAATTATGAATTACGAATTATGAAAAAACCGAACTATGAATCGTAATTCATAATTCGGAATTCGTAATTACCGTGGACCCACTAGGGCTTGAACCTAGGACTCCCTGATTATGAGTCAGGTGCTCTAACCAACTGAGCTATGGGTCCGAAACGAACATTTTTTCGTTTTGCGACTGCAAAGGTAAACACAATTTTGAGAAAAACAAAATTTTAAATAAAAATTTTATGAAAAAAATTAAAAACATACTCTTCGACCTTGGCGGCGTGCTGTTTCCGCTGTCGGTGCCCGCAACGATTGAGGCATTGATGAAAGCAGCGAACACAACGCAGGAACAGTTGGACAAGTGGCTTAAATACAACGATTTAGGCTACCGTTACGAGACAGGTGAATGTACCACCAAGGAGTTTTTGGATGGTTTAAACGAGGTCTGCGGCAGCCAATTGGACTTGGAGACATTCACTCGCTGTTGGAACGCGATGATTCTCGGCTATCCCGCTGAGCATCAGAGGATTCTCGACGCACTGCGCAGCAAGGGTTACAATCTATATATCCTCAGCAACATCAACGAACTTCACGTCGATTATGTTGAACTGCTCGCGCAATGGCCTCAGAATCTGTTCGTTAAAAAATATTATTCTAACGAAATCCACTTCGCCAAACCTAATCGCGAATGTTACGAGTATGTAATTAACGATTCAAAAATAGACCCTGCCGAGACACTTTACATAGACGACCGTCCCGACAACGCCGCAATGGGTCGCGAAATGGGGTTCGTTACAATCAATATGCCTCAAAATGGCAATTTGTATGAAGAATTACAGGATTTGTTGAAATGAAAAAGATTTTCGTAGTAATTTTTTTGCTTTTTGGACTTGCCGCCGCAGCCCAAGAGCCGAGCAAAATCCAAAAGGAAAACGCCAAAACCCTCAAAGAGGCGATTGCGCTGCAAAGTGAAGGCAAACTCGCGGAGAGCAACCAAAAACTCACCGACTTGTACGCGCTGCACTTTATGGAGGATTATGTCTGTTGGCACTTGTCCAACAATTATTACCGCATCGGCGACATCAAGAAGGCGGAGCGTTTTGCGGGCGAAGCGATGGGGGAGGGGAGCAAGTATGTGTTGCAGGCGGGCATAGTGAAAGCCCTCTGCCTCGGCATCCGCGAAAAACCCGACGAGGAACTCCAATTGCTTGAACGTCTTGCAGTTACCTATCCCAACGAGGCGAAGGCAAACCCCACGATGCACCTTCTTATCGCGTCCCTCAACGCCGACAAACGCCTTTATATCAATTCGTTGCTCGCGTATTATATGTATCTTTTTGCCAATCCCGTTACTTACGGCAAACAGACCATCATCGCCATATACGACCTGATGAGCCGCCGCGATGTCAATTCCGTCATCGAGGAAAAGACCGCCAACTCGTCGCAACTCACAAAGGAAGAACTCGATTTGATATGGGGAATGTTGTTTATAACAGAGTTGAAAACTCCCGCAATTGATTCAGAATCAGGACTTCCCGATGTTGATAACTTTGTTAATAACTCCCGCTCGCTACTTACCAACATCTGCAATTCGATAGAGAACCGCCAAGGTTTTTATGAGGAATTTTACATCAATTTTTACGACAAACTCCTGAAAGACAATATGTTGGATGCATTTCTATATTACAGCCTTTCCGACGCCTACCCCGACAGCCTCAATTCCGCCATCCCGGGGATGACCAAGGAAAAGATGGAGGCATTTGCGGATTGGTTGGAGGGGAATTTGAGGTAAATGCTTTCTGCGGAAAGCAAAATTGGTGTAAAAATGCTTTCTGCGGAAAGCATTTTTGGTAGGAATTTGCTTTCTGTGGAAAGCACGAAAAAAGATAACAAATCCCGCAGTGGATGTTGGGGGTGCTGTATTAAATTTTTGAATATTTTCGTGAAACAGAATTTGATTTTGAAAAAAGTTTTCTAAATTTGTAACGTCTTTCCCACTTTATTAAAATGGAGAAGCGTTTAAGTAGGAAATAGAAAGTGAATATAAGAAAAGGATTAAAAATCTTGGGTTTGATGCTAATTGGCGGGCTTAAAGGCGGTATCGGTTTCGTGATAACGAGAATTATAGCATCTATCGTTGCTTTTTGGCGAGCAAGCCGTCCAAAGTCAAGTACAGGAATGGAAATTCTTGCCTATATATTTATGTATCTATTTGTTAGCGGATTACCCGATAGTCTAATTGCCAACGGCAAACTGACTATTTGGTATATACTTTTTGCAATTTTGTCAATAAAGTTTTTCGTTATGCGAAAGGCAAACAACAAAACTGCAACAAACAGAACTAAAAACTTTTCATATTACAAAAAAAATGAATACATCTCAGAATGACACCCCCGTTGTAATTGTTCAGAATACAATCGTATTATCTGAAACAGACGGCAAAGATCAAGAAAAAAAAGTTGATTCAGTAAATCAACCTAAAATGACTTTGATTGAGGATGAAAAATTCCTCAAAGAATCATTATACGAAAGGTTAAAACGACTTTGTTTCCCAAGTAATTTTATGATTGACTACAACAAAGAAAAGGTTGATGCAGCAAATAATATTTATTCTAAATTGCTTAACATTTCTCCTGACAACATTGCTGCGTTAGATGAATTGTGTAAACTTGCAGAGGAAGAGTTGGATCTTAACCTATTGGACGAATATCAATTTAATGACTTAAAAAACAAAATTAACCCACAGAACTTTATGAATCCATACGACTCGACTAAAATCACATTGGCTAACGACTTGTATTCTAAGATTTTGCAACCGGGATTAAACTATTCTAATTTTATTATCATCAAAGAGGCTGCCAAACCCTTATTAGATATTTTACAGAAAAAAGAGGACGCAAAAAGAGAACAAGAAAGAATTGCAGAACAAAAAAGAATTGAACAGGAAAAAATCGCAGAACAAAAAAGAATTGAACAAGAAGAAAAAGCGGCTAAAATAGAACAGGAAAAAAGAAATCGGGAATGGAAACGGCGATGTGCTGTTGAATTAGCCCAAAGGAAAAGGGAGGAACAAGCAGAAAAGGATTATAAAGATGGTATCAGAAATACAATAATAATTGTCGGAATCCTATTTATAGGTATTTATTTACTATGTCATTATGCCTCTCCATCAGAAAAACCAAAAGAGACAATCCAAGAAGAATCGACAATTTCAAAACAGGATAATAATTCATTTTATTATGAATTTCCTGAATATGGATTTGCACTCAATTCACCGTGCGAAATGGAAAACGTATCAAAATATTTAAATACCAAAGATAATTTTTTTATTAATTATGGAGGTTTTACAGACAAAAACGACAAACAAATGCTAACATTCTACCAATTTATAGTAAGCAGATGTCCCATCGGGTATAAAGACGTACCGGATTTTGAACAAAAAGCGGATGAATATATCAAATCTCGAATGTATGACGGTTCGTTTGTGAATGTAAAACCTGTTTCTGTTGGATATGAAGGGTATAGCGGATATGTCGGCGAAACAACACATCAAGGCTATAAACAAAAAGGACTGATTTTTAGGAAGGAAAACTATGTTATATCCTTAACAATTATTACAAACAATAATATAGACACAAAATTCAATAAGTTCACAAACGGCTTTAAAACACTGAAATAGATTGTCTAATGAGGAAGATTACCTTTTAGACAATCATATCACCGCCTCCAAAATCCTTTTTCCGTCGTACTCTATCCATTCCGGGTCTTCTTTGACAACCTTGTTTTTGAGGAACGAGAATGTGATGAGATAGCCGGTGTCAAGTCCGCGTTGCGAGAGATAATTGGCGAGTTGAACCTTGCCTTCGGTCTCGTATTTGGAGCCGCGCCAAATTTTGAGTTCTACGATGTATTCCTTGCGGTTGTAATTGACAATCAAGTCCATACGACCGCCGTTCTTGGTCTGCGGCTCAAAGTAACAGAAGCCAGTGCCGTTGATAATCGGCTTGATGAAACACAGGAACAGCAAACGTCCGTGGTATTCAAGGAACTTTTGATCGCGGTCGCGGTAACGGTCAGACATTATCTCCTTGAAACGGCCAATTACCATCTCCATATTCAGTTCGCCGTTCTGAATGTAATCAAAAGTGGATTCCTGACCGTATTCTGCATTATTTCGTGTGTATTCGTTGACAAAATACGAATTGAAAGCCTCCTCAAAAAACAAATTATGAATATCAGCAAGACCGTTTTCATCCTTTTTGACATACGAAAACATTGCTGCCATCTTAACAACGGGATCAATAAGCGACATCGAATATTTGACTCCATTTACCGTGAGATTGTACATAAACTTATGCAAATCGCTATGTCTTTGGAGATTCTTGGATATGTCGTCCAAAAGCGTAAAATCATTGTCTTCCAATATATTCTTCACCGCTTTTAGCACATTCTCTTTGGTCCAAATCTTATCCAAATTCTCGTCTATCTCCTTGCAAATGCGGCTCACAAGCACGGGATAGCCCGATGTGTATTTGTAAATCTCCTCCGAAATCTCATTTATGTCAAATCCGATATGGTAATCGTTCTCATACTCAACGAGCATCGTGCTGATTTCCTGCGGGTTGAAGGTCATATCGAGTTTGTAGTCGGCGGCAACATTCCACGGCGAATTGTACTGATGCTCAGATTCGGGACGGATTTTGAGTTTCAGATTTTTCACGTCATAAACGCCCGCAAGAATTACCGACCAAAAAGTATGGCTTTCGTCGCCGGTTTGCTCACGGTCAAGGTACATATTGCGCATCATTCCCAAAAACCTTACAAAAACATCATTGTTGCTCGCCTTGTCAACTTCATCAATCATTAGAACAACCTTTCTGCCGCATTTTTTGCAAAAATCTGTAATTTTTCGGGATAAAACATCAAAATCAAATTTGGAAGTACGTTTGGCGGTCTGCCAAAAACTAATTATACTTTTGTCCTCCACTTTGGTACAGGCATCAACCATCTTGGTACAGAAGTATTTACAAAAGGACTTGTCGTCCGCCCAATCTCCTGCCGAATATTTCTCGAAACTTGCCGGTATCACCAAATATCTGTCGGACATATTCCACAGAATCCAATTCAACGAAGTGGATTTCCCAAACTGACGCGCACGGGTGATTGTGAAGTATTTTCTCTTGTCAATAAGACCTTCAAATACCTTCATCTTTGCCGTAACGTCCACCATATAGTGCCGCTTCGGGTCGCAAGTTACCGATGTGTTGAATTCTTTTGCCATAAACAAAATGCTGTTTTTTAACGATTGCACAAAAATACATTATTAAAATCAAGGATGCAAATTTAATTTTTACGTTTTTCACGTCTTTACACTAAGTTATTCACTTAAAGCACCGTAAAACGCTTGTACGCCCTGAAAAAACTGTC
>JAGCDD010000025.1 GCA_017651345.1 Bacteroidales bacterium | reverse complement strand
TTGAAATTCGACAAGGATGCCGATTCTGCCATCCGTCAGATTCACGAAAAGCGTTACGCCGGCAAGTTGCTCGAATACACAGGAAATGTCCTTCTCGTTGGTATCAATTACGATAAAGAGAGCAAGACACACGAGTGCAAGATTGAGAGGATATAGTTATTTAGGTAAAAAATATTTTTCTTTTTTAAATATCTATCGTATATTTGTAAACTCAATTTTTAACGTACCAACACTCTAAACAAGATGGCTAACAAGGGAAAAACGCCTATTAACGCAGGAAGACCTGTATATTTTTCGTATGCACGCAACAACGACGCTAAACCCGAATGGAGGCATATTGCCGATTGCGTGGATCAATTAATTGTAAAGTTTAAACAACACAATATCGAGTATCGTGTAGATGTTAACGATTTGATAATTGGCGACCGAATTTCGGGATTTGAAAAAGAAATTGGGCAAAAAAGCGATTCGGTGGTTATTGTTTTTTCTGACCGATATTTCCGCTCAATGCACTGTATGCACGAATTTTCGCAGATAAAACGTTCGCTCAAAAAAAATCCCAACAAGCGTTTGCTATGTATCAAAAGCGGTAACTTTAATCTTGCCGATGTGGAATATCTCAAAGAGTTGGAACGCTTTTGGGCTGCCAAGAAAAACGAATACGAGCATATTGATTTTCACCGACTTAGGAAACCGTCATCTGCCGAAAAGGCTGCCTTTGATAATGGTTTTTATCTCGACGATATTATGGAGTTGTATTCGTTTTTTAGCGGAATTACTTATATAGACCTATCGCGTGATGGTTTGGACGGTTTTGTAAATGATATAATTAAATATTATACTTCGTCGCCTAATTCGACCGCAAAAACTTCGTCTGCCAACGTTAATCAGCCCAAAAAATCTTCGCGTAATTCTGCCGCTCCAAAGAAAAAGCGTTCAAAAAAATGGCTTTGGATTGTTGCCGCGTTGTTATTGCTTGTTGGGTTGGGCTATGTTTATCACCGTGCGCACAGGTTTCCGTTTACTATTACATCGTGCTCAGTATTAGCGCAAGACGGCAAGGAGAATCTCAAAATTGAGTATTATTCGCCGATGACTCGTCCTTTTGAACTATTTATAAAGGTGTTTGACCCAAATGGAAATTTAATTATCACTGCCGACTCGCCTGTGGGTTATTCCTTAAAAAAATATGTGGCTTTTGAACAGGGTTACGGCGAGGCTGCAATCGAAGAAATAGATAAAATTTTATCAGGCATAAATGCCGGCGACTATCGTTTCGAATTGTATTTTCACGACCGTCAGATTGATTCTTATACCTTTGAATTATCACCCGCAGTGGGGGAGTAGTGGTACGTTTTTTACCTATTTAGTATTTTTTTCGTATTAAAGTTTCAACAAATGTAAAAAATATCTATCTTTGCCGCTTGAAACAATATTTTTAAGACACACAAAATGGAAAGAACAAAAGTTATAGACCTTTTGAAACGCGAGGATTACGGCGCTCAGGTTAATGTAAAGGGTTGGGTGCGTACCCGCCGCGGCAGCAAAGCCGTTAACTTCGTAGCCCTCAACGATGGCTCAACCATCAAAAATGTGCAAATTGTGGTTGACGTTGAAAAATTTGACGAAAACATTATCAAAGATATTACTACCGGCGCTTGTATTAATGTTATCGGTACTTTGGTAAAAAGCCAAGGTGCTGAACAAAGCGTTGAAATTCAGGCAACTAATATTGAAATTTATGGTGTTGCCGGCAGCGATTACCCGTTGCAGAAAAAAGGACACTCGATGGAGTTTCTCCGCGAACATGCCAACATCCGTATGCGCTCAAATACTTTTGGTGCTGTGTTCCGCATACGTCACAATATGGCGATGGCTATTCACACATATTTCCATGAGCACGGATTTTTCTATTGGCATTCGCCTTTGATTACCGCAAGCGACTGCGAAGGTGCAGGACAGATGTTTCAGGTTACAACTCTCGACCTTAAAAATCCGCCTAAGACCGAGGATGGCAACATCGATTACTCGCAAGACTTCTTTGGCGCACAGACATCGCTCACCGTTTCTGGACAGTTGGAGGGCGAACTTGCTGCCACCGCTCTCGGAGCAATTTACACATTTGGACCTACTTTCCGCGCTGAAAACTCCAACACTCCCCGCCACTTGGCTGAGTTTTGGATGATTGAACCCGAAATCGCTTTTATGGACCTCAAAGAACTGATGGATTTGGAGGAAGACTTTATTAAGTATTGTGTAAAATGGGCTTTGGACCATTGTCAAGACGACCTTCAATTCCTCAACAATATGATTGATAAGGGTTTGATTGCCCGTCTCGAAGGCGTATTGAAAGAAGATTTTGTTCGTTTGCCCTACACCGAAGGCATCAAGATTTTGGAAGAGTCCATCAAGAAAGGCAAAAAATTCGAGTTCCCCGTATCGTGGGGCTGCGACCTTGCTTCTGAACACGAGCGTTATCTTGTGGAAGAGCATTTCAAAAAGCCGGTTATTATGATCGATTACCCCAAGGAAATCAAGTCGTTCTATATGAAAATCAACGACGACAACAAGACCGTCCAGGGCACCGACGTACTATTCCCGTCAATCGGCGAAATTATCGGAGGTTCGGTTCGCGAGGCAGATTACGACACTCTTGTAAACCGTATGAAAGAACTCAACATGAAACTCGACGGCTACGAGTGGTATTTAG
>JAGCDD010000306.1 GCA_017651345.1 Bacteroidales bacterium | reverse complement strand
CAAATAACCTGCATTGATAAGGGTGTTGATAAAGCGTTCTCGGTTTTTGTTCTGAACTGTAACACCTATATGTTCCAAAATCTCACGGCTACTCCTTGGAATTATACAAAAAGCCACTACTTCTTTCAATTTGTCGGTTAAGAATATGTTGGTGTCAGAGTTAGTGTCAGAGTTAGTGTCAGAGTTAGTGTCAGAGTTAGTATCTAAGTTAGTATCTAAGTTAGTATCTAAGTTAGTATCTAAGTTAGTATCTAAGTTAGTATCAGAGTAAGTAACTGAGTCAGTAACAGAGTTGGTGTCAGAGTTAGGCCTTTTAAATGTAATCCATACGAATGAGCCGTCTGTACCATATTCAGGCTCGGGCAAACCGACTGATTTACAAGCGTCAACCATACGGCTTACACCTGTTCCCCAACTTTCTAAAAATGATGTCATATATAGCGCGTCGGCAATAATCGGGTTTTGAGGATAAGAACGGTGGGGAAGTTTTATGGTGTCTACGGTCAATTCGTTTGGCAGATGACCTGTGTTTTCGATTTCTACCCTGTCGTCAAAGACCGATATGCCCACACTTCCGCTTGGAGAATCCAACAACCTATGACAAAGTGCATTAATTAACGCTTCGCGCAGGGCTTCAACGGGAATTTCCAATTGTTCCTCTCTGCGGAGACCTTTTACAATGCCGCTTAACGAAAGGTGTTTGAATAGAAACGACATTCCCGCATCCAACAATTCAAAAAAATTACCTTTTACTCTCGCATTGTCGATAAACGCCTTCTTTTCAGTGCCTTGAAACCTTGCCAAGCGCAACAAGAATTGAGGATATGCCGTTGGACGTTTGATAAAAAGGGCTGCGGCAGCATTTTTAACCTTTCCACCGCTAATCATTGCAAATTTATCAAGCAACGCCCAAGGAGTTTCGGTCATAGCCGAGGCTGGCATTCGCCCTTTGTCTATACCGTACGACACCGCTCCTTTGATTCTGTTTTCGTCTAAATCCTCATAATGAAGATAGTCGGGAGTCTGACTTTCCCACGCAAAACGGTCGGGATTGCTGCGACGTAGTCGTTCCTCAAACATAGAGCGTGGCATCAACTTGGTAGTGCTTTCCACCTTGTAATAAGCCCGTCCGTCGTATGTGTAGGGCGCGTTGCCAAATTTAGCGGCGTCGCAATGGATACCGATTACACCGCGTCCCGGATGTTCGGGAATGTCGATGATTTCAATTGGCAGATTAACGGCAGGTTCTATTTTGGTGATTTCGTGGGCAATTTCTCTTTGTGTACTGTCGGTTACATCTTGACCTACGACTTCCAATTTGGGAGTGATGCCGAAAAAGAGCCATCCGCCGTCGGTGTTCAAAAAGGCGCACAATGTCTGCATCCCCTTTACCAACTCGCCGGTGGTCTTTTTGAGTTCAAGCACACGGTTTTCGTCTCCTGAAATAATGCGTTTAATATCAATAATATCCATATTTGCCCAATATGTTTGTTTGCAGCAAATATAATAAAAGTATCGGGAATATGGATATTGTTGTTTCCGTTTTTGTTTGCAGCACTACAAATTCTTCTTCGCCGGATGCCTGATTACCGTCTTCAATTTTTCCACCGCAGTCTTCCTCGGGTCGGAGAGATAGATTTCGTGATGGAGGCGGGTGGGGGTGAGGTCGTTTTGGTAGTGGTTGGCTTGGAGAAAATCGTTCATAAGGGCTACTGAGGCGGGTTCGTCGTCGTAGGAGCCGATGTGCATTATTTGGACACATTCGCCTTCGGTGATTTTTCGCTGTTCGGCGAGAACGTCGTCGGCGAGTGCGGGCTCTGTGCGGTAGTTGGCGTCTCTAAGATATTCTTTTTCAGACATATCAGTCTTGAAATCCATCTTGTACAAGTCGGAGATTTCGTACTCGTGACCTGTTTCGGAAAGACCTTTGACAAAGGCGTCGAGGACGTTGCGCGTGAACGAATCGTCGGACGGGTGGCAATATACTATAAATGCTTTCATTGTTTCTTTTTTTAATTTGTCACAAATGTAAATGCTTTTGCTATAAATTAAAAATGTTACCGCTATGGTGAGGCAGGCAATTGGTTGTCAATTACTTATTCTATCGGTATCTGAATCACCGAAACCCATTTTTCTGTTCGTAATGCCGCAACGTTTTTACCGTCACCTGCATCATCTGTGAAAACTCTCCGATTTTTAACTTTGTTTTGTTGCTCATAATCGTACGATGTTTGTTTTGCTAAGCGAGTGCAAAGTTAATCTATGCCCTAAGGTACGAGTCAAGAGGGGGAGATGGGATTTAACAATATTTAACAATCGCCCTAATAACCGCCCAATTGAGTAGCACTAAGCAAAGATAAAAATCTTTTGGGTACGGCGGGGGCGGGGTTTGGGAAAATCTTGCTATTTTTGCGGATCAAAAACATTCAATTAGAAGAAATAAAGACTATGCCCCACACCCTATCTGCCCACTATATTTTTACCAATACCGGCGCACCGATAAAGAATGGTGCTGTTACTATCAACGATGAGGATGGCACTATCCTGAGCGTTGGCACGCTTGATAACGAAACCCCTAACACTATTTTTTATAATGGCATTATTGTTCCCGGTTTTGTTAATGCGCATTGCCATTTGGAGTTGTCGCATCTGAGGGGGCGGGTTACTGATGCGGATAGCCTTGTGGATTTTGTGTGCAAGATGAGCCGGCTCGGTGCTGTGCCTTATCAAGAATCTGCCGCTGAGGATGCCGACCAAGATATGTACCGTCAAGGCGTGGTGGCTGTGGGCGACATCTGCAATACTGCCAACACTGCCAATGTTAAGCAAAAGAGCAAAATCCATTACACCAATTTTGTGGAACTCCTCGGTACTACGCACCAACGCTGCACCGCCGACATTGAACAATATAATAATGTGTATCAAAAGTTTAGCGAGTGCGGACTTTCGGATATTTGCGCCGTGGCTCACGCGCCTTATTCGGTGTGTCCCGAACTGTTTGGCGTTATAAATGAATTGAATAACGATAACCGCCGTGTGTTCTCTATCCATAATCAGGAGACCCAAGCCGAAAACACTTTATATATTAATCATTCGGGCGAGATTGTGGATAGGTTTCCGATGAATTTGTCTTCAATTCCTGTTACAGGTAAGTCGTCGTTAATGTCGGTGGGTGAGCATTTTAGTTACGAAAGGGTTTTGCTTGTTCATAATATTTACTCTACCGCTGAGGATATGGATTATGCCAAGCGGAGGTTTAATAATCCGTTTTTTGTGATCTGCCCAAAATCTAACCTGATGTTAGAACACAAGATTGGCAACGTGCCTATGATGATAGAGAAGTGCCTTACAGTGTGCCTTGGAACCGATTCTCTATCGTCTAACGACCGTCTTTCGATGGTGGAGGAGATGTATGCCTTGCAGAGTTATTACCCCGAAATAAGTTTAGAGGATATTATAAAGTTTGCCACTATCAACGGTGCAAAAGCGTTAGGTATGGACGAACTTGGTGTGATAGCTCCGGGTAAACGTGCAGGATTGGTGCTTATTAACAATATAGACTTTGATACAATGCGCATTACACCTAATTCAACTTCAAAAAGGTTGGTGTAAATTTACAAGATACCCATTAAGTAACTTTTTTATACATTGCAAATTTGCAGGATATATATATAGTAACTTTTTGACGTTTCGCAAAT
>JAGCDD010000305.1 GCA_017651345.1 Bacteroidales bacterium | reverse complement strand
CGGAGAGGAAAATATGCGTATTCCAATGAGTAAATTTTTGAATGAATCTTCGTTGTTGTTGAACGAAATAAAAGATGGTGGAAGTCGCGCCTTCGCCATACCGAGCGCAGAATCTTTTATGGGACAGATTGGTTGTTCTAAAATAAAAGCACCTTCAAAGGATAAATCTGACATTCATATAGTTATACACGATTTGCGGACAAATATGACACCATTGTTGGGATTCAGCATCAAATCTCAACTTGGCAGTCCGTCAACGCTTCTCAATGCAGGAGAAACCACCAATATTTGCTATCATATTACCAATAAGTCAATGTCTGATAGTGAATTATCAGAAATCAACGATATAGAAGACCATTTGCCGAGGATGGGTGCATTGATAGAGCGCGGTTACGGTTTGGAATATTCAAACATTGAGCATAACACCTTCCGAAACAACCTTTTGTTTCTTGACACTTGTATGCCTCAGTTTATAGCGCATTGTTTAATATGCGACAATTTGCCAAATTCCACTTCATCGATAAAAAGTGCAGTTGAAACTGTTGCTGCGCAAAATCCTTTTCACTTTACGGGTAGCAATGTAGTTGCATTTTACGAACACAAAATGAAAGTTCTTTTGCTTGATTCCGCCCTCGGAATGACACCCGCAAAAGAGTGGACGGGACGTTATGATGCCAACGGCGGCTATCTCGTTGTAAAAAAAGACGGTGATATTGTTTGTTATCATTTTTACAACCGCAATGATGTTGAGGATTATCTTTATAACAACACACGTTTTGAGCGTGCAAGCCGTGGTCGTTACCATTTTGGTTCGCTCTACCGCGCCGACGATGGCGAAGTGTATATTAAACTGAATTTGCAGATTAGATTTACGAAGTAACATCGTTATTCATAATGTGGTTTGACATTTGCTTCGCACTGGATCTCCAAAAATACCGAAATGTTTTTACCCAAAACCTCCAAAAATACCAAAATGTTTATCATTGTGGCTTTGAAAAAATCCCTATATTTGCACAAAAAAACACAATCCTTATGCCGCGTCCTTCATTTGCCCAAATCGCCTTGTATGATGAGTTTGCAAAATACTATTGGTATCGCGATGAACTGATTAAGATTTGTAAATCGCTTAATATCAATGCGTCGGGTACTAAAATTGAACTGATGGAAACTATCAGGCTCTATTTTTCGGGGGTTATTGTTGAGCCTAAAAAACAATTGCCTAAGCCTAAACCAACAGCCACAAATCTTACGCTCAAAACTTCGCTGATTGAGTGCGGTTTTACATTCGGTCCGCGGTTTCGCGAGTTTTTTGAGACTGTTACGGGCGTTAAGCCTTTTAAATTTAATGTGGATATGGTGGCAACGGTAAAGAAGGTGAAAGCCGACAATGATGTTTCGTTTACCCTTGGCGATTTGCTTGATGTGTTCCACGGCAAAAAAGTTTATGCACAATACGACAAATCAATGTTGCAGTGGAACCGTTTTGTAAAGGATTTTTGTGCCGACCCTGCCACCGCAAGTTTCCCCGACAAAATCAAAACTGCCTCAATCCTCTGGGCGCAAGTGCGCAACTCCACCCGCGAAAAGGTTTACACCACGGAATTATTGACCGAGTTTGGCGAGTTGATAAAATAAAAAATGCGGAGCCTATTATAAATAATAGAATCCGCACTTTTTATAATTATGCATTATGCATTATGAATTATGCATTGACTAGTATTTCTCATTGTTTACAGCGTACCAAATCTTAGACTGAACGCCTGCAACCTTGGTGAAGCCTGCGATGTCGTCGGCGGTGAAGGCTTTGTTGTCTTCGCCGTAAACACCAAATTTTGAGGTCATTAGGTCGTGCTCGCTCTCGATACCATTGATAAAGAATGTGTAGGGACGGAGTGCTACAAACACTTTGCCGCTAACTTTCTGCTGTGTGCTTTCGAGGAATTTTTCCATATCGCGCATTTCGGGTTCGAGAAGCATACCTTCGTGCAGACGGTTGCCGTACCACTGCGAAATGTTGTCTTTCCAATAGATTTGCCATTTGGTAAGTGTGTGTTTTTCGAGTGCGTGGTGAGCCTTGATGATTACCATAGGAGCGGCTGCCTCAAAACCTACGCGACCTTTGATACCGATGATGGTGTCGCCGATGTGCATATCGCGACCAATTGCGTATGCTCCGGCAAGTTTTTCTACCTCGCGGATGGCGTCTACCTTGTTGTCGAATTTTTTGCCGTTAACGCAGCAGAGTTCGCCCTTGCAGAATTCGAGTGTAATAACAGATTCTTCTGATTTTGTGCAGTGAGTGGGGTAGGCCTCTTCGGGAAGTGGCTGAGCCGAGTTGAGGGTTTCGCGACCGCCGATAGATGTGCCCCAAAGACCTTTGTTGATAGAGTATTTAGCCTTGTCGAAATTCATTTTGATGCCTTTTTCTTTGAGGAAGGCTATTTCGTCGGCACGTTGGATGTTGGTTTCGCGAACAAGAGCCTGCACTTTGATTTCAGGACAGAGAATGTCGAAAACCATCTCAAAACGTACTTGGTCGTTGCCTGCGCCGGTGCATCCGTGTGCAATTTTGTCGAACTTGTTGGCTTTGGCGTAGTTGGCCACGGTGATGGCTTGGATAATGCGCTCGCTCGAAACCGACATCGGGTAGGTGTTGTTTTTGAGCATATTGCCAAAAATCATATATTTAACGGTCTTGTCGTAATACTCTTTCGACACGTCGATGCAGTCAAAATGTTTTGCGCCGCCTTGGAAAGCGCGGTCTTTTGCCGAGGCGATTTCTTCGTCGGAGAATGCGCCCGAGTTAATCATAAGGGCTGTAACTTCCTCGCCCTGAGAAGATAGCAACGTTGTAACCCAAGTGGTGTCCAATCCGCCGCTGTATGCTACTAATGTCTTCATTATATTATTGTTGTTAGTTATAAATTTTTATTATGAATTATGCATTCTGAATTATGCATTATTAAAACTCCACAAACACGTTGCTTTTTTGGAAACTTGCGTGTTCTGCCAATTTGTTCATATCCTTAGGACCAGTTTCTTTTTCCCATTCGGGGTCGTAGAGCATACCGGTGCAGAGGCAGTTTTTGCGGTTCTTAGAGGTTAATATTCCGAAGTTTACGCAACTTTGGCAGCCTTTCCAAAATTCGTCGTCGTCGGTGAGTTCCGAAAACGGTACGGGATGGTAGCCGAGTTCGTTGTTGATTTTCATAACTTGCAGACCTGTTGTAAGTCCGAAGATTTTGGCGGTGGGGAATTTTTTGCGGCTGAGGTCAAAAGCCTTGAATTTGATAGCCTTGGCAACGCCTCGTCCTCTGAACGCCGGATTTACAATCAATCCCGAGTTGGCAACGAACTTTTCGTGACCCCAACTCTCTATGTAACAGAAACCTACCCACAGACCGGTTTTTGTTAATGCAATAATTCCTTTACCCTCTTTCATCTTGTTTGAGACGTATTCGGGCGAGCGTTTTGCGATACCTGTGCCACGGGCTTTTGCCGAACTTGCCATTTCGTCTACTATCTCTTGCGAGTATTTGCTGTCCGACTCAACGGCGGTTCTTACTATGATTTCGTCTTGGTCTGTCATTTTTTTGTCAAATTATTGAGTTTTAACGTTTTGTTTGTTTGATAACTGTCAATATTTTTTAATAATAGGCTGCAAAGTAATGGCTTTTAAAATAAATATGCAAATATTGAATAGTGAATTTATTATTAAATTTTTAAATGCTTGTATAATAGTGCTTTATATAAATCTGTTTTAAGTATACCACTTACAATGTATGCAAAAACGCTGCATAAATATTCAGTATTGCGCATTTTTTTGCATAATGATAACACGCCAGATAAATATATAAGGTGTGCTCGCAAAAAATGATTACTTTTGCAAAATTTTTAACGAGATGAATATCCTATCTTTAAAATTGTTTTGGGAGTTTTTTAAAATCGGCGCGTTTACCTTTGGCGGCGGCTACGCTATGATTGCTCTGGTAAAAAATGCCTTGGTAGAGCGTCACCGTTGGATGACCGACGACGAGTTTACGGAGTGCATCACCTTTGCGCAGTCGCTGCCCGGAGTTTTTGCCATTAATATGGCGCTCTACACTGGGTTTAAAATTGCCAAAAAAACGGGAGCGGGGTTTGCTATGCTTGGCGCCGCGCTGCCCTCGATGATTATCATTGTGGTGATAGCCGCGTTTATACAAAACATCAACGACTACAAGGTAGTGAACGACGTGTTTGCAGGCATCCGTCCGTGCGTTATCGCGCTGATTCTTGTTCCGGGATTGAATTTGCTCAAAAAAGCAAAACTCACCAAATCAACATTTTGGATACCTATACTTACCTGCCTTTTAATATGCCTTTTGGGCGTTTCACCAATGTACCTGATAATTGCGGCAATAGTGGGCGGCGTAATTTGGGCACGCGCAACAATTGGCAAAACAGCCTCGCAACCATCTAAAAAAGAGGAGGATAAGAAATGATTTACTTGCAACTTTTTTGGGTGTTTTTTAAGATAGGGCTCTTCGGCTTTGGCGGCGGCTATTCTATGGTGTCGATGATAAGGATGGAGGTGGTCGACGACTATCAATGGATGTCGGGCGGCGAGTATGCCGACCTTTTGGCGCTTTCGCAAATGACCCCGGGACCAATTTCTATCAACACCGCCACATTTGTAGGCTACACTCAGGGAGGAATTTTGGGTTCGGTGATAGCCACATTTTCGCTCTGTTTGCCCTCAATAGTGCTTATGGCAATGGTGGTTTCGCTGTTTTTTAAGCACAAAGAATCGCCCTACGTAAAAAAGCCGATGCAGGTGATGAACCCTGTGGTGGCTGGACTCATTATTTCTGCCGCCCTGATGATGTGCAATAGCGACAGTTTTTCGTCGTACATTAGCGTAATAATCTTTGTTGCCACCGTTGTGGCGCACTATTTTTTCAAAGTAAATCCGATATTGCTGATAGTAGCCGCCGGAGTGGTGGGGTGGCTTTGCGGGTGAAAAATTTGGATTTTTGGATTTCTTATTTTACTTTTACACCGGAAAGTAAAATAACGCGATTTCTTATTTTACTTTTACGCCGGAAAGTAAAATAACGGATTTTTTATTTTACTTTTACGCCGGAAAGTAAAATAACGGATTTCTTATTTTACTTTTTGAACATAACGGATAAAATAGAAATGATATGGATATTGCGAATTTTTTACCGGGACATTACGAAGAAAACTGCGGATACAAATACTTTGTGCCCGAAAAGGTTAACACCGAATGGAGTTGTACCCTACCAGAGATAAACACACTTTTAGAAAAGGCGGCTATCAAACTTGGCGAGTTGAATTCCTTTTCGCGGCTTGTGCCAAATATCGACCTGTTTATTCAAATGCACGTGGCAAAAGAGGCTGTGATTTCGAGCCGCATAGAGGGAACACGCACCCAAATCGACGAGGTTCTTATGCCTGAGGAGGAAATATCCGAAGAACGCCGCAACGATTGGAAAGAGGTAAACAATTATATATCAGCCCTTAATGCAGCCATTTTGCAGTTAGAAACGTTACCAATTTCAAGCAGATTGATTCGTAACACACACCGCATATTATTAGAAGGTGTAAGGGGGAATTATAAAATGCCCGGAGAATTTCGCACAAGTCAGAATTGGATTGGCGGCGCAAGTCTTGCCGATGCGCGGTATATACCGCCTCACCACACTTTGCTCAACGACCTTATGGGCGATTTAGAAAACTTTATTAACAGCGATGGCGGAATCCCCGACCTCATTAAAATTGCTATAATTCATTATCAGTTTGAGACAATCCATCCATTCCTTGATGGCAACGGACGTATCGGACGTTTGTTGATAACGCTCTATCTTGTAAGTAAAGGTATTTTGCAAAAACCGTTGTTGTATCTTTCTGAGTTTTTTGAACAGCACAAAAGTCTTTATTATCAGAATCTTGCAGATGTAAAACAGCAAGGCGCAATGGCTCAATGGATAAAGTTTTTCCTTGTTGGAGTTCAACAGACTGCAACAGTGGCAGTGGAAACGCTGTCGAAGGTTTTAAAATTCAAAGACGAAACCGAAAATCTAATTCGCAGTAATTTTGGTCGCCGCTCATCTTCGGCTATAACATTGTTTCACAGTTTGTTGCAAAATCCCACTGTAAGCATAGAGCAAGTTATCAACATCTGTGACGTAAGTTACAAATCTGCCAACGATTTGGTAAAAGACTTTGTTCAATTCAACATCCTCACCGAAACCACCGGCAAAAACCGCAACAGATTTTTTAGGATGGAAAGGTATTTGGAGGTGTTTAGAGAGGGGTAGGGGCATAATTACTCAATCTCCACCAACAACGGCACGTGATCCGAAAGTCGTAGATACTTGTCTTTTATATCTATGCTGTCGTCTAAGTCGAAAATTGTTTCTTTAATTGAAAATGACTCCTTCATTTTCGGTGTGGCTAAACAATAATCGGCTGAAAAATAATCTACTCCGGTAGAATGTGAGTATGTTGGTTTGAGAATATCCTCGGCATCGGCACAATCTATAAGACCCTTTGCTATAATTGCGTCATATTTAGAATGTTGCTGTTTGGTGTCGGGAGTGTTAAAATCTCCGATAAAGATGGCTTTGTCGGCAATGTATTTTTGATAACCGTCGAAATCCCAAGCCTGTATGATATTTTGGGTGTAATTGATGGGCAGTTTTTTAGTCCAAACCGCAAAGAGATAAAACAAAAATGAATCTTTGCAGTTGGGTTTATGTATTTCTAATGGAACAACATAACGAAAGTTTCGATTAAAGTTGTCGGTAAATTTTATATCGTAATTCTCTGAAAATATGGCAATTCCGTAATTAGCCTTATTCTCATACAAAATGTCGGCATAATGGAACGAATTTTTGTATTTGTCTTTCAACAAGTCAAAGCCTTTGGGTGTAACTTCTTGCAAAAGAATAATATCCGCATTAAAACTTTCGATGTGCGGTATTTGTTCTTCTTTTAAATCAAAATGAACATTCCAACTGAGTATTTTCATAGTGAGAGGTGTTTAATTGTTATAAAGCAAATATACCACTTTTTTTATTACGGAGTGTTATTTTCCATAAAAAAATTTGTTACTACACAAAATTGTAGTAAATCCGCTCTCTGCGACCTTGCCGATAGGATACGTTGCTGTGCGGATAAGATTTAACCAAAAAGTGCGACTAAAAAGTGTAATTCTGTATTTAGTTAAATAAGCCATCCGCACGTCAATGTTAAGTAAATTCCGAAATTATTATGATTTTTTTGGATTTGATTCCGAAAAAATAGCGATTTTTTTGGATTCTATTCCGAAAATATTATGATTTTTTTGGAATTTGGTATTTTTTACTTATCTTTGCCTTGAAAACATTAACACTATTGTTATGATACAAAGACTTTTAAGCAACAGACTTACCGAGTTTGTCGGAAGCGGCAAAGCGATAATTATTATGGGAGCGCGTCAGGTGGGCAAAACCACTGTCCTGAAATCAATTTTTGGAGATAAAGATAATGTGTTGTGGCTAAATGCCGATGAGCAGGATGTGCGAAGCGTGTTTGAAAACGCATCGTCCACAAGGCTCAAAGCCGTTTTCCGTGATAAGAAAATTGTGGTTATCGATGAGGCGCAGCGAATTTCAGATGTTGGATTAAAACTTAAACTGATTACCGATCAAATACCTGATATTCAGTTGGTAGTTACAGGTAGTTCATCGTTTGAACTTGCTAACCGTACCAACGAACCGCTCACAGGGCGGAAGTGGGAGTTTCAAATGTTTCCTCTAACGTTTTCTGAGTTGGTTTCGCACAATGGTCTTTTGGAAGAAAAGCGTATGTTGCCGCACCGTTTGGTATATGGTAATTATCCCGAGGTGGTGTCGAAGCCCGCTATCGAGGAGAATTTGCTTAAAATGCTGTCGGATAGTTATTTATACAAAGATATTTTTACTATTGAAAGTATACATCGCCCCGAAAAAATAGTAAAAATACTTCAAGCCTTGGCATATCAAATTGGTTCTGAGGTGTCGTACAACGAGTTGGGGCAGATTTGTTCTTTGGATTCCAAAACTGTGGAAAAATACATCTCGTTGTTAGAGCAGGCGTACATCATATTCCGCCTTCCCACGTATAGCAAAAATCTACGTAACGAATTGAAAAACAGCCGAAAAGTCTTCTTTTGGGATCTCGGCATACGCAACGCGGTGATTGGCAATTTTCTACCTATTGAAAAACGGACAGATGTAGGAGCGATGTTTGAAAACTATATGATAGCGGAGCGTATCAAGATTAACCGTTATACCCAGAAAAATGTGACACATTGGTTTTGGCGCACTACGGCACGTCAGGAGGTTGATTTTTTGGAAGTTTCGGCGCAAAAAATGTCAGCATTTGAGTTTAAATGGAATCCCAAGAAAAGCAAAGTTTCCGCACCGCTTTCGTTTCAAAACGCCTATCCCGATGTGGATTTCCTAACCGTTACACCTGACAATGTTGAAGATTTTCTGTTGGGGTAATTATTTGTGGTGATAATGTCGATTTCTTGTTTTACTTTTTTTAATAACGAAAACCACCCGAAAACAAAAACTCCGCCTGAAAAGTGTATCTCTAATACAAAAAGTGCGACTAAAAAGTGTATCACCAATACAAAAAGTGCGACTAAAAAGTGTAACGCTTTGTCAATCCTTTACCCTAACTAATTCAGGCTCATAGTCTTCACCGTTTTTATACAAAAATCTGTCGTGGGGGTTGTAGATGATTTCGCCGTTGATGGTGCGCAAAATGCCGTGGCGTAATGTAAAATGCTGATTTTTACGCGATAGTTTGATTTTTATCGGTTCCGACTTCCAATAATCGTAAAATAGGGCGGGAGAGATGCTTTCTACCGAGGCGGGAATGTAAATTTTGTGTTCGTACACATCCCAATCAACCATCAGCGGCACAAAAGGGTGACATTCTTCGTCGCGTTCGCAACAGCATAGGTCGTCATCGTCGTTGGTAAAGTTGTACAAAATCCAACTTTGCGGCGAAATTTTCTTTACCCCGTCGGGAATAATTACACCTTCCGAAGTACTGATGCCGGATCTTTCTAACAAAATTAATTCACCTTGCGAGGTTACAAGGCTGTTTCCAATCCTTTTGAAAAATGGGCTTTGGGGCGAAACGTCAAACTTGACGATATAACTATGGTCGCGGAAAAATCCTGAGTCAATGTAACATACCGATTCTGGAATAGTTAGTTTGCCTCCATCGCCGAACTTATCGTAATGAAAAGCGTTGCTAAAAAGGCTGTCGATGCCGTTTGGAATGTTTATATCGGGGTATTGTCCGCAAAACAACAGTTTAGTGCCGCCACCCGAAACAAACATATTATTGCTATACCACATATTTTTATTGTCGGGGTGAATTATTATCTTAACTTTCTTATCTACAATTAGATCTACGACTGAATTGATACTTATTTGCTTAAAACTACTCGGAAGATTGAGAGTATCGTGTGCGTAATAGTTAGAAATCCAATGAAGATATTGGTCGTCGATGATAGATTCCACGCCTTCGGGAACGGTCAAGTGATTTCGATTTGTGGTGTTAAACTTTATCAATGATTTTCCATTGGCAGATAGCAAGTTACCATCTTTGGTGGAATACATCTTATTACCCTTTGCGCAGATATAACTTTTTGCCTTGGGTGTTTCGTCCGAAATCAACGAAGAAGGAATCTCCAATACCTCGGTATCGCTATTATAGATAGAATAATAGTTAAAATTTTTGCTAAACTTTACACCTTCGGGGATAGAAACTTTTTTGTTCTCCCAACTGATAGCCAATAATGTATCGCCGTTTTTCGATAGCAAACAATTGTTCTTTACCTGAAAATGTTTGTTTTTGGGCGAAATAATCAGAGTATCATAACTGCGCATAAAAACATCCTCTTGATGTGCCAATGTGGATGGCAAAATTAGTCGTTTGCAAGTTCCGGGCATAAGGTAGGGACAGTAGATTTCCACGCCTTCGGGAATAATGATGTCGTCGCCCGTTAAACCGCCTCTGAGCAGACGTTTGCCATCTTTTGAAAGAATGCAATTGTTCTTTATCATCAATGCGTCCGATTGTACAATAACAGTGTCGCCAAAGATTTTGTCAATGTTTTTCAGCGACTTTGGCAATAACAGCGTATCGGGGCTGGGATACGAATAATTGTGATACCCATATGCCGATAAATCAATTTCTTCCACACCTTCGGGAACGATAATATTATAATTGTGCTTGGTATGTTTTTTGCCAAAAATGAGCAGAGTTTTGCCGTCTTTGGTAACAAGGCAGTTGTTAATAGATTGATAAACAGAATTTTCGGGAGCCACTATTGAACCATCTATATTGAACGGAAGGTGTGCTATCTTTTTTACGCTGCCCGGAATGTATAATTGGTAATGCCTAATAAAAGTTAAAATAAAATCCACAACCTCCACTCCGTCAGGTACTTTTATTGTATCGCCATAAAAAGCGTAGAAATATGAACTTGGTATGTCAGTGGTGTATAATCGTTTGCCATCTTCCGACAGTAAGCAATTGTTTTTCTGTATAAAACGTTTTGAATTGAAATCAGGAATTTCCTCAAAAACTGCGCTGTCGATATTATCATACTCGTATTGATACCAGTTTTTCATCAACGCCAATGCCGAATCAGCCGAGATTATCTGCCCCGACAAAAACAGTGGAAATAGTGATAATAATATAATAAGTGTAGGTTTCATATTGGTTAGGTTTAATAATTATGCAAAGATACAAAAAAATCTGTATTTGAGTATTGCGAAAAGCCAAACAATAGTCAGTTTTTGCTTACTACGTAATCTACTTACTAAAATCTGTAATTATATTCTACATATATTATTCTTTTTAGAAAAATACTCCAATTTTTAGATTTTTCATAGATAATATCCGTTGATGCCACTTTTTTGCATCGTAAATCATAAAAATATTAGCGCAATGAAGATAGGATATTACAAACATTGGAGCGAAAATCTCGGCAGAGAGGTTGAGTACAAGACTTTCGGCGATGCTGGAAAGGGTGTGTTGGTGTTCCCTTCGCAAGACCAACGTTTCTACGAATGGGAAGACAACGGTATGGTGGCCACTCTCGCTCCAATGATTGAGTCAGGTGATTTCCATCTGATTTGCTGCGACAGTATCGACGCCGAAACTTGGAGCCTCTCTAATGGCAACCAAAACGACCGTATCCAACTGCACGAACGTTGGTTTCGTTACATCACCGACGAACTTATTCCTGCGGTCTGTAATGGACAGAAACTCATTGTCACGGGGTGCAGTATGGGAGGTTACCACGCCGCCAACTTCTTTTTCCGCCGTCCCGACCTTTTCGATGGTATCGTGTCGCTGAGCGGATTGTTTCACGCCGATTACTTTTTCCCTGAATACAACAACGCGCTTATTTATCGAAATTCTCCTATTGATTATCTCGGCAATGCAGGTAATTACAACCTGATTGTGAGAGAGTTGAAAAACAAAACTATGATTTTTTGCTGTGGTCGTGGCTATTACGAAGATATTACGGGCGAATCTACCGCACGCCTCGGAAACATCCTCAACCGCCTTGGCGTAGATGCTTGGGTGGATTTTTGGGGTAACGACGTTAGCCACGATTTTTATTGGTGGCGATGTCAGGCCAAGTATTTTTTTGAAAAAATCGCCGCCGGAAACATCAGCAAGGCAGCATAATAATGAGAAAATGAATAAAAAACTATAACGATGAACTTTATTTTTATTTCGCCACATTTCCCGCACACATATTGGGAATTTTGCGACCGCTTGAAACAAAACGGCGTTACTACACTCGGCATTGCCGATGCGCCTTACGATTCGCTAAGCAACGAGGTAAAAAACTCTCTTACAGAGTATTACAAGGTTAACAATCTTGAAAACTACGATGAGGTTTACCGCGCTGTGGCGTTTTTTGCCTACAAATATGGTCGAATAGATTGGATTGAATCTAACAACGAATATTGGCTTGGTCAAGACGCCCGTTTGCGCACCGATTTTCACGTTACCACAGGTTTGATGACCGATGGAATTGCCTCCATTAAAGAGAAATCCGCTATGAAAAAAATCTATCAAAACGGCGGAATACCCACAGCATGGCAGTTTAAGGCATCCGAAGGCATTATTAAGGCGCGAGAATTTGCCGATATTGTAAAGTATCCTTTAATTGCAAAACCCGATGTGGGCGTGGGTGCAGGAGGCACGTTTAAAATTCATTCCGATGTGGAACTCGAAAACTTTTTCTTCACCGTTTCCAATACGCAAAACTATGTTATTGAGGAGTTTATCACCGGCGACATCTGTTCTTACGATGCCATAATCAACTCTGAGGGAGAGCCGCTTTTTGAGTCGATGACCGTGTGGCCGCCGTCGATTATGGACATAGTTAACAAACAGTTAGACCTTGCTTATTACGTTGACAAAACCATTCCCGAATCGCTCCGCAACATTGGACGACGCACCGTGGAAGCCTTTGGAGTAAAAAGCCGTTTTGTGCACCTTGAATATTTTCGTTTAGACTCCGACCGTGGGGTGCTTGGCTCAAAGGGTGATT
>JAGCDD010000304.1 GCA_017651345.1 Bacteroidales bacterium | reverse complement strand
GACATATGAAAAACTGTAAAAAGTGCCATTATGCAAGCCAAAACAGCATTAATTGTTTTACAAGTTTTTCCTCCATAAATAACTAACAGAATGGCAATTGTGGGTAGTAAATAGGTAAAAATCATCATAAATGAAATCATACCCGTAGATGCAGGTGGTTGCATAGCGGCAATACTTTCTCCCCAAAAAGCGGGCATTGCGTCTGTTAATGTGTGAGTTAGAAATCCTCCAATTGTGAGAATCCAAAATACAATAATTTTAATTTTTCTGTCCATTTTTTATGATATTTTATTGATTAACTATCAGAAACTAACTTTGACCTTAGCCCAAATCTCAGTATTTTTGTCGTACATTTTGAATGTTCCTTTGTCGGCATTGAAATAATCAAAACCAAGTGCGATATGAAGCATATCGTTTACAGCATAGTCGAACGTTGTTCGGTCGTAAACTCCACAGTTGGTTACATCAATATAGGCAAAAGTGTTGATATTTAGCGTATTGCGAAACAATTCTTTGGAAATTCTAACTGTTGCGGTACCAGAATTGCGATAACCATTGATAACCGCTTTGTCAAAACTTGCTATATACTTGTGGGCATACTGAAAACTGAGATTCCAATCACCTCCGGGATAAACGTCGATGCCGAGAAGGGCATTGGAAGTGTTTTTTGATACGGGAGCAACATTAACCACAGGTTGCTGAGCCTCGTTGAAATACTCGGCAAATTCGCCACGAAAAACAAACTTGCCAAGCGGAAGAGAAAAATCAAAACCCGTCATTGTCATCCGCTCGTGCTGCGGAATTGCAATAAGTTTCTCATTTGGTGAGAGATAGAGAATAGAATAAACCGGCATTTTGTTGTAAGTCTGCATTGCCGACACCGAAAAATCCACACCGCTAAGAAACCACGAGAGGCGACCGCCAAACTCCATATTCTCAATTTTGAAATCGGGTTTTTCGTCAGCAATAATTGAATCGTTGCCAGTGATTGAGATTGCCCACGGATTGCGGACATCTATTGGCAAATCAAACGTTTCGATTATTGGAACAGCCAATGCCTCAGCCGAAAACGAATTTTTGGAATACTTCAAACGCAAGGCGTTTTCGGGAATGCGAATATCATCGTAATCCTGCGCAAGAAACTCGCTGTAATCCATCGGAGACACCAAATCGGTAATGCGCAACGCATCTGCAACACCCCAAGTGATAATCTGTCGTCCAGCACGGAGTTCAAAACCTCCAAAAGTCTGAGAAACAAACAGTTCACGGATTTTAAAACCAGAATAATCACTAATTAAGGTGTTGTAAACAGCGTTCGCCGAAAAGAAAAGTTCAGTATGGTTTTTCGCCAAAGAAAGTTCGCCTCTAAGTCTTGTACGCGACGACATCCAATCATTTGGTTTATCGCACCTTACAGCGTGATATGAATCGGCAAAACCCTTGATTTTTATTTTGAAATCTCCGTCGCCGTCTTGTGCAAACGCTGCGACGGAGAATATCATTGAAAGACAGAAAAAAAGTACTTTCATTTTACAAACCTTTTTCTAATTTTGAAACGGTAAACAAATCTGCATCAATTTTCATATTGTATTTAATATCAGAAAAAGTAAGAACTGTTTTATGCTTGGTCTGAACGTTTTCCATCACCATTTTGCCGCGAGTCCAAAAACCTTGAACTTGCTTTATATCGCTGATGTTCAATACTCTGTGAAGTTTGCCAAGTTTATCATAATACTCCACTTTTACGCCCATAAAACAATCTTTGCGAATCCACGAAATGCGTTTTGAATATATTTCTCGTTTATCCTTGGGAACAGATTCAACCACATAACATTCTTTACCATCGATTGTTTCCATTCTTAAAAACTTGTGATCGTCTTCATCGATATTGCGGTCGCCCATATCGTCGTAAGTGAAGTCAGTACCCATAAAATAGTCTGTTTTTGAGGAACTTCCGCTGATACGGCGGGTCTTTTTGAGGGCGGGCATATAGAGCCATTTGTCGTCGTCCTTGCCAATTTCGTCGTAGTTCCAAGTGAGAAAACCTGTACCCTTAACGTCGCCGGGATAGGTAAAAAACATCATCGTCTTGGTATCCTCGCCTATGTCCATAGCCCAAGATTCCACCTTGCGTTCACGTTTTGAACCGTTGGACTTTTCCAAAACCAAATCCAACTTTGAATAGCGAGTATCACCATCAGGATTATCCTTTACTTTTTTAACAATGTCTCTACCAGAAAGGCTTTGAGCATCAACCGAATACGCAGCCATCAAAACTGCAATTGCTAATAATATTTTTTTCATAGTATTTTGTTTTAATGAATTACAAATTATCAATTGTGAATTGTGAATTGTCAATTTTCAATTTTCAACTTCCTCTTTTCCAAACACTTTTAGCAACTTAAATAAAGCCGGAGTAATAAACAAATCAGCCAAAAGAGCCGACAAAAGACCAGATACGGCGAGAGTGCCGAAGTGTGCAAACTGAATAGCATCCGAAATCGAAAATCCGAGGAATGTGGCACAAATTATCACTGTTGTCATCACAATTGCCAATCCTGCCACGCGGAAAGTGGCTTTTACACAGTGCTTATAATTGCGTTGACGCGAAAATTCAAGATGTGCGTGGTTGACAAAATGAATAGTATCGTCAACCGCAAGACCAAGAATCATAGGAATTATACAAGCGGTCATCATATCGAGCGGATAACCGAGCCAACCCATTAATCCACCAACAAATACAGCGGGTGCAAGGTTTGGAATCATTCCTATCAGTCCAAGACGTATATTGCCAAAAACTATCATCAAAAGCACACCGATAATCAAAGCTGAAAGAATCATCGACATCATCTGTCCGCGTGTTAGATATTGCTGCATAACAGTGAATTGCGGCAAATTGCCAACCACCGAAACGGCTGCATTGGGGAACAACTCTTTGGCTCGGTCTTGAAGACGGTTCATCTCAATTTCAATTTCATTAGAATTATAGTTTGAAATTTCGATTTGCAACCTCAGACGGCGGTATTCATAATCCATCCAATATTCTGATTCTGAGCCACCTGCATTTTCGTAAAGAAGAAGCAACTGAGCCACAGCCTCGTTGTTGTTTGGAACGTGATAAAACGCTGTATCATTGCTGTTTAAAGTGCAATTCATATCCTTAATAATGTCCAAAACCGACGAATGTCGTTTTGTAAGCGGATAGTTTTCAACCTCGTGTTCAAGAGTTTCAAGTTTAATGAGGTTTTCAAGATTTTTGGCATCACCTTCATCGGGCAAAACCACCATTAAATCATACGAATACATAGTGCCAAGTTCGGTATCGCAAAGTTCAAGAAAATTGCGGACATATTCTACCTTCCTACCCATAGAGCGTTCCACATCAAAAGCGGGTTCAATCCAACTTACGCCAACAGCGCAAAATACTGTAACTATGGAAGATATAACAATAATTTTCTTAGAATGTGAAAGTACAAATTTGCCAAAACGTTCAAAGAAATTAGCCGAACGCCCCTCAAACGAAGTGTTGAACTCCTTGTCGGCGGCGGTGCGGTGACCAAGCGAAAGCAGCACAGGCGAAATCACAAGAATTGAAACCAAGACCGAAGTGATTGCTAATGCGGAATTTATGCCCATCGCCTTCATCGGAACAATGTTCATAGCAAGGAAAGTCATCATAGCGGCAATTGTGGTAATGCCCGAAAAAATCACAGGCCAAGCGGTTTCGGCAATAGCGTCGATGGCGGCTTGTTTGCGGTCGTGAAGTTTGAGCAATTGCGCCCGGAAGAAACTGTAAACGTGTATGTTGTAGGCAATTGCAACGGCAAAAGACAACATCACCGTAATCATCGTGGTGCTCATATCAAGATAGAGCCCGAGCCAACCGATTAAGCCCATCGCTATAATCAAAGCAAAAATCGAAGTTAAAATCGGAATCACAACGCCCCGCAACGACCTTGTAACCAATGCCATAACTATCAGCGCCACAATAATTGCAATCATCATCAGTCGTGACATTTCTTTTTGGATATATTGCGCCTTGGCGTAATTCATATACGGCATACCAGCAATTTTTGGGTTGAGCGGCTTGTATTTATCTTTAAAACAGATATTTATAGCCTCGCGACCTGTTTGGTTTTCAGGTGCTTCGATACCCTCGGCACGCCAAACACTGTCGACAGGATAAGGACGGAGTTTTACCAAAATCCACGACATTGTGCCGTCTTTGCTAACAAGTTTTTTCGACACATACTCCTTGCTGTAAGCCTTGACGCGAATAGAGTCGAGACCCTCTTTTGTGTCGGGAATTTCCTCAGGCACAATCTGTTGGAGTTCCATACCCTCGTCGGTTCCCACCATAAATTCAAGGTCGGTGAGCGAGGTGATTTTTTCGGAATAAGCAAGACTGTCCATAAGTTCGTTGCTTAGTTCGCGCACAAGTTCGAGAGTAGGCTTGTTAAAAAGGCCGTCCTTATTTTCCACAAGCACAGCCACATAATAATCGTTGCCAAAAATGCTCTTAAACTCGTCGGTTTTGAGCAGCATCGGATCGTCCTTAACAAAATAAGTGTCGAACGATGTTTCAAAGTAGATTCGCTTTAATCCTGCAATAGAAAACAAGAGTAAAGCGGCAAAGATAATCAACACCATTAAGCGGTGATTAACAACAAATTGTCCGAACAAACGGAACTTAGAATTTATCTTTTCGATGTTCATAATTGCTATGGTTTAAACAAAATTATTACACCGCAAAGATAAATACTTTGCTTATTACCGAACAGTGTTTATTATTAAGTTTATGTTAAATGCTATTATTTAACACAAACACCGAACAGAGAAGCCCATCCAGTGGTTGAATACTGTACGTAATCTTTGGCAAACTTATTAATTTCATCATCAGAAAGGTCGTGCGAAACTATCTCACCAATAATAGAAAGCATCCAAGCGCAGTTGGCGTGAATAAAGAAATAAGATATATCTGTATTAATCTGGGGATATTTCATCTTCATTTTGCCAAAAAACCAAAGGATGTGGGCAGTGGTTTTGTCGGTATAATCGTCGCGGAAATTGTTCATTGTAGACCCCTCTGAGCGGAAGAGAATCAAGCGAATAATGTCGCGGTACTGCATCACCATAGAAATCATATCTTTAGCAGTTTGGAGTTGCGCCTTGGGATTAAGCATATCGTCGATATTGGTGTCGGCAGAATGGTGCGAAATTGTCAACTCGTTGGCGGCATCCACAAAAGGCTGACACACTGCGGTCATAAGTTCGTCTTTGTTTTTGTAGTAAGAATATATGGTACTGACACTTATGCCCACTTTTGAGGCAATAGTGCGGAGCGAAGCATCGCCGAAACCCTTTTCGAGAAACTCTTTTTCTGCCTCGTCTAATATCGCTTTCTTGATGTTGTCTTTTAATATTTGCATAATTGATTGCTCTTTTTACTAAATAATATAAGGTGTATAACGAACAATGTTTGATTATTGTTGCTCTTTTAATAATGATCGGTCTTGCAAATCAGGTGCTGCTTGCAATGGTTTAAGGTAGATTATGCCGTCTTGAATAGACAAGATACCTGCAAGAGAATTTTTGGCAACACTCTGAATCTTTGAATCTTCGTAGTGGTTGACGACGTCAAAAAATAGTCCTCCGCTGACATTTGAGGTGGAACATTTCAAATGAATGTAGCCAAAATCGCCATCAGAAATCACCTCGGCTTTGCAACCGTCTTCTACTTTTTGACGGTATATAAAGGTAAAATTCTGCGTTTTGCCGTCGCCATTATAGACAAAATGGTGTTCGCCAATAAAAGGACTCACGTAAGGTTTTTCCTCAGGACATTTTTCGGGAGAGTAGTCCACCATCTTGCAAATAGCCGTTACAAAACTGTTGGTAACATCGCGGAAACCTGCGGGACAACGGTCGCCATTAAACTTGATATAAAGTTTTTCGCCCGACGAAAAAGTGGCGCTGATATCAAAATCGTAGCACGGAGGAAGTCCCGCCACAACCCAACTATATTCGTTGTAAGCCAACATACCACTATTGCGGATAGCATCGGCGATTTGAGTACCAAGTTGCTCATTAAAAGGCATTTCGTAGTCGTAACTATCGTACCTTTTAGAGTCGTTTTGCCGCGAAACGCTTCCCTTCAACTTACCCTCAAAAATAAATAATTCGAGCGCACGGGGCATTACACTCTTATAGTTTACATCAGCGTCGTTGTAATTGCAACTGATATAAGTTACATAGCCCTTGACATTTTCTAACGGCTTGGGATCCAAGTCTTTGCTTATAGTGCCGCCACATTCGGGACGACCGTTGAATATGCGATTAAAAATATTCATATCTCCTTGGTTTTGAGCGCCGCACGAAGCAATTGTCAACGGCAGCAATGTTAGTAAAATAAGTTTTTTCATATCAATTAGGTTTTGGGTAAATAAATATTATAGAAGTTTACAAATGATTTTTATCAGAACGCTCTAAAACACTCTTCATATACATTTCAATCTCACTGGCAGAAACGGTATAGATTGGATTCATTTGATGAAAATTTTGCTCAACTCTAAATCTCTGTCCATTAGTGAGCATTGAAATGAGGTTTTTGGATTTTAGTCGGTGGCGAGAATATCTTAATGCATTATCAATAAGTAGTTGAATATCAACACCTGTTTGCAAAATTGAATAAATATCGTAATAATCTCTAAAATTGCTACAACGAAGCAAAACCTCCATTTTCATTGCACCAATAGCATTGATGTCGGCAACTTTCAGATTGTTAAGGAAGGGAATTTGCATCATCTCTGGGGCATATTTGTCGGCCACATAGAAGGAAATTTTAACTTCGTCAACTAAAAACTCAACGTGGTCAATGTCGAGAATATCAACATTTT
>JAGCDD010000303.1 GCA_017651345.1 Bacteroidales bacterium | reverse complement strand
CGACAGCGAGAGGTAGTAAACCTGCGTTTTGGCGCAGAAGAAGTCGAAATAGGCGTACGACATTCCGTCCGACTCGTCGTAGTTGCTGCCGTAGAATTTGGTGAAATCGTAGAGTTTCAGCACAATCTGGTCGGTGCATGCAGAGTCGGCCTTAACATTGAACCTGTAATGTGTGCCTTTGTTGAGTAGTATTGAGAATTCTTCCTTCTGTTTTTTTGAAGCTGACACCTCGGGCAGCTTAACGCGGAAATCTTTCAGATAGGTCGCCTTGCCGATTTCTTTCAGCACTTCGTCTTTGAGGGCAAGTCCGCATTGCGCCGATGATGTTTTGGCGCCAATGCTCATAAATGCAAAAACTCCCGCCACCGCGCACAACCTAAATATCGTTTTCCTGATGTTGAACATTACTCTGGTTTATTTCGGCCCCAAAGGTACAAAAAAGATATTTGCGTTCGCCAACGGGATGAGAATTTGTTTGTGTTTAGTTACTACTCATCTCCGAACTCCATCAGACAAGCCTTACATATTATTGGTGTTCAATAAATAAGTTTCATGGCCTAAACAAATGAAATGAATATGTTTTGTTATTAACAATAACACTGCAAACACATTGATTAACGCTTTTTAACGAAGGCAAATCGAATCTTGTGTCAGTAGTGTTTTTTGAATAAAGCAATTGGCCGTTTGTTGAATAAACACGAATTTGCTTCTCGGAATTGTCATTGAATACCAGTGTATTGGCAACAAGTTTGACATTATCATCAGCGGCACTTGATTCGTTAATGGAAACCAATAGTCGTTCGCCTGAATATTTACGCGGATAATCGTGACAGCCCACTGAGTCGATTCCGAAAATAGTCACACTATCGGTTTCTTGTACAGTAATAAATGCAGGTAATGCGATTGTGTCCGAATTGATTACGGCGAAGTATGTCACCGGTGGAAACAAACAATCCATATTCTTTTGCTCACCTGTAAGATATATTTTGTTTCCTTCGGTTTTTTCAACCAAATCATTGGGGTCGTCTGTGTAATAGGAAAAACTGCTCCTATGCAATGCCAGGCTGTCAACAGCAACAAGGCCTTTTGCGTCGGTAACTTGTAATCGAAAAACTGTAACGTTTTTTAATGGTTCATAAATTATATGCGGATTCGCCGATGTGATGTCATTCAAAAAGTCATTTGCATCAAGCGAAAAACTACCATTATACCAAGGTTGAGCGTCGCAACTCCAAGTATAGGTATATGGCTCTACGCCGCCAACCACCTTCACATTTCGCCCGATAAAAAGGGTGTCTAAATTCTCATTTTTCACATCTCCTTCAAGAGCAAAGGCCGTAATAAATGCATAAAAATCGTCAGGACAAATTACAATATTTCCACCGCAATCAACAGTGAGTGTTGAATCGGTTTGCGCCTTAAGCAACCATGAAGAGAAAACAACAAAACCGCTAATAAGCAATAACTTTTTCATAATAAGTTCCCAAATTATTGTTAATCAATACCACATAAACACCTTTCTTTTTCAATGCAACACGTGTTTGAATATCAGGCTCGCAAACATCACAATAGACAATTCTACCATCAACATCGAATATTTTAATGACACTCTGTTCGCAACTGCCGCGTGTATCGACAACAACGGCCTTATCGGATTGTGAGTAGAATAATTTCACTTCCAAATATTCTT
Organism: Bacteroidales bacterium; assembly: GCA_017651345.1. GTDB lineage: Bacteria > Bacteroidota > Bacteroidia > Bacteroidales > UBA3824 > UBA3824. Next base: position 851 of record JAGCDD010000303.1, on the reverse strand, counting down.
TGTCAATCACATCAACTCGAAGCATAGAGTCCCGCCTACGATAATATGCTTCCCAATCATACTCATATAAACTGTCGCAAGCCTCTCTGCCATACTGATAAAGACCAACTTCCTCATCTTCATAACAGCGCAAATCACCGAAAATTCCAGCACCAAAATTGTCGAATGTACAATCATCTCCAAACAAGGTGGAGGTTGTGCCTATCTTTTCTATGTAATGATAATGGTCGGTAAAATGGGAATAGTCGTTTTTAGGGTCAATAGAGGCGAATTTAAACTCTTTCAGCTGCGTCCCGTTTATGTTCAATGTATCGATGGACTTCACTACCACATGCCCATACAACAAATCTTCTATTCGAATTTTCATATAATCATAAATATGACAAATTTTGTTATCGGGGTTATATAACTCCATTGTGTCGCCCACATTCAAGCCAAAATTGTAAACAAGGTGGAAATCGCCATCACGGTAGAAAAGCACGCTGTCGCCAGTCTGATAAACATAAATGGTATCCCTTGGAAACACACCACCGTCGCTTTGGTGGTACTCCGAAACCAAGACTTTCGCCTTTTTACCATCAATCACTGTTGTGTCGGCTGATGTAACTTTTAAATAGCCTTTATCGCCCCACATTGCCTCTATAATACCATAATACCACGTTGCCCCAATGGGTGCAAATTCAGTTTGCGCTTTAAGCGTTACTGCCGAAAAAACGGCCAAAACCGATACTAATAATTTGATTTTCATTTTGTTATCTATTAACTTACTTTTGCCTTATGCCCTTTGCCTTATGCCTAAAATCTACATCACTCATCCCCAAACTCCATCAGATAAGCCTTGATGAAGTCGT
>JAGCDD010000302.1 GCA_017651345.1 Bacteroidales bacterium | reverse complement strand
TAATCCTGGCGACAAGAAAGTTGGTCTTGTGTTAAGCGGCGGCGGGGCGAAGGGCGCGGCTGAAATTGGCGCACTCAAAGTGATTGAACAAAACAACATCAAGGTTGACTACATTTCAGGCACGAGCATTGGTTCGATTGTTGGAGCCCTCTATTCCGCCGGCTACACCGCAAACGAATTGGAGGTTTTTTTTGCGTCCTTGGACAAGGAAAGCGCCAAAAAAAGTTCCGTAATCCGTGAAGTTGTCGGTCAATTGCTTCAAGATAAGGGCGTTACGACATTTGCCGACCTCAAAATCCCGTTCCGATGCGTGGCAGCCGACACCAAGGAACTCAAAGAGGTTGTGCTTTCGGAAGGCTCTGTGCTTGAATCAGTTATGGCGTCGTCGGCGATTCCGTCTATTTACGATAATGTAGAGATTGATGGACAAATACTTGTTGATGGCGGATTTTACAACAATCTTCCCGTAGATGTTGCGCAGGCAATGGGCGCGGAATACACGATTGTGATTGACCTCCGTCAGGGCGATGAATCGTTTGTGCCGGCAACGTATGAGCCTTGGATAGAGTTGCTTCTCGAATCGCCCAAATTGGCAGAACCATTTTTCGGCCAAGCCAACGACCTCGCCACCGACTATTTTAAAAACCGTCCCGACCTGCCAAAATACGAGGCGAACAAACAGAACGCCGACATCTACATCCACCCGATTCTCACAGGCTATGACGCCCTGAGTTTCGGCGCGTCAAACGTCCACAAAATGTCAGAAATCGGTGAAAAAGCCGCAGCACTGAAATTGAAAGTGGTGAAATAGGCAGGGAAAAATTTGAAGTATAGTTAGATAAAAATCGCGAAATTGTTGAAGTATACTTCGACAAATTTCGCGATTTTTTTAAAGTATACTTCGATAAATTTTGTGATTTTCTTAAAGTATACTTAAAGAAATTTAACGATTTTCTTTAAGTATACTTCGAAAAAAGTATTTAATTTTGCGCTGTAAGTCTAAATTTAAAACATTACAAAATATGACAGACAAAAATGTAATTAAACGTTTAATTGTTGAGTATCAGCAATTAGCAACAAACAAACAACTTTTGCAGCGCGGACATTATTTCGATGAACATTCCAACTATGTTTTGATAGGAATAAGACGTGCTGGGAAGTCATTTCTTCTGTATCAAGATATTCAACAAAGAATAAAAAATAAGACCTTTCAAGACAATGGCTTTGTTTATCTTAATTTTGAGGACGAAAGGCTTTCTGAGATTCAGGCGCAGGATTTGGGATTGGTCTTGGATTGTTACAACGAATTGTATCCCGAAAAACAGCCGTGGGTTTATCTCGACGAAATTCAATTGGTGGACGGCTGGGAAAAATTTGCAAGGCGGATTGCCGACCAAGGTTACAGGGTGATGATTACAGGCAGCAACGCCAAAATGTTGAGCAACGAAATCGCTACGACATTGGGCGGCAGGTACATTCCGCACGAGGTTTTCCCGTTCTCATTTAAGGAGTTTTTGGAGTACAACAAAATCGTTTTGTCTGATAATTGGCAGTTCGACAGGGGAAAAACTGCAATAATCCGCAAAAAATTTGACACCTATTTCACTTGCGGAGGTTTTGCGGAAAATTTCAGTCGCAGCGACAAGCGCGAATGGCTCAACGCTCTGTATCAGAAGATTTTGTTGGGCGACATCATAGCAAGAAACGCCATACGGACACCGAGAATTTTTCGTCTTTTGGCTCGTAAAATTGCTGAAAGCATCGAACAACCGATGTCGCAGACGAGATTGTTGCATACAATCAAGTCAACAGGCGAAAGCATCAGTCTGCCCGTCTTGAAAGACTATTTGGATTATATGCAGGATGCTTTTTTGACGTTTTCGATACCAAATTTGACGTCGCCGCTCACAGAGCGCAGCACCACTGTAAAAAGGTATTTCGCCGACAATGGACTGTTGAATGTTTTTTTCACTTCGGAGGAAGGAAAACTTTTGGAAAACATTGTTGCCATCACGCTCTATCAAAAGTTTTATTCCATTGAGGAGCCGCAGGTATTCTATTACAACAAGAACTTTGAAGTCGATTTTTGTGTTCCGAAAGCGGAATTGGCAATTCAAGTAACACTCAAAATGGACACTGCCGCAACTTTTGAACGGGAGGTTTCTGCGTTGGACAAATTCATTTCTATCAACCCTCAATACAAAGGCATCGTTGTAACCCTCGACGAAGAGCGGACTGTAAAATCGACTTCGGGCTTTGATATTGAGGTCGTTCCGATTTGGAAATGGGTGTTGAGAGGGGTGTAAAATATACGAATGCTTAAAGAACCGTATTTGCAATTGATGATACAGCCGATATAATTCTTTGAGTTATATCGGCTTGAAGTTTTTTGAAAAAAATATCGAAAAAAATTTGGTGAATAAACCAACTATCGCTAATTTTACGGCATTGAAACGAAATTACAGCAAGTGGCGGGCAACCGCCATATAGCAATAATTAACATATTGATTAATTGAGCTTTACGCTCTTATTCTCTAAGAGAAAAATCCGCCAATATTTTTTTACAATGAGAGAATAAGTTGCGAAGTAAGGCTCACGCAGGTTTGCGTGAGCCGTTTTCGTGCTTATTATTCATTGTGGGTTCTTGGCGGAACCTTTCTCTTGATAATGAGCAAAACAAAAACGGCTACACGCTTTTTTATTTGCTTATTGTTGAGGGCGGAGAGTTCGCAAAGAACGATAGCAATGATAACAAAAGATAACATTAAAAATTTATTAGCATATTTCAACTTCACCGAAAATGACGACATTTTCAAGAAAGAATATGCTAATGGTGCAAGTATAGAAGTTAATTACAAAAAACAAAAAATAACTTATGCCCCTTTGGATAATGATTTTGCAGAGGGGGAATATCCATCTAAGGATAGACCTGCAAAAGGATTTGTTATTCATCGAGATACAACGCTCAATTTTTCAGCAAACGAAAACTTCGTGTGCTTTGTATGTGTTCACTTGCTATTAGAAAAGGGTTACGAGCCCAAACATATAGTTTTTGAACCTGCATTTAAAGTAGGACATATCAATAAACCATCTTATGGCGACATTCTAGTATTTGATAAGGAGTACAATCCGCTCGTGTTGATAGAGAACAAAACGTACGGACAAGAATTTAGCCGTGAGTGGAACAATATGCAAAAAGATGGCGGACAACTTTTCAGTTATCTTGGACCGCTTGTAAATGAACTCGGTTTGTGTAATAACCTTGTTTTGTTTGCAGCGGATTTTGAAGATAAGGAGATATTAAAAAGCCATATCATCACCCTTAAAGATAACGACAAACGGTTAGCCGATTTAGACAACCCAAAAACTTTTAGGGATGCACAAGGAAAGTATTTTGATGTTTGGAACGAAACTTATGGTAAATCTTTTGAGACCAAAGGTTTATTTGAAAAAGATATTGTCGCGTATTCTATTGGAAAACTCAAATACACCATTGCTGATTTAAAAGAATTGTCGCACGCAGAAATACGTCCAATTTACCACGAGTTTGCAACCATTTTGCGCAATCACGCCATAACAGACTTTGAACACTCGTTTTATATTCTCATAGACCTGTTTTTGTGCAAGATAATTGATGAGCGCAACAATCCCGATGATTTGCAATTTTACTACAAAGGTGTTACACGAGACACCCCTAAGGAGTATTGTTCCCGTTTGTTGAAACTTTATCAACAAGGCAAACGAGAATTGTTTAATATTGAAGTTGTAAACAAAGACGAAAACGATATAAGACAAATATTTGAAGATACAAACCGTTCAATAACAAATGGTCTCTTCAAGGGTATCAAAGACCTATTTGAAGAGGTAAAATTTTATAATATCAAGAAATTCAACTTTATTGACGTTGAAAACAAGGAAGAATTTGAATTAAACTTTCAGATTATCATCAAAATCGCGGCTTTAATTCAAGATATCAATTTGAGCAACAGTGAAACAAATCATTTCTTCGGAGACCTATTTGAAGGATTGCTTTCAAAAAATGTACATCAAACTGAAGGACAGTTTTTTACTCCGCTTCCAATAGTAACGTTTATAATCAAATCGTTGCCTATCTTCCCTAACTCCGATAAGATAAAAGTGCTTGATTATGCTTGCAGTGCGGGACATTTTTTAACTGAATTTATAAAAAAATATCCAAATGCCAAGGTTTATGGTATTGAAAAGAGTCAATCGTTAAGTCAGGTTGCTAAGATTG
>JAGCDD010000301.1 GCA_017651345.1 Bacteroidales bacterium | reverse complement strand
TCGGTGGTGTTGATTCCCATCTCTTTAAAATACTCGATGTCGCTTTTAATATGCATAATATATTAGGTTTTGAAATTTGGCATAAAATTAAAAAAGTCCGGTGAAATTCCGGACTTTTTTCAAAAAAAAAATAACACTTAAAATCAAACAAGATATGAAAACAATTTTATTATTATTACAATATCAACTCAGGGGGGAGAATTTTACCCTCACGGGCTTTTTACGATATCGAATGCAAATTTATACTAAGTTTTAATTAGTTGCAAGTTTCGTGAGTTATTTTTAGGTTTATTAAATGTTAAATAATGTTAATTATTTTTTGTATTCGTATTTGATGGAGGTAAAACTACTGTCGGAGATGTGCATTTGCGTGTCGAAAAGCGGCACTGAATTGTTGAGAATGTGTTTTGTGTCTGTTTTTTCGGTTTTAGTTGCAAATATGAATGCGCAAACAAATCCGGCAATTCCACCTGCAAGATGCGATTCCCAAGATACGTGAGGGTAGGCAGGCAGCACTCCCCAAACCATTCCGCCATAAATCATCACCACAAGCAACGACACTGCTGCCGAACCTTTTTGGTTGGATACTATGCCTGCAAAAAAAATGTACGATGCCAAGGCGTAGATTATTCCGCTTGCACCTATGTGGTAACTTGGTCGCGCTGCAATCCAAACTGCAAATCCTGTGAGGATATACAACAGACTGAATATCTTGAAATAACGTTTGGGGTTGAACATCGTGAGCAGGCACAGCAACACAGGCAGTGCGGCGATGTTTGATAGCAGATGTTTTACGTCGCCGTGTATGAATGGCGAAAAAAGAATGCCTTTGAGTCCATCGAATGTACGTGGATATATGCCGAGAGTGGCTGCACTTGTGTTCCATGCCTCCGAAACTGCAAACACCAACGCCACCGCCGCCGAAAACAACAGCGGAAAAACTATGAATGTGGGCAGCGATTTGGCTTTCACGGCTTTTATCTGCGTTCAAAAATGTACACCATACTTGAATATTCACCACTTTTGCGGGCGGCGCGGTTTGATTTAAAGCCTTGTATTAATCCGCGAACAAACGATAACGACGCTCCTCGATATTTTTCGCTGAGCATCGAGATGTAGTAAGCATCCCATTTAAGAGGCTTGGTGTCAACGAGTTTTAGTTTTGTTTCGCCAAAGAGGTTTTGCAGCGATTTCCTGTCAAAATGGTTGAGGTGACGGGGTACATCGTAAGCCGCCCACTTGTCTTGATAATGTTGAGCATCGTACGATAGGTAGTCGGGCAGAGCGATAACAAGCCGTCCCTCGGGCGACAAGAGCCTGTCTAAGTGAAACACCTGCGATTTTAAGTCGGCTATATGCTCCAACACGTGCCACATGGTGATTATGTCGAAACTATCGTCGGGCATAGCAAACACCTTTTCGGGCGAGGGGAGGGGCGTACCTAATTTTTGTGCTGCAGCATTGCGGGCGTCTTCGCTTACGTCGGTGGCCTCAACGTTGTAGCCGTGCTGTTTGGCAAAATTTATAAAGTCGCCCACACCGCAGCCAAAGTCAAGCATACGCTTTCCGTTGGTGCCTGCGGTGGCCATTGCAAACTTATTTTCGATGTTTACACGCTTAACGCGGTTGTAGATAAATGGAACAAGTCCCTTTTTATGTTCGTTGTGGCTGAGGTATTCGTCTGATTTGTAATATTTTCCAATAACGTTTTCGTCGGGTCTCGGCCAAGTAAAGAGTAATCCGCAATGTGGGCAACGGTAAATCTCAAAGTTTTCTTGGGTTAGAAAATAGTCTTTGAGTTTGAGGTGTATGTCGGTGGTTTCGGACTGACAGTAGGGGCAACGTGGGGTCATTTTTTCTTAGCAGTAACGCTTGTTTTGGTTAACGTGGCGGAAATTTTTTCTGATGTGTTACCGTTGCTAATTGTATACGAAATTTTGATTACAGTCCAATTGCTGAGGATAGTACCGTGACCTTCGGTAATCTCGAAAGTGCTGTTGGCGATAAATCCTGAAAAATCGAACGAATCGTTTTTAACTTCAGCTTGGATGGTTTCGTTAGAGCCTTGATTTTGAAAATTTTGGATAATTATCGTATTGCTCATTGTAGAAATGTTGACGTCGCAGTTTCCTGCATCGCCTTGGTCGGTAATCCACGACCACGATCCGCTAAGTTCGTCAATGGCGTGAATATTTTCTGGAGAGTCTTCTTCGCAAGCGGAGAAAGTGGCGGCAAATGAGATGAGCAATATTGCCGCAATGATATTTTTCAATAAATTCTTCATAGTTGTGCGGTATTAATGGTTTTTAATTTTCAAATATTTTAGAGATGGATTTGAGGTCGTGGTTGACGAGGTCAACCCCTGATTCGTTGTAGTCGAGGAGTAGTTCTTTGTCGAGTGCGCGTCGGCTGAGCACTTCAAATTTAAGTTCTGCCTTGGGCACAATCTGTTCAAGGTCGAAGTTGGTAATTTCGCCCGATTCAAACAGTTCGTCGTCTAAGTTGATAGTTTCGGTCATAGTAAAAAGGTTGTATTAATGATGTAGAGACGTGCCATGGCGCGTCTCTACGTGTGTGTATTTTTATTTTATTGATTCAGCAATTTGCTGAGCCATTTCGTCGTCGATGAGGATGCGTCCGCAGTATTCGCAAACAATGATTTTTTTGTGCGAAGCCACGTCTAACTGACGTTGCGGGGGAATCTTGTTGAAGCAGCCACCACAAGCGTCGCGACGTACGGGAACAACGGCGAGTCCGTTTTTAGCACCGTTTCTAATGCGGTTGTAAGCGTTGAGGAGACGGTCTTCAATTTTGTCTTCGTATTGTTTGCGACGGGCAGCAAGTGCCTCTTGGTCTTTTTGTGTGTCGGCGATTATCGAGTTGAGTTCCTCTTTTTTGCGTTCGAGGTCTTTCTCGCGATCCTGATGGCGAACGGCTGATTCGCTGAGGATGTTCTTTTTTGTGGCCAACTGATTTTCAAACTCTTTGATTTTCTTTTCGGAGAGGTTGATGTCCAAATTTTGGAACTCTACCTCTTTGGCGATAGAATCGTATTCGCGATTGTTGCGTACTTGCATCTGCTGAGCCTCATATTTTTTTATGAGTTGCTGAGCGTTGATGATGTCGTTCTTTTTGCGTGCAATGTCGCTTTCGAGTTTCGAGATTTCTTCTTTTATTTTTGCTGATCTTGTTTCAAGACCAACAAGTTCGTCTTCAAGGTCTTGAACTTCAAGTGGCAATTCGCCGCAAAGACGTTTGATAGAGTCGGTTTTTGAGTCTATCGTCTGCAACGAGTAGAGTGCTGTAAGTTTCTCTTCTACGGTAACGTCTGCAAGTCCTGCATTGTTTTTTGTTTTTTCTGTTGCCATATTTTTTTATAAATATTTTATAGGATTCGTGTTTGTGTCCGATATTTTAACGGCAAAGTTAGAAAATTTTTTTGTAAGTATATCACTAAAAATTTGTTTTATTCCATTTTCACTCTCATAATGTCCGATGTCAACGAGCAAAATTTTGCTGTCGGCATCAAAAAATTTGTGATATGTGAAGTCGCCAGAGATAAAAACATCGGCATTTTGTGCTATTGCCTCGCTGAGCAAAAAACTTCCGCTACCCGGACAAAGGGCAATTTTGCGCACCATCGGTTTTGTTATTTGCGTGTAACGTATTGCTCCACAGTTGAATGCGTTTTTTACTTTGAGCAAAAAATTTTGTGCAGGCATCTCTTGCGGCAACATTCCTATTGCCCCTCCGCCGTGGTTGCCATCGCTGCGTGGTGCGGGTTGAAGTATTTGATAATCGGTGATTTGCAATTTGTTGCACATTACGGCAATAGTGCCTGTGAGCACGGCATCGCAATTGGTATGTGCCGAATAAACTGAAATTCCATTTTTAATGCACAGTGACACAATGCGTTGCACATAGTTTTCGGCAGCCACACGCATTAGCCCTTTGCCAAAAATGAGTGGATGATGGCTGAGTATAAGTCCGCAATGATTGTTAATAGCCTCGTTTACAACGTCTTCGGTAACGTCGAGGGTTACAAGGCAACTATTAATGTCGCCACTGTGGGCAAGTATTTGTATGCCGGCATTGTCGTAACCTTCTTGATACTGAGGAGGAAACACGTTTTCGAGCACGGATATTATTTCTTCTATTTTCATTGTTGCAGACTTTGGTTTAATATGTCGGTGAGTTCCGATATTTTAAATTGCTTGGCAATGATAATGCCGTCGCCGTTGATGAGGAAGTTGGCAGGTATGGCGGTAACGTTGTAAAGCCTTGCTGCATCGCTATTTACACCGGTGAGTTCGCTTACCTGATACCATCGCGCCACGTTGTCTTCTGTGATGGCTTTTCGCCAATTGTTAGAGTTGTCGTCGAGCGAAATGCTGTAAATTTCTAATCCGTTGCCTCCGTCAAAGTTGCGGTCTTTGTATTGAGAGTAAATGTTTACGAGTGTAGAGTTGTCGACACGGCTCGGCTTGCACCACGATGCCCAAAACTGCACAAGCACAAATTTGCCTGCGAACGAACTGATTGAGATGTCGTTTTGGTTGATGTCTTTTACGGTTATGTCGGGATAAGCCTGTCCCACCGCGATTTTTTCGCCACGTGGAAACGACAACCCCCTTGTTTCTTGCGCGTAGGTGCATATCGCACACATCAAGGTTATTAATAGTATGTAGAGTTTCGGTCTCAAATTTCTATATTATATAAAGGTGTATATAGTAAAACGCTGGAATGATTCGGATTATTATTTTTTTTGATCGGTATTTTGCCGATGTCAACATTTATTCACGGCAAAGATAGTGAATATATTGCAGATCCCAAAAATTAGAGATAAAAATACAGATTAGATTCCGTTGTATACACAGTGGTCGGGAGCAAAAATGTACCAATTTTTTTGAAACCTTGCTATCCAATTGCTTGCCTTTGTTGGTACTTTTTTGTTGAGAATCTTATATTCTGGATAGGCTATCTTTATGTTTAATGAGTCTTCTGTATAAATGTACACGAGAGCGTTCTTGTTGTTTCCAACGTTTCTTGATGTCTGAGCCTCTCTGAAAAACACCATATTGTCGGTATACCAAATAAGGTATTTTATATCACGGATATTTGGATACTCTTTTTTGATAAGGTTGCTTATTTTGGGAAAACTACCTTTCAATGGCTTATGTAGTTTAAGATCATATAATGTGTTTGGATAACTTCCAAGATAACAATAAACCAACGGATTATCGTATTTTGTTTCTATAAACGCCTCAGCCACTTGATTCAGAAACACAGAGTCTGTTTTCCAAATTGCTATTAATTGTTTGGCAACTTGAAAATTGGTTGGTGGTGTTTCTTCGCGGTCTGCACATTGTCCTATTGCTGCCACCAATATAAAAAAGTATGCCGAGGCTGCTGCAGATACGAAAAAATATTTGATGATTTTTGAATCCATATCCGTTAGTATTCTTTAAACGATTATTTTGTACAGAAATCATTCCATAGATGAGTGTTAGGAGAGCAAATATACCAGTTTTTGTCAAGAGCGTATAACCAAGAATCTTTTCCTTCTGGAATGTCGTATTCGTAAAATTTGAATGAGGGAAATTGATTGGTGATATTTTTTTTGTTGTTGGAATAAAGAAATACAACACTATGTTGAGTTTCGTTTTCAAGATATTTCCACAATTCTATATATACAATAAATTTTGAATACCAAATATCGTAAGGACAATAATCAGCATCAGGGTATTGTTGCTTCATATATTCTTGAATTTTTGGAAATACCTCAGAAACATTTTTTCCATTGTGAAATAATTGGTGGCGGCTACCAGGAGTGCCATGAAAATCATAAGAGAGGTCGTCGGGGTAATTCGTTTCAGCAAAGAGTTGAGCGGCTCGATTCAAAAACTCATAATCTGTGATATATTGTGCTTGAAATTCTAAAATCAACTCTTTGTTAGACCTTGTTCTATCATCTATTCTCTTGTTTGATGGTATTATTAATGCAACAACATACAGAGCGAAAAAAATTCCACCCATAAAAAGCAATGATGCTGCAATAAGTAGTAAAAATTGTTTGAAGTCATTTAGATTATACTTGCGATATACAATATGAAACCCTTCTTCTTTGGAGTAATCTAAATAAATCTTCCTAAACAACCACATAGGCTTTTGTTTTTTCTTTCGCAAATATAAAAAAAATATTCAATCACCCCACCGTTATCTTTCCATTTTGATTAAGCACCTCGGTGATGCGGAAGGATTGGTTGAGGGGGACGGCGATGGTGATGCGGCAGGAGGTGTCGCCCGACATTTCGGATACGGTGAGGCTGTTGTCTTTGATTACACGCATCACAAAGTTGACCATAGAGTAGGGAACTTCTACTGTAATATTTTGTGTAATAGTTTTTTCGATGGTTTCGGCATTGTCTAAGGCAAGAGCGGCGGCTTGCGAATAGGCATCGATTAATCCGGGTATGCCAAGTTTTGTGCCGCCAAAGTACCTCACCACCAACACTATAACATCTGTAATGTTTTTTGAACGGATGGTGTTGTATACCGGCATTCCCGACGAGCCTGAGGGTTCGCCATCGTCGGCGGCGCGGAATTTTTCGCCCTCGGCTCCCAAACGGAAGGCGTACACCACGTGGGTGGCGTCGTAATATTTTTTCTTGAACTGACGGCGCAGGTCGTCTGCCTCGTCTTCGGTTTCGATATGAAACGCAAACGAGAGAAATTTGGAGCCTTTGTCTTTGTAAAGTCCTTCTCCGCTTTTGGCAATGGTGGTGTAACTATCAGGTTTTGCCATCGTTACCAAATTATCGGGGTTTTGCCGTGCTCTGTAAGATATTGATTGGCGCGGCTAAAATGCTTGCAACCAAAAAATCCTCGGTAAACGCTCAGTGGCGATGGGTGTACGGTGTTGAGTATCAGGTGTTTTTTAGTGTCAATTACTTTGCCTTTTACTTTGGCGTAATTGCCCCAAAGCATAAACACCACGTTTTCGGTTTTGTCGGAAATTTGTTTGATAACCTCGTCGGTGAAGGTTTCCCAGCCTTTGTTGGCGTGCGATGCGGCTTGGTGAGCCCTTACGGTGAGGATAGAGTTTAAAAGAAACACTCCTTGACGTGCCCAGCGTTCGAGGTTTCCGCTCTGCGGTACGGGTGTGCCAAGGTCGGATTCTATCTCTTTAAAGATGTTTTGTAGCGAAGGGGGAAACTCCACGCCGTCTTGCACCGAAAAGCATAGTCCGTGTGCCTGACGCGGTTCGTGGTAGGGGTCTTGACCAATTATCACCACTTTGACATTGGGCAACGGACACAGGTTGAAGGCGTTAAAAATGTTTTTGCCTTCGGGGTATACCGTTGTGGTGGCGTATTCTGATTTAACAAACGCTGTAAGTTGCTCAAAATAAGGTTTGTTAAACTCATCTGCCAATGCTTTTTTCCAACTTTCTTCTATCTTTACGTCCATATCTTTATTTTTTTTAACAACGAATTACACTAAGGAAACGAATAAAATTAAATCATAATAAATTATGCTTTAATTAACTAATTAAACAAATACAAATTAGTATTCGTATCCCGCTTGCGGGTTTGTTTAGATTGTATTTTAATGTTTTCTTTCGTTTTAATTTGTTAAATTCGTTGTTATATTAATATATTAACTTTCGTTGAGATTTTTAAAACCTTCGCCGAGAACTTCGGATGCGTCGAGAACCGCCATAAAAGCCTTTGGGTCGGTTTCGCGGATAAAATCTTTGAGTATTTCGGCCTCGCGACGCGAAAGAACGGTGAAAATTATCTGTTTTTCAGCGTTTTGAAACATTCCTTTGCCATTGAAATATGTGCCGCCGCGATCCATTTTTTTGATAATTTCTTGACGGATTATGTCGTGCTTGTCGGATATTACAATGAGTGCTTTTTCTACCGTAAGTCCTTGAAGGATAATGTCTACCACTTTGCCAGTGATAAAAATCACAATCCACGAATATAGCGGAATATCCCATTGGTGGAATGCCAAGAGGCTGAACAGCACGATGGTAGAGTCAACATAAATTTGCAACATTCCAAGAGGTGCGCGGGTGTATTTGGCAAGTATCATTGCAATAATGTCGCTTCCGCCGGTGGTGGCTTTGGCTTTGAAACACAATCCGCAACCCAAGCCTACAAGCACGCCGCCAAATATCGACGATAGCAAAGGTTCGCCCGGAACCAACGCTTCGTAGCCCCAAGCGTATTCTAAAAGCGATGTAAAAAGTGCCATTGCAGTAAAGCCCACAACGGTTTTGATGCCGAATTTTGGTCCTAAGATTTTTGTGCCAATAAGCGTGAGCGGAATATCAAGGCAAAATGCAAGCGTACCGATGGGTAAACCGTCGGGAAACATTTCAAACTTGCCTTGCGTAACGTGGTGAATCATAATGGATATACCATAAACTCCACCCGGCGTTATCTTAAATGGCGAAATAAAAAATATGTATCCTGCGGCTATGGCAAACGTACCCGCAAGTATCATCAGATACGACAGAAATTCTTTTTTTGTTTTTGCACTTAACATATTAAACGATAGTAACTTCGGGTTCGAGTTTTACTCCGTATTTTTCTTTTACAGCCTTGGCAATTTTGTTGGCAAAAGTGTGAATTTCTTTGCCGGTGGCTTTGCCGAGGTTTACAATGATGAGTGCTTGGTTTTCGGCTGTGCCAACTTTGCCTTCATTTGCACCTTTAAAACCGCATAAATCAATAAGTTGACCCGCTGCAAGTTTTACCTTTCCTTTGTCGGCGGGATAGGTTTTGAGTTCGGGACTCTCTGCCAAGATTTTTTTTGCGGCGGCTTCGGTGATTACTGGGTTTTTGAAAAAACTGCCCGCATTGCCGTATTCTTTTGGGTCGGGAATTATTGACGCACGATAAGTGGTTATTACTCTGCGCATTATCATAGGTGTGATAATAGGAGTGTCTTTCAATAGTTCTTGCAGTTTGCCATATTCGGTGCAAGGTGTAAAATTCTTTGATAAACAGAATGTTACCGATGTAATAAATACTTTGCCTGCGAGGTCGGTTTTAAAAATGCTGCCACGGTATTCAAATTTGCAATCTTTGGCGGCGATGGTTTCTATTTTAGCCGTTTCAAAATTGTAGTATTCCACCTCTTGAATGGTCTGCGAGGCTTCTTGACCGTATGCACCGATGTTTTGCACCGCAGCCGCTCCCACAGTTCCAGGAATTGCTGAAAGGTTTTCGATTCCGCAGAAACGTTTTTTTGCGCAAAATTGCACAAAAGTGTCGAAATCTTCGCCCGAGGATGCCTTAACGATGGCTTTGTCGTTGTCTTCGGAAACAACCTCAATGCCCTTGATGCTGTTTTTGAGAACAACTCCTTGGAAGTTTTTGGTAAACAGAATGTTGCTGCCGTTGCCAAGGATGAGGCGGGGCAGGTCGAAATATTTTTTTCTGCGCTGATAGCCTTCGAGGTCGGCTGCCGAAGTGATTTCAATATAGATGTCGGCCTTGGCCTTTACATTAAATGTGTTGAGGGTTTCGAGCGAATAATCGGTATAGAACAGCATTTCTTCTTATTTTTAATTAATGCGCAAAGGTAACGGTTTGGTTTTTATTCTCCAAATTTATTTTTTCGTCTTTTTAACACCGAATTAAACGAATATTTTTTTAACCACAGAAAGCACGAAGGGCACGGAAAAGAAAGGACGGATTGATGGGCAATAAAAGGGTTGAAAACATTGTTTATATTGCTATGTGAGTGATACTACAAGTTGTTAGTTTGTAGGGGGTGTTATTCGTTTTTTATATTGCTCCACGTATTCTTTTATTCGTGGACATTGAGATTCGATTTCTTCTTTGCTGTATACGTCGTAATGGAATATGTAGCCGTAGTCGGAGATTTTGGCGCGGTTCTCGGGGGTGTTGACCTCGGGAGCGCAGACGTGCCAAACTGAATCTCTTTTTTCGTTGACATTGCGGTAGATAAGAAAGGTGTCGGGAATTGAGGAATAGCCTTTGACGCTATATTTGACATTATGATATTTGCCACAAACATCGTTGAAACAGAGCATTATTGTGCTGTCTTGTTTGTCTACTAAACCGAAGACAGCGTTGTAAATAACATTGAAACCTACTTTGTAATACACTAAATCTGTTTTTTTTAGCGAATAATCGTGATAGGAGTAAAAATCCTTACCCTCATAAAAACCAAAGTCGTGAATTTGGCTTCTAATACTATCAGGTTCGGTAATTGAAAGGAGTGTGTCACTAAGTGAACATTCCAAACTAAACTGCATATATACTATGCTACCCTTCTTACCCAAACTTGAATTAATAACCACTGATGTGTCTTTATATAAACCTAATCCTTTGAGCCATACTTTTTGTGATTTGAAATGATGTGATGTATGCTCCTTCTTCTTTATTACTTGTGTAGGAATTATCATTGCAGGGCGTTCGCGGATTAAGTGTATATCTATCCTCTTAGCTACAATCGTAAAAATAAGAGAATGCAAAAACATAAGTAATAGTATATTACATGTATAACATACCAAACCTCTTTACGAAAATAAATAATAATCAAAATAATAGGGAAGTATCTGATAAAATAAAACATAATATCGTAAACAACAATCATATTATCGTCCAAAGGATTACATTCAAGTGGTACGTAAATAAAGCCAAAGTATATCAATATTATAAAGGCATATATTAATATGTATTTCAGTTCCCTATTCATAATACTTACCTATTATTGTCACGGTTATTATACTTATCCTCAATTCCCCTTCTCAAATCTGGATTTTTGACTACATCAGCATCAACACCAATGGCAAATGCTTTCCATTCTGAATTATTTAGCAACAGATGCCAATGATATATCCGCATATCTGTATTCTCTTACGCCCATTACTTGTCCTTTTTTGGATACTACTAATGTGTCGCCCTGCCAGTCGGAGAAGAGGCTCTGGCTGTACGGCTACAATCTTTCTATTTCGTCGAGGGGGAGTTGGGTTAAGTCGGCAATGGTCTGAATGTCGAAGCCTTTTGATTTCATACGCTTGGCGGTTTCTTTAATGCCTTCTGCCTTACCTTCTGCTCTACCTTTGGCCATACCTTCTGCTCTGCCTTTGGCCATACCTTCTGCTCTACCTTTGGCCATACCTTCTGCTCTACCTTTGGCCATACCTTCTGCTCTGCCTTTTTCTTCGGCTTGACCTACCATTTCTTTGGCTTGCTTCATCATTCGGGCGCGGTCGTCGATAATGGCTTTTTCTACGCGGACACCATCCCAAAAACGTTCGTATGCTTCTAATTGCACTTCGTCGAAGGCTGAGATTTCTACAAGTTCAAGGGCTTGGTTGATATCTTTGTCGGCAAGGAGTTCGGGAGCGGCTTCTTTCACTTGTTCGTCGATTTCGGTGAGGAAACGCAGCCAAAGAACAAGCATTCTTTTGTCTGAAAAGTTCTGCGGCTTGAATTTTGGCAGTTCCACAAACACAAGATGAAGCCCGTCGATTACGCGGTCGGAGTGTTTTTCGTGAACAAGACGATAATAGTGATAAGCATCGTCAATGTCCTTTTCAAACACTTCGTTTACAAGGTTGAGCGAGTAAACGGGTTGGAGGAGTTCGTATTTTTTGCCTTTTTTCAACTGTCCAACGTATGCTTTGGAGGCGTTGAAGAGTACACGTTGCTTAAATTCTTCTGACCAAACGGTCTGCATCTCCACAAGAAACACGCGACCTTTGGCATCGGTGCAACGGACGTCTACTATGCTGTACTTACGCAACGGATTGTCGGGCATCATTTCGGGTGTGAGATACGACACCGACGTTATCTGCTCGTCGTCTTTGAGCGGCAAAAGTGCATTGAGGAAACTTATAGTAAGTTCCGGATATTCTCCAAACACCTTTTTAAAGGTCAAATCTGCTTTCGGGTCTAAGTACTTGGGCATAGGACTTTATGTTTTTCGTGTTCAAGTGCAAAGGTAACGGTTTTATTTAAGACCGCAAAATTTATTTTTTTCTTCTTTTTAACACCGAATTAAACGAAAGAAACGAATTTTTATAGTGTTGTTTGTTAAGGGCTTGTTGATGTCCGATCAAGGGGTTGAAAACTCTATCGGAGTCTGAAAGATGTTTGATCATTCAAACCGATGCCATTTCAGTATCATTTGGATGTCTTTATCTTTGCTGTTATAAAAATAATTTCTAATATTATTTAATCTTTCGATGTACCGCTCAAAAAAGAAATTGGATAAAGGTATAAATAGGAACCCCATTAAGTAGTGTACAACTTTTAACAATTCATTAATTTCGGTTAAAATAATATCAATGGCAAAAAATTTATAACAGATAAAATCAAACCCATACATTGCTAAAAAAGTAAACAATAAAGGATATAACATTAGGAATAAAGGCAAATAATCAATTTTGTAATCAGAATACTTTACTCTACATTTTACTACTTGACGCCAACATTTGAGATGTAATTTAATAAACTTTATGCTATAAAATTGTATAAAATTAGAACGCCTAAAAGTAATACGAGATATTTTCCCCGACAAGGAATATAAAGCATAATAATCTTTATATTTATCTGACGAGATAAATTTTCTTAGTTTTCTGCTTGGTGTTTTTATCATTGTTTGATGTCTTGGAGTCTTGCCGTTGTTATCTATGTCATTATAATTTAAATATTTAATCCCAAAACTCGTTTTTAACCCTTACCCCCGCTACAAGATGTCTATCAAAAAAGATTGTACTGATAATAGTGTTTTTATCAGTACAACTAATGCTTTGGGTAATATGCTGTTGGACAAAATTTTACATCAACTCCTTAATCTTATCAATCATTTTTTGTGCCAATGCGTCGGCGGCTTGCTGACTTTTGCTCTCGGTGTAGATGCGGATGATGGGTTCGGTGTTTGATTTGCGGAGGTGCGCCCACTCGTTGGCAAAGTCGATTTTTACGCCGTCGATGTCGGTGATTTTTTCGTTTTGCGCTTTGTAATAAGCCTTTACGCTTTTGAGCACTTTGTCAACATTGATGTCGGGGGTAAGTTGAATCTTGTTTTTGCTCATAAAGTAGGCGGGATAGGTTTTGCGTAGTTCCGAAACCTTCATTTTTTTCTTGGCTAAATATGTGAGAAACAGAGCGATACCGCAAATAGAATCGCGTCCGTAGTGGAGTTCGGGATAGATAACTCCGCCGTTGCCTTCGCCGCCAATAACGGCTTTGGTGCGTTTCATTTCGGTAACCACATTGAGTTCGCCCACAGCGGCGGCTGAGTATGTGCATCCGTGGCTTTCGGTAACGTCTTTGAGTGCGCGGCTTGATGAAAGGTTCGACACTGTGCTGCCTTTGGTGTGCTGCAAAATATAGTCCGACACAGCCACAAGGGTGTATTCCTCGCCAAACATTTCGCCATCTTCTTGCATAATGGCAAGACGGTCTACGTCGGGGTCAACGGCAAATCCTACATCGGCCTTGGTTTTCAAAACTGCTGCCGAAAGGTCGGTGAGATGGTTTTTGAGCGGTTCGGGATTGTGGGCAAAATGTCAGTCTCAAGTGCCGTTGATTATTGAATATTTTTCTACGCCCAACGCTTTGAAAAGTTTTGGGAGAATGATTCCGCCCACCGAATTGATGGTGTCGGCACATACAGTAAAGTTTGCTTTGCGTATTGCCTCCACGTCTACAAGCGGCAGGTTGAGTGTGCGCTGAATGTGAACATCTTCAAATCCTTCAACGGTGCGTATGGTGCCAAGTTTTTCTACTTCGGCGTATGCGGCCTGAGTATCAACCTTTTCGCTAAAATCAATAATAAATTTTCCGTCGGCAGCGGTAACAAATTCGCCGTTGTGGTCGAGGAGTTTGAGGGCGTTCCACTGGG
This sequence comes from Bacteroidales bacterium, assembly GCA_017651345.1. GTDB lineage: Bacteria > Bacteroidota > Bacteroidia > Bacteroidales > UBA3824 > UBA3824. The sequence goes on along the minus strand of JAGCDD010000301.1, from coordinate 17,724 downwards.
TTGGATTGTGGCTTGCGGTGAGGATAATTCCGCCGTCGGCTTCAAACTCTGTAACAGCCATTTCGGTGGTGGGAGTGGTGGCGTAGTCGATGTCGATAACGTTTACTCCGCAGCACGATAAAGTGCCTATAACCAATTGTTTAACCGTTGCACCCGAAATTCTTCCGTCGCGACCCACTACCACGGTGTATTCCTCTTTATTAGATTGATTTTTAAGCCATTTAGAATAGGCTGTGGTAAATTTTACAATGTCGATTGGGGTGAGGTTTTCGCCGCAATTGCCGCCGATAGTACCTCTTATGCCTGAAATTGATTTAATTAAAGTCATTGTTGCAATATATAATAAGGTGTGTTATACGTTTTAGTTTACGGCGCAAAAGTAATAAAAATACTTAAATTCTAATTACCGTTTTTTTTAGTTTGATGGCGGTTTTTTTATTACCTTTGTCCCGCTTAAAAATCAAAATTACATTAAAGTGTCATATTTAGATGAATTAAACCTGCCTCAGCGCGAGGCTGTGGAATATATTGATGGTCCGGCGCTCGTGATTGCTGGCGCGGGTTCGGGCAAAACAAGGGTGCTCACTTACAAGATTATGCACCTTATCGAAAACGGTTTTCAGCCGTGGAACATCCTTGCTATCACCTTTACCAACAAGGCGGCGCGAGAGATGAAAGAGCGTATTGCCCAAAAAATCGGCGAACAAAAGGCGGCTCAACTCTGGATGGGCACGTTTCACTCTATCTTTTTGCGTATTTTGAAAGTGGAGGTAGAAAATACCGACTATCAAAAAAACTTTACCATTTACGACCAAGCCGACGCTCGCAATGTGGTTAAGGGCATTATAAAAGAGATGAAACTCGACGATAAAACCTACCCCGTAAACGACATTGCGTCAAGGATTTCGTCGGCAAAAAACAGTCTTATTCCCCCAAATGCGTATGCTGCGAGCGAACTCTATGCCGACGACTGCAATTCGCGCCGCAACTATACCGACAAAATTTATATGCAATACGCTCGTAAGTGCCATCAAGCCAATGCGATGGACTTCGACGACCTTTTGCTCCAAACTTATATCCTGTTTAGCAAACACCCCGAATTGGTAAAAAAATATTCCGACAAGTTTAAGTATATTCTTGTAGACGAGTATCAAGATACCAACTCGGTTCAGTATATGATAGTCAAGGCGTTAGGCTCGCTTCATCATAAGGTTTTTGTGGTGGGCGACGATGCTCAGAGTATCTACTCTTTCCGTGGTGCGCAGATTGAGAACATTCTTAATTTTAAACGCGACTACAAGGAGGCTAAGATTTTTAAACTTGAACAGAATTACCGCAGCACGCAGACCATAGTTAACGCAGCCAACGCCGTTATTGCTAAGAATACCAGACAGTTAAAGAAAGATACTTTTTCGGAAAACGAATGTGGCAACAAAATTCGCGTTATAGAATCTGCCGCCGACAACGAGGAGGGTTTTCTTTTAGCGGCCGATATTCTCAAAACTATCAATCGTGACGGGTTGAATTACAGCGACTTTGCCCTTCTTTACCGAACCAATGCGCAGTCGAGAATTTTAGAGGAAAGCCTTCGCAAACGTTCAATTCCTTACAAAATTTACGGCGGTATGTCGTTTTACCAACGCAAAGAGATCAAAGACCTTATTGCCTATCTTCGTTTGCTTGTCAACGGCAATGATGATGAGGCATTTAAACGCATTGTCAACTATCCCAAGCGCGGAATTGGCGACACCACTATGGACAAAATTTCGCAAATTGCCACACAACGCGGATTGAGCATTTGGAACACTGTGGCGCAGATAACTCAGTTAGACCCAAGTATTTCGGCTCGCACTGTGAATGCTTTGGCGGGTTTTATGAAAATGATTTATCAATTTAAGTTGGATAGTCAAAAACCTGATTGCGATGCCTACAAAATTGCAATGCAATGCGCCTCCACGAGCGGAATGTTGGCAGACCTTTTTGCCGACAAAAGCGTTGAGGGACAGAGCCGTTACGAAAATATTCAGGAACTTCTCAACGGTATAAAGGCGTGGGTGGAGGCTCGTGGTAAACTTGCCAAACAAAATCCCGAAACTGAATATCCCGTTACCATTGCCGACTATCTCGAAGAGGTTTCGCTTATGACCGGCGATGAGGGCGAAGACGAAGATATGAACAAAGTTTCGTTGCTTACTATCCACTCTGCCAAGGGGTTGGAGTTTCGCAATGTATATCTCACCGGCGTTGAGGAGGGACTTTTCCCGTCGGCAAAATCGGTGATGAGCATTACCGACCTTGAAGAAGAACGGCGACTTTTTTACGTGGCTGTTACCCGTGCCGAAAAATGCCTTACAATATCTTACACCCGAATGCGTTATAAATGGGGACAGTTAACTCCCGCAACGCCAAGCCGTTTTATCCGCGAAATCGACACGCGCTATCTTGATTTCGGAGTAGGAGGGGAATCAATGTTTGAAGCCTCGTCCGACACCGCCTACGCAGGTCGTTTCCGCAAAACATTTTACCAAAACGACCAAGCCGCCAAGGGTGTTACCGAAAAATCTTTTGCCGATGCGCCGCCTGCCGGATTCAAAAAAATTCCGCGTTCGTTTGCCACTTTTAAAAAGGCAGACACGTCGGATTTTGCCGCAGGAGTGTTGGTAGAGCATCCAAAATTTGGCAGAGGTAAAATTGTGAGCGTTGAAAACAGCGGTGCCGACACTCAATATGTAATTGACTTTATGAGCGCCGGCCGCAAAAAATTGCTGGCTAAGTTTGCAAACCTAAAAAAATCAGATTAAGAAATTGGTACTATGGTAAAGCCGATTAACATATTAGATAGTGATTATATACAATGGATCAAAGAACTTGGGTCGCGTTATCGTCGTAGCCAAATAAAGGCGGCTATCAAGGTTAACGAACAGATGTTGCGTTTCTATTGGGAACTCGGACGTGATATTGTGATTAAAAAAGCCGAGAGTAAATGGGGTAGCGGTTTTATGAAATGCCTTAGCCGCGACCTCAAAGCCGAGAATCCTGATGCTACTTGTTTTTCGCAGACTAATCTTCTGTATATGAAGAACTTTTATCTGTTGTACCAACCATACACCGAAATTACTCCACAAGTTGGGGAGCAATTCACACAACAAGTTGTTGAGCAATTTACTCCACAAGTTGTGGAGAAAAATTTTATCCCGAAAAAGTGGAAGGAACTATCCCTACAATAGAAGAAATCGAATCAAAATTAAAGAATATCGATTTGGTTTGATTTTATATAAAAATATTTAATAACTTTGCCCAAATCATTTTTTATTTTTTATGGACTATAATACAAGCCGAAAAAAACTTGCTTGTCCCGAATACGGACGCAACATACAGTTGTTGGTGGATTATGCCAAAACTATCAAAGACCCTGAGGAACTTGACCGTACTGTTAAGGCCATTATTCAAATTATGGGCAGTATGAACCCGCAGTTGAGAGATATTCCCGATTTTAAACACAAACTTTGGGACCACCTCAACATTATGGCTGATTACGAACTCAATATTCAGTCGCCTTACCCTGCTCCCGAAAAAGAAGACCTCGACACCAAGCCTGCCCGTTTGGAATACAACGATGGCGAATTGCTATATCCTGAGTATGGCCGCATTATCGAAAAACTTATCAAAAAGGCTGTTTCCATAAAAGACCCCGCCCGCCGCAACGAACTCAACCGCACTATTTCTAACCATATCAAAAAAACTAACCTCCTCTGGGGTAAGGATATGAGCGATGAGGATATTTTTCACATTCTCAAAGATATTTCGCACGGCAAGTTGGAGGTGCAGGAAAACATCGGCAAACTTATCGACAGCAGCGGCTTTATCAACAACAACAACAAGCCCAAAAACAACGTCAACGGCAATGTCAACAACGACCGTGGCAACAATCCCGCACCTATTACCAACGGCGTTAACGGCAATGTGTTTAAGCCCGGCAACTTCAACAACAACAACAACGGCAAAAAGAAAAACAAAAATAAAAACCGCAACAAGCAGCAATTCTAATAACCACTTGACCTATGGCATCTTACGAAATTACCGGCGGTAAAAAACTTTCTGGAACAGTGTATCCGCAGGGCGCAAAAAACGAGGCTTTGGAAGTAATTTGCGCTTCGCTGTTGACCTCCGAAACGGTAACTATCAGCAACATACCCGAAATTTCGGATGTGTTTAATGTTATTGCCCTTTTGGAAGACCTCGGCGTGGAGGTGCAGCATCCCGAAAAAGGAAAATATATTTTCAACGCCAAAAATCTCAACCTTGAATACCTCAAAAAGGAGTCGTTTATTACCAAAAGCGCACGGTTTCGTGGTTCGGTGCTTATAATTGGTCCGCTGTTGGCACGTTTTGGATATTGCTATATGCCCAAACCCGGAGGCGACAAAATCGGACGCCGCCACTTGGATACCCACTTTATTGGATTAAAAAAACTCGGTGCAGAGTTTGATTTCGACACATCTTCATCGTCGTACACCATCAACGGCAAAAACCTCAAAGGCACTTACATCCTTTTGGAAGAGGCTTCGGTAACGGGTACGGCCAACATCATAATGGCTTCTGTGCTTGCCAAAGGCGAAACCACTATTTTTAACGCTGCCTGCGAACCTTACATTTGCCAACTTTGCACAATGCTCAACAATATGGGCGCACAGATTTCGGGTATTGGTAGCAACCTTTTGAAAATCAACGGAGTATCGTCGCTCCACGGATGCCGCCACACCTGCCTGCCCGATATGATTGAGATTGGCAGTTTTATAGGTCTCGCCGCAATGACGGGTTCGCAAATCATCATCAAAAACGTTCATCGCGAGCACCTTGGCATAATTCCCAACGCATTTAAAAAACTCGGCATAAAACTCGTTTTCAAAGACGACGACATCATTGTGCCAAGTCAAGACCATTACCAAATAGAATCTTACATCGACGGCAGTATTCTCACCATAGCCGACGCCCCTTGGCCCGGACTCACCCCTGACCTTATCAGCGTGCTTCTTGTGGTGGCAACGCAAGCCAAAGGAAGCGTTTTGATACATCAAAAAATGTTTGAATCGCGTCTCTTTTTCGTTGATAGTCTGATAGATATGGGAGCACAGATAATACTTTGCGACCCTCACCGCGCCACCGTAATTGGCAACGACCACAAATTTTCGCTCCGTCCGATAGTAATGTCCTCACCCGACATCCGTGCTGGCGTAGCCCTTCTTATCGCCGCCCTTTCCGCCAACGGCAAAAGCATCATCCACAACATTGAGCAAATCGACCGTGGCTATGAAAATTTCGACCAACGTCTCCGCGACTTGGGGGCTGAGATTAGAAGGATTGAGTAGGGGGGAAACTCCAAGCAAAAAATACTTGATTTTTTTGTCGTCAAGATAAAATTTTTTATATTTGCAGAAATAATCAAGTATGAAGGTCATAATTGAAGATAAGGACTTGGTGTTGCTGTTAAATGGCGCACCAAGTAAAAAGTACAAGAAGTTGGCAAAGGATGTCAGGTTTATGGATAAACTATTTGAAACATATTCCACATTGCTTACCACACCTTGCACTGAACGGTTATCGCAGTTCAGCAATCTTCGTTATGAAAAATTAAAATATGGTTATAGCGGTTATAGTTCGGTAAGAATAATGAATGGCAGAGTAGAGCGGTTGATTTTCTCCGAACACGAAGGCGGCATAACTATTAAACTAATCGAGTTAAATCAAGATCATTATGGAAACAAGTAAGAGAACGACCGATTTTGTGGCATACAGCAATTCCCATCCGGGAGGTGTATTGGAATCAGAATTGGAAGCCCGTGGTATTTCGACAACGGAGTTTTCCAAAATGAGCGGCATCGAAATGCCCTTACTCAATGAAGTATTGTCAAAAAATAAGGCGATTACCATTGATATTGCCCAAAAAATAGAATCTGCACTTGGAATAGATACGAAGTTTTGGCTTGATTATCAGCAACTTTACGATACTTGGCCTGAGCGTCGTGCAGCATACGAGGCAGCGCATCCCGAAGTCCCCCGCAGCAAGGTTTTGCAAAAAATCCAAAAGTCGCACAAAAAGGCGACTGTAAAAATAGACGGCAAGAAAGATTGGCAGTCGGTGGTGGATTCCATCATTGAGTTTGTAAAAGGCAAAGGTCTTGGCGAAACGCAAAATTTGCAGATTACCTTTGACGCACAGCCTGCATAACACAAGAAAATAAAAACGATAAACTTTACGAACACAAATATAAAATAGAACACATATATATAATATGACAAAAAAGCCCCGGGCAACCGTGGGTGAAATATTAACTAACATATTGTAAAATAATAATTTAGCGTTTGCTATTTATTCGGTAACGTCTTAAACCTGAGAAATTTAAAATGTTAATACACGAATGAGTCAGTAAATGCCTGCGCTTTTGCGTGGGCTTGACTTATCTGTATTAACGGGCAGTCTCAGGGCCCAAGACGTGGATATTGTTCAAGTCCACTTTTTTTATGCCCAATGATTACCCGTTAGCCGAAAACCGATAAGCCAAACGCCACAAAATAAAGTGCAGAAAAAATGAAATTATCCGAAATTCTAAAAGGCTCGGAGTATAGCCTTGTACAGTTTTCCGAAGAAATTATCAACGAATTTGAAAACCGTATCAAAGAAACAGAAAACAAAGGAAAAATCTCATATTCAACTATTTGTCTTGTCAGAGGGAAAGAGATAAAACTTACACCCGAAGAATGTGTAAGGCAGATGTTTCTTTTGAAACTCAACCAAGAGTATCTCTATCCGTTCAATCGTATGGAGTTGGAGCGAGAAATCACTTTTGGTCGTGAGAAAAAACGCGCTGACATTGTAATCTTCGACAAAGACCGCCCAACAACAGAATACATCATTGTAGAACTCAAAAAGCCTAAACTCAAAGACGGTAAAGAGCAATTAAAAAGTTACTGCAATGCAACCGGCGCACCAATCGGCGTTTGGACTAACGGCGAACAGATTTCATTTTGGAATAGAAAAGACCCAAATTATTTTGAGGATTTACCCAATATTCCGCGAGCCGACCAAAAACTTTCTGACATTTTAGGCAAGCGTTGGACTATCGACGACCTAATAGCAAACGATAAATTGGTAAATCAGCGCAAGTCGTTGAAAGACTTGATTCTTGAAATGGAAGACGAGGTGCTTGCTAATGCAGGTGTCGATGTCTTTGAGGAAGTTTTTAAACTGATTTTTACCAAGTTGTACGATGAATTAGAGAGCACAAGGCATCGCGACCGTTTTTTGGATTTCCGCAACAATGGCGATACCGAAACAGAACTGAAAGAAAAACTCCAAAACCTATTCGACAAGGCTAAGAAAAAGTGGGAAGGCATTTTTAGTGAAGATGCAAGGCTGTCGCTTTCGCCATCACACCTTTCGATTTGCGTAAGTTCTCTCGAAAGTGTCAAACTATTTAACTCCAATCTTGATGTTGTGGACGAAGCCTTTGAGTATCTTATCAACAAGAGTAGCAAGGGTGAAAAAGGTCAGTATTTTACGCCACGTTACGTAATTGATATGTGTGTGAGGATGCTTAACCCGCAACCATCTGAAACAATGATTGATACAGCCGCCGGAAGTTGTGGTTTCCCTGTGCATACAATTTTCTATGTGTGGAAAAATATTTTGAAGTCGAAGGGTATCAAACAGAGCCACTTGTTTACAGCCGAGGAAAAACCAACAGAATGTACCGAATACGTTCAAGAAAAGGTTTTTGCAATAGATTTTGACGAAAAAGCCGTTCGTGTGGCACGCACGTTGAATTTGATTGCAGGCGATGGACAAACCAATGTAATCCATTTAAACACATTGGATTATGACCGTTGGGACGAATGGACTAAAAACGAGGAGTGGCAAGATACTTATATGTTAGGTTGGCAGAAACTAAAAAAACTCCGCACCGACAAAAAAGACAATCGCGATTTTCAGTTTGACATTCTGATGGCAAATCCACCGTTTGCGGGCGACATCCGCGAAACAAGAATTTTGGCACGTTACGACCTTGCCCGTAAGGTGATTTACGAACGCATCAAAAACTGTCCTCCCGGCGTAACCCCCATAGTTGGCGAGCCAACCTTTGATATGGCGATAAACAATAGTGCAGAAACTATTTATCAATTTGCCGATGGAACTTTCCGCAAAGTTAAACTCGGTCAAAACGACAAAATGGAGCGCGATGTTTTGTTTATTGAACGAAACATTGATTTTTTGAAACCTGGCGGACGTATGGCGATTGTGCTGCCGCAAGGTAAATTCAATAATTCGAGCGACAAATATATCCGCGAATATATTGCATCTCGTTGTCGTATTTTGGCTGTGGTAGGCTTACACGGCAACGTGTTCAAACCTCACACTGGAACAAAAACATCTGTAATGTTTCTTCAAAAATGGACTGATGATAAAGGAATCTGCCCAAAGGTTGCCGACTATCCGATTTTCTTTGCCACGATGCAAGAGCCGAGCAAAGACAACAGTGGCGACAAAATCTACCGCAGCACCATTGACGAAAACGGCGACAACGTTCCACTTTTAGACGAACACGGTCATCTAATTGTCAAACACGACCTTTTTAATCACGAAGGTCTTACCGAAGACGGCATCGCCGAAGCCTTCGCCGAATTTGCCAAAAAGGAACGATTAAGTTTTTTTTAGGCAGCCCTTTCAACAAGGAAAAATATGATGAATTGTTGAAAGGGTTGGAGGTGAGCGAGGTAAGGTTGAGTGACATAGATTTAGGAGATAGAATGGATACCGATTATTTTGCGAAAAGCAATATGCAGATAGAGCAAACGTTAAGAAAAGTACATTCGCAGGAATTAAGGATATTCGCTAATTTCGTTGCAAGTGCATTTTATCCAGCAGCCACGCAATTATATTCAATAGGAGATACCCCCTTTATACGTTGTGTTGATTGTATTAATTACCCATTAATAACTAAAAGACAAGACGACACTTTTGAAAAAATCCCAATGTCTTTTGTTTTAGAGAATGATGGCATTAATTTATTGAATAAAAATGATATAGTTATAACAAAAGTAGGTTCTCCTTGTTATGCAAGTCTTGTTTATGAACATAATGAGGTTGCATTATCAAGAACAGTTATGGGATTAAAAAATATTAAATGTATTAATCCTTTTTATTTGCTTGTATTCTTACGCTCTAAATATGGCTTTACGCAATTATTAAGAGTAAGAGAATTAACAATCCAATATCAACTTACACTTGAACGAGTGAAAAGAATTCGGATATTTGTGCCCGAAGAATCTTTCCAACTTCAAATTGAGCAAATGGTAAAATCTGCCCACGCAAAACTTGAAGAATCAAAGCAACTTTACGCCGCCGTCGAAGACCAACTTTTGTTGGAAATTGGTTTAAAAGATTGGCAACCTAAAAATCAAAACATAAATGTAAAAAATCTTTCTGAATCTTTTTTGCGTTCGGGACGGTTGGATGCCGAGTATTATCAAAGCAAGTATGATGAGATTGAAGCGAAGATAAAATCTTATAATGGTGGGTACGACTTTATCTCCAATAGATTTGTGCAAAATAATGATGTATGCAATTATGAAAAAGCAGAATACAAGTACATAGAGATTGGCGATGTTAATGTTGGCGATGGTTCAGTTTCTCCAAATATAATTCCTACCATTGAATTACCTGATAATGCAAAACGAGTATTACATTTTAATGATATTTTAATCTCGAAAGTGCGTCCTTATCGAGGAGCGGTTGCTATAATTAATTTTGACGATAATGATTTAATCGGCAGTGGTGCATTTACAGTTCTTCGAGAAAATGGTACATACAAAAAAGAAGTTCTGCAAGTACTTTTGAGAACCGATGTATACAAAGATTGGTTGTTAAAATGGAATGTTGGAAGTTCTTATCCTGTTATAAAGGATGAAGATGTTCTAAATCTACCAATCCCAATTATTCCGGCAAAAATTCAAGAAGAAATCTCTTCAAAAATCCAAAAATCCTTTGCCTTGAAAGCCGAAAGCAAACGACTTTTAGAGCAAGCAAAATTGATGGTTGAACAAGAAATAGAAAAAGGAGGCGAATGATGATTTTTGGCTGCGACTTGTTAACTAAAACATCAGGTGGCATTTGTTATTCTTCGTCCAATTGGGCAATCAGTGATTGCCCAATCTTCTTTCTTGAAATCATCCTTTTTGCGTTTTTCGTAGTTGTTACTCTTTATTGTAGCGAAATGCCCATTGAACTAAGATGCCGTCTCCTGTTTTAAGAAATCTATAAACACTTTTTTATCAGGGAGTTGAAGAAGGTATTTCGATACAAATAGGTTTTCGTCCATACCGGCTGTTGCGTATTTGACCATCTCGGTGGAAGCGTCGGTGCAGAGGAGGATGCCGATGGGTGGATTGTCGTTTTCGGTCATCATTTTGTCCTTGTAATATGCCACATACATATTCAATTGCGCTATGTCTGCATAGTTGAATTTAGTGGTTTTCAACTCTATAAGCACGTGGCATTTAAGAACTCTGTGATAGAATACCAAGTCAATAAAGAAATACTCGTTGTCAATCATTATTCGTTTTTGGCGTGCTTCAAAGCAAAAGCCGTCGCCAAGTTCGAGAATAAATTCACAGATATGCGTCATCAGCATAGATTCGAGGTCGGATTCCTCTACTACATCCATACTTCTTATTCCCAAAAACTCAAATACATACGGTGATTTAACAATGTTTGCTATTTCTACCTTGTCAGCCTTTTGGTTGGTCATCTCCATCAGTTCTTCGGGCTTGCGGCTCAATCCTGCGCGGATAAAGCACTGAGTGTCAATCTGTCGGCGCAGTTCCCGTACACTCCAACACCCCTTTATCGTTTCAATTTCGTAAAATGAGCGTTGCAACGGATCCTTGATTTCGAGGAGTTCCGATATATGCGTGAAAGATAGTGAATTGAAAATTTTCTCTGCGCTAATACGCGGAATATCATTCTCAGATTTTTCAGACACTGTCTGAAAAATTGGTTGTTGTGGTTGCTCGAATTTTTCAGTCACTGACTGAAAAATTACAACTTCGTTATTTTTAAGTAATTGCTTGAAAACTGTAATGCCATTGAGAGATAAGACACCCTCGTTTTTGACAAGATATTTTTTAACTTCATCTCCTATTTCGGGATAGAGTTTATAAAATTTTCTACAAAGAGAAAGTGTAACCTTGCCCAACCCTTTGACATTGACAGATTTGGCTAAGGTTTCGAGTAACTTTTTACCGTATTGGGCGCGGTCTTCGCCGTTCTGTTCAAACTCTACAATCCAAAAGCCTACCAACCAATTCCTTGTGGTGATGCTTTGGTTGATTGCCCGCATTGCGTTGTTTTGCAATGCTTTGTGCGCTTGACGTATATTGTCTGATAGTTGTGGAAAGTTCATTTTTTTTGTTTAATACTGCAAATATAATCATTCGAAACCACAAATACAACATTTTTCCTAGTCTTTTACCTGTAAGTTTAGGTTATTTAAAAACCGTGGTCAAATAATACTTACCGTCTGCGTAAAATCGCAAAATTTTTTTTGCCAAATATGCGTAAAATCGCAAAATTTTTTTTGCCAAATCTGCGTAAAATCGCAAAATCTTTTTCCAAAAACTTTTATTATCTTTGTATTTGTTTAATTCGTTGATAAGTGCATTATGAAGTTAAAAATCTACAAGGCTTCGGCGGGAAGCGGTAAGACTCATATTCTTGCGGGCAACTATCTGTTGTCGGCGTTTGACAGCGGTTCGCCTGTGCAGTATGGCGATGTCTATAAGGCTTTTAGCGGCGATATGGCGTTTAGCAGAATCCTTGCCGTAACGTTTACCAACAAGGCTGCCGGTGAGATGAAAACCCGTATTATCAAGGAGTTAGACAAACTTATTACTGGCGAAAAAAGCGATTACATCAAGGATCTCCGCGCCAAATACCCAAAACTGACCGAGGAGGCGGTGCGTGCCAAGGCTGCAAAAATCCGTTCTGCCGTGCTCCACAACTATTCGATGTTTAACCTCCGCACCATCGATTCGTTTGTAAACCGTATTGTGAGGGCGTTTTGCTACGATATCAATGTCAACAGCGGATTTCGTATCGAAACCGATGAAAATGTGGTGGTTGCCGACCTCTGCGATATGCTCTACCAACAGTTGGACAACGATTCGCAACTGCGCGAACAACTTCTGCAACTTTCGCGACAGAATGTTGACGAGGGCAAAAATTGGGATTTCCGCAGTCAGATTACCAACCTTGCCAAGTTGATTTTTACCGAAAATTTTAAAAAACTCGAAGATTTTACCTCGCTTAAAGATGACTATCAGCGCAAGGAGTATTTTGCTCAGGCTGCCAAAAAGATTATTGATATTTACGATTCGTATGTATCTCTGAGTAAGTCGATTGCCAAGCGTGCCACCGATATTTTTACCAAGATTTTCAACGATTACAACTCCACTCCGGGCGAACTTTTCAAGGATGTGAAGACGATTTATAATTTCTTGACGGTTAAACTGTTGAGTACCAATTATAAAGACCTTGATATCGCCTCTACCAAAACCTTTACCAAAATACTCAACAATCCCGACGGATACCTTGCAAAATCAAAACCCACAGCCATTCAAAAGGCTCTCGCTCCTGTGCTTTTTACTCAGATTAATCCGCTTTTGCAAGAGTATAATGAACTGTATACCAATCAGTTTTCAAATTTTGTAACCGCCGCCGTGGTGCGAAGCGATTTTTATGCCTTTGCCCTTCTTGGCGACCTTGCCGCGCTGCTGCCTCAGTACCGTCAAGACAATCAGATGATGCTTGTGAGCGATGCTACGGCGTTTCTCAACGAGATTGTTAAAGATAACGACGCACCTTTTATATATGAGCGCACTGGCAACAAGTTTGACCATATTTTTATCGACGAGTTTCAAGATACGTCGGAGTTTCAGTGGCAAAATTTTCGTCCGCTTATCGAAAATACTATCGCTCAGGGATTTGACGATATGATTGTGGGCGACGTAAAACAGTCGATTTACCGTTTTCGTGGCGGCGATTGGACTTTGTTAAATTCTGAGGTGGAACGTTCGATTGGCTCTGAAAACATCCTTTTCAAGACTCTCGACACCAATTGGCGAAGCCGTAAAAACATTGTGGATTTCAACAACGCCGTGTTTGCCAATTCGGTAACTGTTTTGGAGCAACACTCTGATGATGAGGATCTTAATTTTGAACTTCTGCATCAGATTTATGCCGACAGTTTTCAAAATCTGCCTCAAAATCAAGACCGCAAGGGTGGAAATGTTAAGGTAAAATTTTTTGAAAAACCCAAGAAAGAAAAATCAAAACCTTCTGATAATGACACAGATAGCGACGAGGAAGATGAAAGTTTTGATGTTACCGTGCTCACCGCAATGGCGCAAGATATCGACGCGCTTTTAAAACAGCGTTACCCCGCAAAAAAAATCTGTGTTCTTATCCGCAAAAAGGCTGAGGCAGAGAAAGTTGTAAATTTTCTCCTTAGTTATATGAATCAAGCCGAAGATGCCGAAAAATATCAGGTGATTTCTGCCGATTCGTTATATATTGCTAATTCAGAGCCTGTTAAGGTGGCTATCAACGCCATCAAGTTGGTAGTTAATCCCGAAGACTCTATTGCCAAGGCAAAACTTTTGCAGTCGTATGTCAAACTTTCGGCGCAGGATATTACCGACGATGATATTTTTAAGGCTGTGTCTAACGATGCCAAAGCCGTTGATATTCTGCCTGATGGGTTCATAAATTTGGCTACCGACTACGCCTCTCTGCCGTTGTTCGACCTTTGCGAAAAAATCATTTCGGAGTTTGAACTTTACAAATACACCGGCGAAACCGAGTATCTCCGCACTTTTGAGGATACCGTTTTGGATTTTTCGAGGGTACATTCGTCTGACGTTAGCCGTTTTGTAAAATGGTGGGACGAAAGCGGCTGCAAGGTTTCGATTCAACCCTCTGACAATCAGAATGCTGTAACCGTGATGACCGTCCACAAATCGAAGGGATTGGATTTTGGAGCGGTGTTTATGCCTTTCTGCAATTGGAAAATGGAGGACGTTGTAAACACTTCGCCTACTTATATTTGGGTTGCTCCGCCCGAGGATTCTGATTTCGGTTTCCTCCCGATGCTGCCCGTGAGGTATTCTTCTGCGTTGAAACACAGTGTTTTCCGTGATTATTACCACCTCGAAAAACGCAATATGTATGTTGACGCTCTCAACATTCTCTACGTGGCGTTTACCCGTGCGGTCGACGAACTTTATGTGTACAGTCCCAAGCCATCCGGCGATAAAATCAAGAATGTGGGTGATTTGCTCTATTTTTGTATCAATCAGTCAATTGCGTCAGACGAAGGTAAGATAATAGGTTTGAGTTCTTATTTTAACGAGGATAATCTTCAATTAACGTTAAATACTGACCATCAGGTGCTTACTCCTGGATTTAAAGAAAATGCTAAAAAATTTGAAATCCGTCAGTTTAAAAATCTTGATTGGAATCAGAAACTTTCCATTAAGTACAATGCCGACGACTTTTTTGCCAAGAGCAATCCTTTTATTCAGGAGCGTATCAACTACGGTTCGTTTATGCACGATGTAATGTCGCGCATCGAAACCGCCGCCGACTTACCTATTGTGCTTCAACAACTTAAAGACCAAGGTCGCATTACCGAACAGCAAAAAGAAGAACTTCGCCAAAAGATAGAGTCCGCCTTTGAAATTCCCGAAGTAAAGCGTTGGTTTTCACCTGTTTGGAAACATATTATTACCGAAACAGCCCTACTCACCCTCGATGGTCGCATTCGCATTCCCGACCGTGTGATGGTTTCCGACACCGAAACCATCATCATCGACTTTAAATTTGGCGGTCATCATCCTGAATATCACGACCAAATAAAAGAATACGCCGCCTTGCTCTCCTCAATGAAAACCCCTCTCTATCCCAATCTCTCAGCGTATTTGTTTTATGTGGAAACTAATGAGATAGAGAGGGTGGTATAATTAATTGATGTATTTTTACATTTTTTCAAGCACAAACATCTTTAAATCGATGCGTCCGTCGGCGTCGGGGTCGATTATGTCCCACGGAGATTTTATTTCGCCGAAAATCTCGCGGTGCTCTTTGGTGTTGTAGTAGTAGTGTCCGTTCACAGCCTTCCACTCCTTGGGCTCTTCGCAACACATCATTCCGTCAACGATTTTTACTTCGCCGCTCGCCACGGCTTCGTCTATCTGCTCTTGGGTAACGTGCTTAGGTATAGGCATATACGATAACACTTTGTAGTCGTCGGTAAATTCCATCACAGCGTCGAACATACTCAAAGTTTGGTTATACTCGTCCTCTTCGATTGCGCCGGCGGCTTTCTTCTTGTCCAATTCTGCCACCACCTCGTCTTTGGTGTGGAGGTCGAAACTATTGCCAATGGGTGCTAAGGTCTTGTAAATTTTCCAACGTCCCACAATAGCCTTCATTTTCAGGTCTTCGGGTGACGGCTCTATTTCGTCGATGTCGGGTTCTTTGGTGATGTGTCCCTCGGCGGTCTTTTTAAATGCGATGCAGAGAAATCCGAAAGCAATGCAGAGTTTTCCCTCTTGTGCGTCAAGTTCCTCTACCTTTTCGGCAACGTCGGCGGGCAGTTCGCCAAAAAATCCGTTAGCCTTGTAGGTCCACCCGTAAGGTTTGGTCTGTTCCCAAGTGGAGTCCACCTCGCGACCGTTGCTACCGTCTTTGAGTTTGGCTGTGTGATCCTCAAAAAACTCCATCGAGAGTTTGCTCAAATCGCGACCGTCGCTGCTTTTATACTCCGCCACCGGCACGTGCTCCAAGTTGTTGGAGAAAAAACTAACAACAAATTCGGCCTCCCAAGTGCCTACAATAAACTTTAAACCGTCTTTTAAATCTTCTTTTATTAATTCCATAATAAAATGTTATAAATGTTAATAACTAAAATATCTGTGGGGTAAATATACGAAAAAATGATTTTTATGTGCGGAAAAATACGAAGTTTTTAGATTTTTTCGCACATAAAAATCTGAGATTTGAAATGACCATCAAAATATTTGCAAGTAAACTTGATATTTTAACATTAAATAACCGTTTATAGCGTGCGGAAATATGCGATTTATTGCTCGCTTATGCAGAATGTGGCGTAAAGAGGTACCGACTTGATGCCGTTTTTGAAGCCGAAATTCTTTGCCGAGATGCGTATAGCGTATTTGGACGAATATTTTGAAATGTAAACGTTCAAACTTTTTGATTCTGTGTGAATTGTGGATTTTACTTCTACGGGAATCACATCGCCGTTGATTCTGATTATGAAATCTACCTCGGCTTGCGACGAACTTGTCCAATAGTATGGCTCGAATCCGTTGGCTCGCAACTGTGTGAATACATAATTTTCTGTAAGTCCGCCTAAAAAATTGTTTAACAGTGTATTAGAATAAACAACATCATTGAATAAGATGTCCTGCGATTGGCAACAAAGTCCGGTGTCGTTCATATAAAATTTGAAATCAGAATCGCTGCGGTAGGCTTTTAGCGGAAGCATTATTTGCTCCAATCTGTAAACCCGCGACGCAATTCCTGCAAGGCAGACCCATTCGATGGCGTTTTCAAACTCGCTTGCCCGAGAACCCGGTTTGAGCGACTTGTATTGAAACTTTTTGTTCTCTTTTGCCAACTGCGTGCTGATATTGGCATATACAAGTTTGGTCTTGGGAATTTCAGACTGCTTGTTGTATTTGCCCATATCGTTTTGATACGCTGAGAGTATGTCGCTGTTGACAACCGCCGCTATGTTTGGATTGTTGGTGCTGATGTAGTTTTGAACTGCGGCAGGCATTCCGCCCACAAACAGGTATTCCCTGTATAGTTTTAACGCATATTCGTGAAGTGCGTCCTCCATCGGAAGATTCCCGGCAAAGCATTTCCTTATTTTTTCCACAAGAGAGGTTTCTCCCTTTGCCCAAAGGTACTCTTCAAAATCCATCGGGTACATATCCAAAAACTGCACCTTGCCGACAGGAAACGAACTGATACCTCTGTTGACAGACACTCCTAAAAGCGAACCGAGCGCAATTATATGATATTCAGGTGCTTCTTCGCAAAAATATTTGAGCGAGGTAAGTGCCTCGGGACAAGCCTGAATCTCGTCGAACACAATCAGAGTTTTTTCGGGGTAAATGCGCCGACGTTTGAGGGTTGCTAAGTTGGTAATTATGTCGTTGGGTGACAGATTGTTGAATATAGAAACAAGTTTAGTCTCCTTTTCAAAGTTGCAATAGACTGTGTCTTGATATTGTTTTCCTCCGAAATAGTTGACAATAAATGTTTTACCTGTCTGTCTTGCACCTTGCAAAACAAGCGGCATCCTGTTGGCGGAGTTTTTCCACTCGATGAGTTTTTGTATTATTTTCCTTTCCATACTGCGACTTCTCTTTAAAAATGCAAATTTAGTAATAAAATTTACATTTTTCAATAGGAAATAATGAGAAAAATTTACATTTTTTTGGACTTGCCTTTGCGGTAGATATAAAAAATCCGTTTATAGCGTGCGGCAATATGCGATTTTTTGGGTGTTTCCGCACGGTATAAACGGAAAAATTATTTGTAATATACTGATAATGAAGATGTAAGTGTTTGGTTGTAGT
>JAGCDD010000300.1 GCA_017651345.1 Bacteroidales bacterium | reverse complement strand
TATTTCTTTAATTTACTATAAAGTGTTGGACGACTGATATTCAGCGATTTGGCTACCATCGAAAGATTTCCGCCAAACTTTGTCATAGCATTTTGGATTACCTGTTTTTCGGCAGATTCCAAATTTTCGGGTGCGGGGGCAGATGTTGCGGCGTCTTGCATTGCTGCGCGATTCAATTGAAAATCAGCGGTTTTGAGCGTGTCGCCATCTGATAGGATAACAGCCTTTTCTATCACATTTTGCAATTCGCGAATATTGCCCTGCCAAGGATATTTGCGCAATGTAAGCACAGCATCGGGCGCAATGCCTTTTACGTGACGGTGATATTTGGTGTTGAAACTTGCAATAAACCGTTCAGAAAGTGGCAAAATGTCGTCGGGACGCTCTCTTAGTGGGGGTAATTGCAAGTGTACCGTGTTGATGCGGTAATAAAGGTCTTCGCGGAAAGTGCCGTCTGAAACGAGTTTTTCTAAATTCATATTTGTGGCACAAATCAGACGTATATCTACTGGAATCTCCTTAGAATCACCTACTTTGGTAATTTTGCGGTTTTGAATTGCACGCAAAAGTTTGGCTTGAAGATGCAGCGGAATGTTACCTATTTCGTCTAAAAATAGAGTAGAACCCGAAGCAAGTTCAAATTTGCCTTCGTGGTCGGCCTTGGCGTCGGTAAACGCACCTTTTACGTGACCGAAAAGTTCTGATTCAAAAAGAGTTTCGGTGAGAGCGCCTGCGTCAACGGCTATCATTTTTTTGCCGCTGCGAGCCGAAAGTTTATGTATTTCGTTGGCTAATACGTCTTTACCTGTACCATTTTCGCCTGTAATTAAGACTGTTGCATCGGTGGGCGCAATTTTTTCGATGTTTCGTCGGATGTTTTCCATCTGAGGAGACGTTCCCCAAAACATTCCCGATGATTTTTCGGATTTGGCTGATGTTGAGATAGTTGGATTCTCTTGGTCTAACGCTTTGTCGCGTGCTGCCGATAGTGTTGCAATAAATTTAGCGTTTTCCCAAGGTTTTACCACAAAGTCGAACGCGCCTTTTTTCATTCCTTCCACTGCCAATTGCACGTCGGCGTAGGCTGTAAACAGCACTACCTCGGTTTTTGGAGCGGCTTTTTTGATTTCGCCAATCCAAAACAGACCTTCGTTTCCGGTGTTGATGTTGGTATTGAAATTCATATCCAACAGCACCACGTGAGGCTTGAATTTTTCTAACTGCGAAATGAGCGTGGCAGGGGAGGGGATAGCCTCCACCTTCTCAAAATGCGCTGGGAGCAATATTTTGAGCGTGGAACGTATGCCTGCGTTGTCGTCAACTACGAGAATTCGACCTTTTTTTGTGTTCATAATACTTGCTTTTTTCTTTTCGGCAAATATAAATATTTTTTGAAAAATATTTATAATAAAATAATTTTCTCCATTATTCTCTGTCCACAACTCACTTTTTTCGTCACTTATGGCATCCTATTAATTTTTATAAGTTGCCATAACTCGTTTTTTTTGTTAGTTGTGGCAATATTTAATATTAAATAGGTTGCCATAACTCAATTTTTTTGTATATTTGCGATGGAATAAAATATTGAAATTATGAAGATAATAGCCCGCAAAAAAGAAATTGACCAACTTGAAACTCTTTATAAATCAGATAAATCTGAATTTGTGATAGTTTATGGTCGCCGTCGTATTGGCAAAACATTCCTAATAAGCCAATTGTTTGAAAAACGTTTTACTTTTCAATATACAGGTTCTCGTCAAGAATCACAAAAAACTCAACTTCAACGTTTTGCGTCTAAAATTCAATATTATTCAAAATCAGTTTTTCCGCCCTCGCTCAGCAATTGGGACGATGCCTTTAACCTTCTGCGGGCATTGCTTGAAAGTCGTCCAAAAAAAGAACGAAAGGTTATCTATTTTGACGAGATGCCTTGGATTGATACTCCTAAAAGTAGTTTTGTATCGGCATTGGAATATTTTTGGAACTCTTGGGCTGCACAACGTTCTGATATTATGTTTATTGCCTGCGGTTCGGCAACGTCGTGGATGGTAAACAAACTTTTGAGAAATCGAGGCGGACTTTACAATCGTATCACTGCTCAGATATATCTTCGACCTTTTTGCTTGGGCGAATGTGAGGAGTTTCTCGATAGCCGTGGTTGCAATTGGGACCGCTACACCATTCTGCAATGCTATATGGCTTTGGGCGGTGTGCCGTTTTATTTGAATTTGATTAACAGCAAGGAAAGTTTTGCTCAAAATATTGATAGATTGTTTTTTAGCAAGAACGCTCCCCTTCGTGGTGAGTTCGACGAACTTTTCTCGTCGCTCTTTGTTCAATCTGAAAAATATATCTCTGTGGTTAATGCTTTGGCTCAACGCCGAGAAGGACTTTTAAGGGCTGAAATTGTGGAATATACAAAAATTTCGGGCGGCGGACTTACCAAAATTCTCGAAAATCTTGAACGTTGCGACTTTATTGACACTTTTTCTAAATATAAAAGTTCTATTCGCAATTCAGTTTACCGAATATCAGACCCTTACACTCTTTTTTATTTTAAATTTATCCACGGTAAAAATTCAAAAGAGAAGGAGTTTTGGACAAAAAATCAAAATTCACAGTCGGTAAAATCTTGGTTAGGATTCAGTTTTGAATCGGTTTGCCTTTCGCATTTAGACCAAATTAAATTCAAACTTGGCATCAGCGGTATTTCTACCAATAGTTGTACGTGGCGAAAAATTGGCTCTGACGACTCTCAGGGTGCGCAAATTGACCTTTTGATTGAACGTTCCGACCGTGTGATTAATGTTTGTGAAATCAAATTTTCCGAAGATAAATATTCAGTATCAAAAGATTATGCCGATAATCTGCGTAATAAACTATCTGTTTTTCGCGATGATACTGGCTTAAAAAAATCTTTTGCTTTAACTATGATTACCACATACGGAATTATTCAGGGTAAAAATTCAGGAATTGTTCAAAATGAGGTAGTTATGGATGATTTATTTGCAGTGGTTTAATTTTATATCTTGCCACAACTCAATTTTTAAACCACTTATGGCAACTTTTCTTCTCTTATAAGTTGCCATAACTCGATTTTTTTGTTAATTGTGGCAAGTTATAATTTTTAATACTTTGCCACAACTACTATTTTTTATTTAAAAAAGATAATTCATCAATACATAAAATCCAGATGTGCCGTCGTTTTTGTTGGTGGCTTTTCCCCAATCTACCGAAAGCACAAAGTTTGAGTTCATTGCTATTTTTAATCCTATGCCTGCGCTTGTGTGGAGGGTTTCGCTATCGTTGGTAAAGTATGTGGCGTATTCGTTGGTGGGGACGAGGCTTTTGTCAACTTTGTAATGTTGAGTAACCATTCCCATATCGGCAAAGATGTTTGTGCCTATCGAAAAATTCTGTCTGCCAAGCATAAATGAGTAAAAAATATGCCTAAACTCTACGTTCGCCATTACGCTGCCATCGCCCACAAGACGGTTTCTAACTATTCCACGCATTGTTTTGCTGCCTCCTATGCCCTGCGATGTGGCTGCATTGAGCACGCCTGTGTTCCAATGCGGAAGAAGGTAAAACGGTATGTCGCCCCAAATTTTTTGCTGCCAACCCAAGCGGTAAGCCAGCACTGTGCGGTGTGCGTGAAGGTTGAAATATTGCCTGTGGTATATTGTGAGCCGTCCCCAATTGTTTTTGTCGGACGAAAGGAAACTTGGTGCTGCTGCCAAAAGTACTTCTGACCAAATGCCTTGGGTTGCAAACGCCTCGTGGTCGCGGGTGTCGATGCCGCCTCCGAGACGAAGATAAGTGTCAATTCCTCCGTCTGCTTCGTCGGGTTTGATGATGTTCCATTCCACATATTTGTCGTAAACCGTAGGAATGTCGGGGACGTCGTGTCTCAGTTTGTTACGTTCTACGCTGCCTATGCGCATATCAAAAAGTGTGAATCCTGCCTGCCAAAAATATTTGCTATCGCTGTTGCTTCGTATATTGAGCAATATTCGGCGCATATCGCGTTTGTGCTTGTAAAATATGGTTGACTTGTATTGGTCATCGTTCTCGTCGGTGAAGGCTTTTCGGTAAAACGATTCTGCACCGTTAAAACCTGTAAAATCGCAAGTTAGGTCGTTGAACCAAGTAACGTCGGCTGTGGTGCGCACTCCCGGTATCAGCGTGTGCGAATCAAAATAACTGCGCAATAGATAAGTGCCTGCCACATAGCGACTTGCCTCTAAATATAGCGAATGGTTGTAGCGGGGATATGTGCTGCCGTCGCCATACCAATAGAGGTTTGTGAGCACGCCGTATTCAAATCCGAGGTCGTTGTCGTAGGCGATAGCGGGCAATGCGCCAAACGAGAATCCTGTTTTGCGGAATGTGGTGGTGTCGCTTTGGGCATATATTGCAGTAACCGCCAAGATATTGCTGATTATCAGTAAAATAATTACTTTTTTCATTTTCCTTTTTGTTCTAAAATTTGGACTGCAAATTTAACCAAACTCTGTAAATGATTATTTATTTGTGAGTTTTAATTGTTAAATGTGGCGATATTGCATTTTTTATAATTCAATCTTTTCGCGAGGTGCAAAATGCTTTGGCTCATCACCGTAACCTATACGGATAACTACTGAGGGATAGTTAGTTAGATTAAGTTCTTCGCGGAGTTTTAATGATAACGGCTCCACTTCGCACGGTTGGTTAGAAAAACTATAAGCAAGGTTCAACTCGGTGATTTTCAGTAATACACGTTCCAATGTTTTGCCAACTGCGATGTAATCTGCCTCTGATTTGGCAGCGGTTGAGAATAGGCAGAATGCTGATGCTGAATTATTTACACCATTATCTGTTTTGTTTTGAGCCTTAGGCGATAGAAACATTCTTACCATCTTTTTTCCTACAAATTTTGGAGTTGCCGGAAATCCCAACACATTGTAACACAGTCCGTTTTGATTCTCTTTTATATCTTTTTTGTTGAATCGCATCCACTCCACGAGTTCGTTTTTAAAGGCGGTGTCGCTCATCTGAATATTGTTGCCGAGATAGATTTTTTCTTTGATTAATTTGGCTTCGTTGGTTTCACCGTCGAAAATTGCAAAATCTGTATTTTGTTCTTTTTCAACTGATTGCAGTATTTTAATTAAATCAGACGGAATTTTTTTACCTGTAAATTCTCCTCTGTGAGTATGACGTTTTTTGATTTGATCAAAAAGTGGGTCGGGAGTTACGTTTTCTGATTGACGAAATGTTACCACAATTTTGCCGTCAATGTATTCGTAATCAGATTCATAGCCATATTGTGTGGCTGCTATCTGCATATTTTCTACCGCACAGCCGAGACTTATAAATAGTTCGCGGTTTTCGCCGTCTACCACTTTGAGAGTCTTGCTCATATCCGGCATTACAATTATCTGATTTTCTGTGGTTTGAAATTTCCACGGCTGCGAATTATGTCCCGAAGGAGCGCAGATTGCAAACGAAATTAATATTTTGGCCAATTCTATAAATGTCAATGTGTTCATAATTATTAAGCGAATATTTTGTTAAACATAAAGTCGATTCCTTCTTTTAAAGTGTTCCATCCCGAATCTTCGTTGATGAGTAGCGAATTGTACACGTCGCAGTTTTCGCTGAGCATATAAAGGTATGAAACTGAGCCCGTTATGAGTGATGAGATTGCCGCTACAAGTTTTTTGTCTTGTCCCGACATTTCGCTCACTGCCTCAATGATTTGCAAACCGATTTCTTCTCGTTTTTTGCGGATGTTTTCAATCACGGGATTGTTGGTGGAGAGTTCCCAACGATAAAGTTTCCTTAGTATCGGCGATGATTTTAACATATTGATATACTGGTGAAAAATCTCTTTGGCAAAGTCCTTTACACCATTTTCGGGAATGAATGTAAAATCGTTTACAAGCCAAAAGTCCTTTTGCTCAATGTATTTTGCCAATAAATTGTCTATTGACCCAAAATACCTGTAAATCAATACTTTGTTAACGCCCGACACTGCTGTTACTGCGTTTACTCCCACAGCCTCGAAACCATCTTTTTCGATGATTTGCTCCACGGCTGCTAGAATTTTCTGTTCTGTAAGTTCTCTGTTTTTGATCATATTATTGCGATAAAATTTATGTTACTTTGCGGTTACAAAAGTATGTAACCAAAAGGTAACAACCAAATTTTTTCGCAATTTTTTTAATACATTTTTTACAAAATATATGAAAGGTATTGAAAATTAGTGGATTATATTTTAAAAAATTACACCTCCAAACCAACCACGATAATATCGTCGGTTTGTTTGTAGTGTCCGCGCCATTCGTCGAAACGTTGCTCTATTATTTGGCGTTGTTCTGCCATAGGCAGGTTGTGGATGTCGGAGAGTATGCGGCGATAGCCTGACGTTTTGAGCACGTGGTTTTTAGGTCCGCCAAACTGCGATTGATAGCCGTCGCTAGCAAGGTAGATTTTGTCGCCTTTCATTAGTTGAAAATCTTTCGATTCAAACTGTTTTTCGTTGACATACAGTCCGATAGGATTCCTAACAGGCTTTATAATTATTTGTTCGTCGCCACGGAAAAGTATAAAAGGAATGTTGGCTCCGGCATATTGCAGAGCGTTTGTTTTTTTGTCGATTATCAGCAGGGCGGCATCCATACCGTCGCGCATATTTGAGTTAACTGCCTTATTGAGAGTATGTTTGATGGTGTCGCGCATACCGTTAAGTACGTCGTCGGCTTTGCGCAATCCCTCGCGACCTACAATTTCGTTGAGTGCTGAAAAACCGAGCATACTCATAAACGCTCCCGGAACACCGTGTCCCGTGCAGTCGGCAACCATAAATATAAAGTAGTCAGCATCTTTGAATGCCCAATAAAAGTCGCCACTTACCACATTACGCGGACGGTAGAATACAAAACTATCGGCAAAAAACTCATTTAAATCGTTGTTTTGCGGCAGCATCGAAAATTGAATATGCTGCGCGTAAAGTATTGAGTCGTTGATTTCTCTACGCTGTTCTTCAAGCAGTTTGTTCTTTTCGGCAAGAGTGTTTCTCTGTGTGGAAATCTCGATGTTTTGAGCCTCAATTTCATTTTTCTGACTTGTGAGAATCTTGTTTGTAATGCGTTTCTGACGGTTTTTTAATGCAAAAAATACTGCTCCGCCCAATGCCATTACTATAATGAGCACAAGAATCAACCTATGTGCCGAATCAAGTTCCTGCTCTTTGTGGAGCATTGCGATTTCGTTCTCTTTTTTTACTTTATCTATTTGGTATTCAATATTTTCCATACCGTAAGTCTTGCGGGCGTTCCAAAACGTATCGGCGTATGCCATCACCACAGAGTAATTTTCAATAGCATTTTGCAGGTCGCCACGTTTCACATACACGTCGCCAAGGTATTTGTGGGCGTTTTTGATTCGGAAGTCGATGCCGCGCATTTTTGACACTTCGAGACATTTTTCGGCGTAATAGAGCGCGCTGTCGTTTTTGTTGGTATTTATGTAAGCCTCGGCAATTCGTCCGTAAAGGTCGCTCAAAAGGTCGTAATCTTTGATGTCGTAATTTCCCGAAATTGCTGGTATATAAAATTGTAATGCTTCGGCAAATTTATTGTCGGCGGATAGAGCATCGCCAAGGTATTTCTTAACGGTGGCTATCTTGTCCCATTCGTCATCTGTTTTTTCTCTGATTACGAGACAGTTTTGCAAATAGTCAAATGCCTTTTGGTTTTGGTTTAGCGAAAGGTTGATGCGTCCGAGATTGAGGTACGAGTAGGCAAGAATCGATGAATCTTTGATTTCGAGACCAATTTCAAGGGCTTTGAGCAACTGTTCCTGAGCGTTGTCCCACTCGTCGTGATAAAGGTAGATGTTGCCGATATTGATGTGTCCGTATGCAATTTGGTCTTTAACATTGTATTGCTGAGCAAGTTCGAGACCTTTGGTGTAATTTTCCACTGCCTCTTGGTAGTTGCCGATGTTACGATGACAAACGCCTATGTTGCTGAGTGCTCGCATTTCCATCTTTAAGTCGTTGCATTTTTGGGCGTAAGAGTATGACTTTTCGCCAAATTCGAGGGCTTTTTGAGGATCGTAGTTGCGAAGTTTCCAACAAATTTCGCCGTAAAGTTTGGCTTTGAGCGTGTCGGGTGCGTTGTCGGCAATTTTCGTAAGAGAATCTATTTCGGGAAGGTTGGATTGCGAAGTTGCGGCAATAGGCATTACGGCAAGCACAACAGCGGTTGCTGCGCACGCCAACGCCTTAATTATCAATTTATTCGCCATAGGTTATAATCTCGTTAAAAAGTATCAGTTATCTGCCGCAAAGGTAATGCCTTTTTTTGCGAATGTCAAATTTTTTATTGAGGCATTCCATATTTACTCTTTATCACTTTGAGCGCCAATTGGTTAACTTGCTTGTTGAATGATTTCTGTTCGTTTTTGTCGAGATTGTAAAAATCTGTGGCGTTCTCTTTGAGAAAATCGTCGATAATATCCTTGCAATACATTCCGAGCAGTTTTCCGAGGTCTTTGGGTATGTGAACCTCGCCGATGTGACTGATAACATTGTCTAAACGGTTTTCGGTAACAAAAAGGTCGGCTTTGTCGATTAGTTTGTGAAAATTGTCGGTAAACACCACTGGCGGTTTTTGGTCTTTGGGACGGCGTTTTTCGGATTTCTTTTCGGCAAACTTGGCGTTTTTGTTCTTGATCATCACGCGGATACCTCCGGGAATGTAGGTGGGCACTTCGGGACGAATCACCACGCCTTCGCAGATGTTGCCTTCGATTTTTGGATAGCCAAACTCCTTATATATAGTGCTTTCAAAATCGTTTGGATATTTGAGACACTCGTCCAAAGTGCCGCGGAAAAGTGTGCGGGCGTAATAAAATCCGCCTTGTTCAAAATATGCGTTGCATTTTTCTACGCCGAGATATTGGTGAATATCGTTTTTTTCGGACACAAGAAAAATGTCGAACCCATAAAATTCGTGCATCGGGCAGTAGCAAACGCCTTTTTGAATTGCTGAAAAACGTGTATCCTTTTTAACCTCCTTGTGCGGATAATAGCCGCCAAAAAATTCGCCGAAGATAATTATGTAGTCAATTTCGGGAAAATCTTTCTTAATTAATTGGTATAAGTTCTTGGCTCTATCTGCGTAACGGACAAGCAATTCTTCATAATCAAAAAACTTTTCGTTATCGCCGATAAGCGCGGTACGTTTGGCAAATTTTATAGTCTTGCCATCGGTGATAAAACTTGTGTTAGAGCCGTGAACCTTCTCCTGCACCACATAAATCAATTTCGGGTCGGTATACTGCCTAACCTTGTCGATATACTCATTATCGAAAGAGTTTTCGATAGAACTATACTTCTTGAAATCTAACATTTTTTTGCCTCCGTATTTAATATTTTGCCAAAGTTACAAAGGAATTTTTAGAAAAGCAAATTTTTTTTGGAGAGGTTTTTTTTGGCAGTTTCCGCCCGTTAAAAAAAAATATTCTAAATTTTCGAATAATATTTTGCAAATTCGAATTTTATCTTTATCTTTGTCCAAAACTTTTTGACGATGAGAATATTTACAGAAGAGACTTTAAAGCGATTTACCATACAGCATCCTGAATCTAAAACAGCCTTATCTGAATGGTCGTGCAAGGTAAAAAAAGCGGTATGGAAAAATTTTGCTGACATCAAAAAGACTTTTAATAGTGTTGATTCTGTTGGTAATCAGCATTATGTATTTAATATTAAAGGTAATGAGTTTAGAGTTGTGGTCGTCATTCAGTTTACTCCACAATTTGTATACGTCCGTTTTGTGGGAACTCACGCCGAATATGATAAAATACCTGATTGTTCAACCATCTAAAACTTAACTAATTATGACAAAAATAGAAAACGAAACTCAATATCATCGCGCCGTTGAGCGTGTTGAAGAACTTTTACCTTTGGTAAACGATAATACGCCTACCGACGATAAAAATTATGTTGAACTTGTTTTGCTCTCTAACTTGGTTGCGGATTATTCCGACGAGCATTTTGCTCTTGAACCGCCCAAATTAATTGATGTAATTAAACTCCGAATGTACGAAATGGGGTTGACACAAAAACGCCTTGCCGAGTTAATTGGTGTTAGTGCTTCGCGTATAAGTGATTATATTACAGGTAAATCTGAGCCAACTTTAAAAGTTGGACGAGAATTGAGTTTAAAATTAAATATTGAACCGCAGATTGTTTTGGGATTGTAAATTATTCCAAACGAAGTGTAATGCGTAAGTTGTCGCTATTAACAAAATTTAACATCAGTTAAATTTGAGTTGTTAAATTATAATATGCTGTAATCCAATGATATAAAAAATCTAAATCGGGCGGAAACTTGCTTTTTTGGGCAGTTTCCGCCCGTTTGAGGGTTTATTAAAGTCTCATTTTTAGAAAATAATAATTTTTCTTCCATAAAATCCACACTTAAATAAAATCTTTGTATCTTTGTAACGCTGACTTCGCTGAAAGCCTTTGAGCGGGCGGGGCAGCGGACATATAAAATAAGGCGTTACTTTACGCTTTGTTCTTGACGCTCCGAATCTAGCAAATTCATAATTCCGTCATTTACAAAGCAACGGTGATGCTTGCGGTTATGTATATAGCACATACTGTATGTATGTGTGTACATATACGTGGGCTTTCGGCGTTGCTCGTTTCTGACGGATGGGCATTGCTAGGGCCTTGGAGCGTGGAACGGGCAATAAAGTGAGTTCCCACGTTTTTGTTTTATATGGGGTTATTGAATAATGGTTTTCTGTTTTGGGAATTAGCAGAGCAAATGGGCAGAAACGATGTCGATACACATAGGAGAACGCATAAAAGCCGAGTTGGAACGGCAAGGACGGTCGAAAGTATGGCTTGCAAAAACCATCAACCGTTCCGAATCCACTTGTTATAACATCTTCAACAGCGACACTATCAACACCGAACTCCTTATGTCTATCAGCAAAGCCCTCAACTACAACTTTTTCAAAGAGTTTTCCGACGAATTTGACCACCCATCCTCCAAAATATTGTAGGATTTCATCAAGTTTTTCCGAGAAAAAAACGGTTACATACAATAATCGCAATACGTATATTTGGACAATAAATAACCTCAAATATTAACCATAAATTTCAGAAAGATGAAAAGAAGTGCATTAGAAAAATTGAGACAACGTTTGCGGAATCATGATTATCGATTAAGCAACTATCAAAATGGTCCGCAAGACGAGGAAGAGTTTGATTATTATTTGTCCGCATTAGACGATAACATTGACGACTATGAAGACGAAATGTATCGAGATATAGAAGATGTTATTGATGACTTAAAAGAGATATATGATGCCGCTAATACGACGTGGTAATTTAGACATTAACTATAATTTCAATAATTTAAATTCAATTATTATGAGAAATAATCCAAACAAAGTAAAATCGGCTTTTCATCGTGAACTCAGAGGTTACTCTCATTCTGTCCGTTATGAACATAATTGGGGTGAACGTCCTGCATATTATGTCACTGTCTATGATTTTTATACTTTTGATGATGACCAATCGGAAGATGTGACTTATGCATTCGATCGTATTTGTGAAAGGTTCAATATCGACAGAGATGAAATCGATGGTGATACATTTAGATTTCTTGATTACAACGAAGGTTAACAATTGATTTTATGGGTGCTACTGACCTTTTGAAGGTTGTAGCACCTTATTTGTATGCATATATGTTAAGGATGATGATATTTCTCAAAACACAAATATGATTGGGTTTAATTAACCAATAAAACAATTATTTATGTCAAAATTTATAAAGGTGTTTTCGATTAAAAACGAAATACTATTATTCTTAAATCGAGATTTAATAGAAAGTGTTTCAATAGATAGTGCTCATTGGATTGATTTTGTTATGACTAATTGTATGTATAAAATTACTAATAGTCCTTTTGATGAAGATGATACTATTATTGAAGGAGGTGATACTCTTCCTGAATATATTAATGATGTAACTTATATAAAACGAATAGATCTTGCTACTGGGGATGAAAGTGTATTATATGATTATCATGAACAGAATCGCTGATCGGTCATATTTTTGATTAGTGTCTATATTTCACCCCCTCCCACACACCCCGCACATCTCACGATGTACGAGGTTACAGAAATGCCGTTTTCCAAACGGCTTGCTTGATGAATTACTATATTCGATATTCTGCGGAAATGTTGGTCTTTTATATGAGATTTCCGCAGTGAATCGGTGATTTTTTGGCGATTTGCTGCGGAAATGTCGGTTTTTTATATGAGATTTCCGCAGAGAATGGGTGGTGGGAGAGTAAAAATTGCAAGTTTTGCTTGATGGATAAAGATTTTATGATGTTGCAAATAGGTCGTTGAGTGTAACTTGCGATTGTATTTTGTTGGCGTAGGCGTTGTGTGTGATGCCAAATGTGGTTATCATTGTAAGATGGATTGTCTTTGTGTTGTGTGTTACCGTGTTGAAAATATTTTCTTTTCGCTGTAATTCGTTGAAAATCTTGGCGGTGAGCGCGTAAGGAGTGTCGCTATATTTCATTTCGCAAAGGTTGATTACTTTGTCGTTGCGGTCGATGAGAAGGTCGATTTGCGCTCCTTCGTGGTTGCTGCCGGCTGTGGTGCGCCACGAGTTGACAGAGGTTATTATTCCGCTGATGCCGAGTTTTTTCTTGATTTGTGGTATGTGCCACAGACATAGGCGTTCAAAAGCAATGCCCTGCCACGATGTGCGGTTTTTGGTGCCTGCGCTGTGAGTGTAAAAGTCGGTGTCGTGACTGCTGTTTCTACTTATGTAATGAAAATAGAATAGTGTAAAATTGTCGATGAGTTGGTAGAGGATATCTTTGCTTTTTTTCTTGTATGCGTAAAATTTGCGAACAAATGTGCATTGCTCCAATTCTTCGAGAGCATTGCTGAATGTTGCGTTGTCGTAAAGGTTGGATGTTGACAAAATTTCGTTGCGAGTCATTCCCGCTTTGTTTGTGCCTAATGCCTCAATTATTGATAGGTGTGGCGAATCGTTGTCGAATAGGGATGCAAACATAGAATGGAACTCGTTTTTGAGAGGACTGTTTTGGTAGAAAAACATACGGTCTATGTTTTGACTCATACTCAGACCGTTTTGCAGAAATGTCCAATAGTATGGTATTCCGCCTAATGCCATATATCCTTCGGCAATTTCTTGCCGCGACATTGCGATGTTGTTGGTGTTGACAAATTGCTCACATTCGCCAAGGGTGAACGGACGGAGATAAATCTGCATTGTAACACGGTTGTGAAGACCGCCGTGGTTGTTTATGATTTTGTTGATGATCCACGATGTGGCACTTCCGCATATTATGAGTACGATATCTTTGCGAGCCGAAGCCCAGGAGTTCCAAAAATTTTCTAACGCACTCACAAACTTTGATTTGGTGGTATCCATCCACGATAATTCATCGATGAAGACTATTTTCTTGCCATTGTCGGGAAGTGATTCTAAGAGGTCTTCGAGAGCGTGAAACGCCGACCGCCAATTTTTTAGTCTTGGAGTTTTAAGTCCGTATTTTTTCAGCGACAATCTGAATTCGTCGAGTTGGTCTTCGCGCGGCACTCCGTATAATCCTGTGTGCGTAAAGGCAAATTGGTTTTTGAATGTTTCTCTAATGAGGTAAGTTTTGCCCACGCGGCGCCGTCCGTAGACTGCACAGAATTGCGATTCGTCTTTGTTACAGAGGTTTAAGAGTTGCTGCCTTTCATAATCACGTCCTATCAACATAATTTTTAGTATTGGTTAATGACGCAAATATACAAATAAAAATGAATATTCTGCGGAAATCTCAATTTTTTTTCGAGATTTCCGCAGAGAATCGGTGATTTTTTAGCGATTTGCTGCGGAAATCTCACTTTTTTATATGCGATTTCCGCAGAGTATGGGGGGTGGGAGAGTAAAAATTGCAAGTTTTTGCTTGATATATAATATTAACTTGCCTTTTGCAAAAGTCAATTCTCTATCAAAAATGACTTTTCCAAAAGTCATTTTTTTAAAAATTTGCCATTTGGAAAAGTCAATTTTTATTTATTAAAGTATTAACCTCACTCCGTTTTGAGCGTATTGCTTGGGTTTTCGGTGGCGGCGCGGAAGGCGGCGAGGGTGACCGTGAGGGCGGTGATAAAGAGGGCAAAGAGGATGCAGATGGCTACCACGTACCAATGGATGGGGATGTGATAGGCAAAACCGCTGAAATACTTGTTGATGGCTATCAATGCCACAGGTACCGACACGGCGGCGCAGATGCCTACCAAGATGAAGAATTTCTTGTTGAACATCAGGAGTATCTCTGTGATGGTGGCTCCGTTAACGCGACGTATGCCAATTTCTTTGCGGCGGCGTTGGGTGTCGAATAATACTATGCCGAATATGCCTATCACTGAGACAATTATGGTGATTACGGTGAATATGGTTATGAATGCCGACACTTGCTTTTCTGCATCGTAGAGTTTCTCTTGTTGTTGGGTAAACGAAAGTACTTCTAATTCGCTGATGGATGTGTATACCGGGTCGTAATCGTTGAGGGTGGTTTCCACAAACTTTTTGGTGGCGGCGATGTCGGCATCGGGTGCGAATCTAAGGTATAGGTAGTAATAGTTTGTCTTATGTACAAACAGTCCTATCGGCTGAATGCCGTATTGCAGCGGCAGAAAGTTGAAGTCTTTAACAAAGCCCTTGATGGGGCGTTTGCCGTGTGGATTGTCGTTGAGACTTATCTCGGTTGTGAGGTTGTAGCGGTTGCGGGCGTTTTCGTTGAAATATGCTGCGCCAATGTTGCTTTCGCCGTCGGTCTTGGTGGGGTAATCGCCTTCTACCAACTCTAAGTCCATAAACTCGAAGAAGTTGGGCGAAACATTGAGCACATTGTATTCAAACCTTTCGTTTTCGTTTACAGGATGGTTTTCGGTACGCATATCGCTGCTGATGTTCACAATAGGACTTGATGCCCAAGTGATGTCGGTGATAGCGGCGTTTTGGCGTAGAAGGCTTTCTATATCTTCGGGGTTTTGGCTTATCTTTTGGGTAACAGGGGTGACATAGAGGTTGTTGCGGTTGAATCCCATATCACGGGTAATGAGGAAGTTGTTGTTGAGGCTTATGAACGTGGTGCCGATGATGGTGGCGAGCGATGCCGCAATCTGACAGCCAATGAGTATGTAACGCAAGGCGTTGTCGTGGTTTGAGGTGATGCGTCCGCGAATTGCCAACGCAGGTGATATCGAAGTGATATGTAGTGCGGGGTAGAGCGTGGCTATTATGGCGGCAATGCACGCTAAGCCAACTGTCAAAATGCCAATGAGATAATTGCCGTTGAGAACCGCATCGGCATCTACCATATTGTACTGTGAGAGCAATGTCCCTGCATATTTTTGGATAAAGTAAGCCAATGACGCTCCTAAAAGCGTGTAAATGAGCGATTCGGCTATCAACGACCATACAAGCGAAGCACGGCTGCTACCGAGTATCTTGCGGGTGTTGATGCTCCTGATGCGGTCGGGGATACGAGCCACAAAAAAGTTGAAATAATTTATGTAGGCTATCAGTATTATTACCACAGCCAAAATGAGCATAGTGTAGGTAAATTTTGGGTCGATGAAAATGTGGTGTCCAAGAATCCTTTTTTGAAAATGTAAATCGTTGAGCGATATTAGTTTTACGTCTCCACGTTCAATTTCTTTGTCAAGTTCTGCGATTTCCTCGGCAGTGTCTTCTTCGGTTAAAAAGGCGGCCTTGGCTATTTGGTTAAACTCTTTGTTAAACTCGTTGAGGTCAGCGTTGTCGTGAAGCATTAAGAAGTAAGAGTAAGGCCATTGGTTACGGTTGTCGATATTCTCATCGCCCAATCCTACAAAGGCATCAGTTCTGCCCAAATGCGTGTTTTTGGCAAAATCCTTAAAAATTGCCACAATCTCGGTTTTTTCCCCATTGTTCATTTCGAGAAAGTCGCCAATGTGGAGATTGAATTTTTGCGCCGCCTTGTGGTTGATAACCATAGTGTTTTTGCCAAAAAACTTGGATGTGTCGCCTTCGATAAATTCAAAACTGAATACATCAAATAGCCCCTTGGAGCACGGCAGAGATGAAATCTTTATCCTTTTCTTTTCGCCGTTTTCTTCGCGGAGATATGTATTGTCGTCCCAAAACTTAACGCATCCTGAATGTATCACAGATGGTATCCGTTGTTTAATCTGTTCGCCGATAGCACGGTTCATAAGTCCCAAACGGTCGTAACTGCCCGTTTGCATAACACGGTTGCTGAGCAGGTAGACGTTTTTGTAGTTTTTTATGCTGTGGTCGAAAGTCAGGTCGGTTGCAACTATCGACATAATTATGTAGAATGCTGCAATTGCCACCGCTATGCCTGTGATATTTAGCAAGGCTGCGGGCGAAATCAGTGATCTGAAACGTATGAGGTGCATAATATTCTCAGTGTTAAACGGTTATTCAGTTTTTAAAGTGTTAACGGGGTTTTCGTTGGCGGCTTTGAATGTGGCTGCCGAAACTGTTAACGCTGTGGCTATCAGGGTAAATGCACATACTATGGCAAATATCCACCAATATACCGGACAATGATATGCAAAGTTAGAAAAATATTCTCTAATAATATAATACGCTATCGGACTTGCTATTACAAAACTTATCACAATCAATATCGCAAATTTTTGGTTGAAGAGCGTTAGAATCTCTTTTACTGTGGCACCGTTAACCTTGCGAATACCAATTTCTTTGCGGCGGCGTTGGGTTTCAAAAATTACCACTCCCAAAAGTCCCGTAAGCGCAATCGCCAACACCACAAGCGAAAACATTGTTACAAGTTCTGCCAATTGGCTCTCTTGTGTGTAGTTATGGGCGGTTTCTTGATTAAATGAGATAATATCCTGTTGCGAAAGTTCGTAAATTGGGTCAATTTCAATGAGGGCTTTTTTTACAAATTCGTTTACTTTTATGATGTCGCATCCTGCCTTGGTGCGAAAATAGAGGTGGTTTGGCGGATTCCACGGATCTTTTCCAAAAACATAGAATGCAAACGGGTCGATATTGTATTGCAACGGCTTGTAATTAAAGTCTTTGCAAAATCCGACAATTTCTGTTTCGTCTTTGTGACCGGAAATTTTTGCTTCTAAGGTTAACCCGAAAGCATTTTTGGCATTTTGGTTAAAGATAAATACGCCGTTTTCGCATTTTTCGTCGCTGTCGGTAAAATCTCTACCCTCGCTAATCTCTACGCCCAAAAACCGCAGAAAATTCCACGATACGGTAAAGCATTGAAAACTAATATATTTATCCAAATAATATCGTCCCCAGCCCATTCGCTCTTTGGCAACGATATTGCCCGTTGCCCAAGCCACGTCTAAAATGTCAGGATTTTGGCGAAGACTTTGCTCCACTGCTTCGCGACTTGTTGCAATTTTTTGGGTTGTGTATGTGCTGAAAATGTTTTCGTGGTCGAATCCAAGGTCTTTGGCAAACATATAATCGTTGTTCTCTTTTATTAATAACGTGCCTATAATGAGCGCGATAGATGCCGTAAACTGAAAAATAGTGAGCCCGAGACGCAGTTTTGATTTCGGATTGCCGTTGATAATACCTTTTAATGCCAATGCCGGTTGCACTCCTGTAATGTAAAATGCAGGATAAATGCTTGATAATACGGCTGTTGCAATTACGCTTAGCACTGTAATAATGGCAGTGCTGATGTTTGTGCTTATCGAAAGGTCGCGATTTATAATTGTACCAATTTCGGCAAACGACACTATTTTAACAATTATAAAAGCCACTACCGAAGCCACCAAAGCGTGTACCGCAGCCTCTAATGCCACCGAAAATATCAACGAAGCACGGCTACAACCAAGTATCTTCTTCACATTCACCGCTTTAAGTTTTTCGGGAACTTGCGAGAAAAAGAAGTTGATATAGTTGATAAACGCCAAAATTATTGTCATTAACGCTGTGATAATGAGCGTGTAAACCACCTTTTTATCGGCGCGTATATGATGACCGTATATTTCGTGGTAAAAATGGGTTTTGTCGAGCGGTATGCTCAAAAAATGTATTCCCGCAATATCTTCCTCAAATTCGGCTAAATCTTCGTCGTTTTCAATTTTCTCAACATCTTTGAGAATTTGAATTGATATTTTATGCGCTTGATCTTCAATATTTTCTGCACCGTCCACTGCCTTAAAATACAGAGAATAGTTCTCATTATTCCACATTTCGGTATTTTCGTCGCCCATATTGGTGAGCATTCGTATGTTGCTGAGTTCGCTATTATTTGGAAAATCGTTGTAAACGGCTGATATTTCAAATGGTGTGTATTCTTCGCCAATTTTAATAACATCTCCACGATGTAGTCCATATTGTTCGGAGGCAGAACGGCTGATAATCACTTTGTTAACCTCGTTAAACTCGTTGAGAGAGCCTTCGGTAAATGTTGCGCCGAATGTTTCTATAAGTCCTTGTGTGCATTTGAACAATGGTAACGCAATAGATTCAACATTGTCGCCTATACACTTGTAAGCCACATTTGTGCGGTTGTAGGGACTTAACAAACCTCCTTTTTCTATAAATGGTGATCGTTTTACAAATTCTTCGATAAATGGACGCGACAAGTTGTTGCTACTAAATCCTTCATTATCTTTAACAACCATATAAATGCGTTCATAATCAGGAATATCGCTATTGAAATTGGTGTCGTATTTAGCACATACTACAAGGATATAAAATGCTGCCACCGCCAACGAAATACCAAAAATATTCATCAGCGACGAAACTTTCAAAAGGCTTTTAAATCTAAAATTATTCATATTAACATCATTTTTACACCCTGATACAGCATTACCCGTGCCACAATTATTAACGCCTTGTGTAATAATACATTAATAATTAAGTCACGGTGTAAAAGTGTAAAATTTTTTTACAGTGGTGTAAAGGAATTTTACAAAAAACGCTCTAATGTGCCTCTAACCAATTTTTGCCAAAACTGCCTTCGGCTTTGAGGGATACTTTGAGGGTGACGGCGTGTTCCATTGCGTCGGTAACTATCTGCTGCACACGGTCTTTTTCGTCGGGGTAAACGTCGAACACAAGTTCGTCGTGCACTTGGATGATGAGTTTTGATTTGAGGTTTTCGGCTTTGAATCGCTTGTGCACCTCAATCATTGCTATCTTGATGATGTCGGCTGCCGTGCCTTGAACGGTGGTGTTAACGGCGTTTCGCTCGGCTTGTGCACGCACCACGGGATTGCGCGAATTGAGGTCGGGCAGATAACGGCGGCGGTTGAACATTGTGGACACGTAGCCGTTTTTGCGGGCTTGGGCAATGGTGGTTTCGATA
>JAGCDD010000299.1 GCA_017651345.1 Bacteroidales bacterium | reverse complement strand
GAGGGTCCCACAAAGCCTGTTCCCCAGTGTGATGCCCCCATTACGCGGCGCAACATCGCCAAGGGCTGTCCCACAGAGTACAGTTGGAGCTATGACTATGGTCTCGGCGATTTTGCCAATGTGATTGCCATTGATACGC
The DNA here is from genome assembly GCA_017651345.1 of Bacteroidales bacterium. GTDB lineage: Bacteria > Bacteroidota > Bacteroidia > Bacteroidales > UBA3824 > UBA3824. The sequence goes on along the minus strand of JAGCDD010000299.1, from coordinate 2,593 downwards.
GGCACGAGCACGGTATTTACCTTGACTGTAATTCCGCTTTCGGCAATCTTTCGGATGCCTTCCAACTGATTGGCAATCAATATCTCAGCACCTTCGCGAGCGTCATATTTTTTGCCGTGGTAGATTACAAATTTATTGAGTTTTGCCTCAATTTCGGGGTCAACAGCATTCACCGTTACCGTCAACGAATCTATCTTGGCGTCAATCACTTCGTCGGCTTTTTCGTTGAGGAGCAATCCATTGGTACTCATACATTTAAGCAATTGTGGATAATGCTTTCCAATCAGCCTGAATGTTTCGAGGGCTGAATTTGTAGCAAGGGTGTCGCCCGGCCCTGCAATACCAGCAACGCGGATTTCAGGGCAGAGTTTCAACGCCTTTTTGAGTACGTCAATGCTTTGTTCGGGGGTGATTACCTTAGCCGTAACGCCCGGACGGTTTTCGGTGTCGTTCAAGACCCTGTGGCAAAACCGGCAACCGATATTGCAGGCAGGACTTACCGGCAGGTGAATCCGTCCGAGGTTGTTGGCCTTAGGAGCAAAACAAGGGTGATTATTTGTTAGTTCTTTATTCATTTTCGTCTGTTTGTTTTTTTTACACTGCAAAATTACTGCTGGTAGAAATTATCACCAAACAAAACAACAATTACAGAAAAAGATTTTATAAATAAATGATATTGTAGATAAAACTCTTTGATTGTGTGCAAGGATATTACTGATTGAAGAATTTTTTAATACAACAAAAAAAGCCATCTTTGCGTTATAAAATTGTTTTTCATTAACGCTATAATTATTATGAAAAGAACATTTTTCGCAACATTTTTGATACTCTTGATGTCAATTCCGGCAGCAATGGCGCAGACTGGTTTTTGCAAGTCGTGCGCCCAAATGGACAACAATCAGCGCACCTCCGAAATCCGCAAAATGTATTCGGAAATAGTTAATAATAAGAATCTTACGAGCGAAGTTCTTGAATATGAGGATAATGACGAAGGCCTTGTACATAGTTATACTTACCGCTACAACAATGGCAAACTTGTGGAGATTGACTACGAAATTGACGGCGGTCAATATTTGCATTTTTTGACATTTTTCTACATCAAGGACGACTGTCTGTTTTTCTGTCTTCATCAAGAGTTGCAGCCAGACAATGAAAACGATGGAAAGACTAAAACTCTAAATCGACGTGCATATTTCTGCAACGAGAAGATTTACAAGTTCATCGACAGCGACCAAAAGGAAATCGTCGCGAACGATTCTTACGTTCAATCATTTCAACAAGATTTGCTCAATGATTATTCAGAAGCGTTAAGGCATTTAGAGAATATGCACCCATCAGCGCAGACCGGTTTTTGCAAGTCGTGCACCCAAATGGACAACAATCAGCGCACCGCCGAAATTCGCAAAATGTATTCGGAAACCGCTAACAACAAGAACCTTACGACCAAGAAATATGAATATTTACTTGAAGAACAGGGGCAGGGATTTCCGTATTCGTATGTCTATCATTACGACAATGGCAAACTTGTCAAGATAGATTTGGAGACGGAATACGACTATATCCATCGCCGCTTTTTCTACGTAAAGGATGGTTGTCTTTATTTCGTACTCGTTGAAGACCAACACCCATCCGAAGACGGCAGCCAAATGGTTTCAGAATTTAGCCGCGCATATTTCTGCAACGACAAGATTTACAAATGCCTCGGCAACGACAAAACAGACCTCGACGTAAAAGACGCCTGGGTTGTAGATTTGCAAACAGAATTGCTCGAAGATTTTACAAGAGGGTTGAAGATGGAAGGGGAAGCGGAATAAAAACACATATTGCAGCGATTAAACGCCGCACTGCAAATATACAAACCTTTTTAATCCAACAAAAAAACATCAACCCATCGCTTTTTTTGTTTATCAATTATATTTTTGCTATATTTACACCATTAATTAATAACCTTTTTAATACACGTTTACACTATGAAAAAAATATTATTAACACTTTTCGTCGTTGCCTTGGCTTTCATCAGCGCGAGTGCGCAGAAGATTGAACTTGAAAAAGTCACCATTGACAAAGATGCTGGTACTCTCACAAAAAAAACACAGGTAAAACTATCAAATTATCTGGTACATTTAAAATTGTGGATTCCTTCGCCGACATCGAGGCAAAAATAGTTGATTCGTATCCTGACATTGAAGTCAAATTGGTTGATTTATATCCTGGATTTCTTGAATTTAAAAAAGTGGATTCATATCCTGATTTTACCGTTAAAATCGTGGACTCATACCCTGACATAGAAATCAAAATTGTGGATTTATATCCATCAATTTGTCAACATTAACTATCAATAGGGAAATCTGGCGGCTCAAAACTTTAACACGTAAAAATGCTCATCGAAATTGAACTTACGTAGTAAAACCAAAAATCTCTATCTCTAAACAATGTATAATTGTGTTTTCACAAATATTTGTTACCAAATATCTGTTGCCATATAATTATTAGCACTATCTTATGATTTGATATTTTACTTCTCCACCTCTTTTATTTCGCACACGTGGGTTTTGGTGTCTTTGTCGTAATTGATGCCGACGAAGAGGATTTT
>JAGCDD010000298.1 GCA_017651345.1 Bacteroidales bacterium | reverse complement strand
AGCCTGAGCCTCAACCTGAGCCTGAGCCAGATCCTCAGAACCCCTCTACACCTGTATCATCTATAGATAATGGCGGCAACAATGTAAAAGTATGGAGCTATGCCCGCACCATCTACATTGCCTCCGCTCCCGACAGCCAATACAAAATCATCGACCTCCAAGGCCGAACAATAGCAACATCAACAACAAAATCTACATACGAACAAATCAATATTAATAAAGAGGGTGTTTATGTGGTGATAATTAATGGAAAAACATTTAAATTATCATTATAGGGCACACGGCATTTTTGTAGAGACGCCATAATATGACGTCTCTACAATATTGCTATCTTTGCCTCGAAAAAATTTTAAAATAACATACCAATATCGCTATGAAACAAAAGCACATTTTCCCCATTCTCGCCGGGATGCTTTTATCTACAGCATCATTATCGGCGCAAAACGTATTGACATTTAATTCTCAAACGTTCACAATTGCCGAAAGCCTTACCACAGGTAGCACTGTAGGCAATGTTACCTCGGTTACTAATCCCGAAAACAGCCAGCTTGCCTACAAAGTGGTAACCTCTGGCGTGCCATTTGATTTTAAAGCCGGCACCAACGAACTTATTATTAAGGACGGTAGCAAGCTTGATTATGAAACTAAGACAACATGGACGATGAAGGTCTCGGTTTCGGATGGCAAACTTACTACCAAGGGGACTATTATCGTGAACCTTACTGATGTTAACGAAGCCCCTACTAAGTTAATTTTGAATAATGAATATTCTGTAGATGAAAATACTGCAACAGGAACATCTTTAGGCACATTTACAGTTTTTGACCCTGATAACGGTGATAAACTAACCTATTCTTTGTCAGGTGCCTTATCTGATATCTTTACTCTCGAGGAAACAAAAAATTCTAACGGCACAAGAACCATATCTATTAACGTAAAGAGCAGTGATTTGCTCGATTACGAAAAGCTTTTCATAAAGGACAAAGGTAATGCCACATATCAGGCTACGGTTACAGTTTCGGATGCTGCAGGTAGTTCTGTTTCTAAGACGACGAATATTGCCGTTAAAGATGTCAACGAAACGGTTTCTATCAAGGGTGGAACGTTTTCGGTAAATGAACATTCTCCGATTGGAACTTATATAGCCCGTGTAGAAGGTTCTGATTTGGACATCTACTCTGATGTTGATGTCTATACCAATAATGATGATTTTAACAAATTGACTTACTCGATTGTTCAGGACAAAAATTCCGGAACAGATTATAAAAAGTTTACTGTTAACAAAAATACGGGAGCTTTGTACACAGACGATGAGTTTGACTATGAATCAGGTACAACACAGTATAAGTTTATTGTTACTGTTTCTGATGGCAAATTCACTGCCGATGCTCAAGTGATTGTAAATATAGAAGATGTAAAAGAATCAAAACCAACATACAACAGTGATGTAATTATTGCAGAAAATACCCCCCAAGGCACAACTGTTGTAAACGTAGCAGAATACGTTAAAAACCTCAACAACGAGGATATCAATCGCATTGTAGGAGATATTGATATCGACATAGAGCAAAATGGCACATTCAAAATAAGTGAGAGCAAGATAGTGGTTGATGACCCCTCAAAATTGGATTTTGAAACTCTTTATCAAAAGCATACTAACACTACTTGTGACGTTGAAGTAACAGTTTATGGATATGATGATGATAATAATCAAATTTCTGTTCCCATTACCATAAGAATTACCGTTACCGATGTTAATGAACAACCTGAAATTACAAATACAGCTCCGCTTTCTGTTTCTGAATCCGCCACAAGTTCAAATACTGCGTTTGGTAATATTACTGCTACCGACCCGGACAATGCATACGAAGGAACACATCCTTGGGGGTTCAACAAGTTGACTTATAAGTTAGATGAAGTTTTTGAAGTTGATGGCAGCACAGATTTTCCGTTTGAACTTGATCCCAATACAGGTGCATTTACTGTGGCTAAAGGCAAAAGGCTTGACTATACCAAGCAAAAGCAATATAAGTGCAAAGTAAAGGTTATGGACAATCCAAAACTCTTTAATGATGAAGGAAAGCTTATATATCCATCTCTGTCTGCAACCAAACAAATTGTTATTAATGTTACAGACGAAAACAGACCTTCGGTATTTAATGTGCTGAGCAATCAGTACGAAGTAGAAGAAAATGTTGACGAAAACACAGCTTTAGAAGGCAAACAGATTATTGTCTACGATGAAGACGATGCTGATTTTGACCAATTGCAAATTACCATAACCGACAAAAACGCTACAGCAAATAGAGATGCCGCCAAATTGTTTGAAGTGGTTCAAGTGGGGAAAACCAATAATACAACACATTTGAGCACGTTTGTAATAAAAACAAAGGCGGATATTGATTACGAAGCCATTTACAACCAATCTACATCCGAAGCCGCTTTTGATATCACTTTAACAATTACAGATACCAAAGGCAACACTACATCTCAGGATACCAAAATCCAAGTTATCGACGTTAACGAAATACCTGCATTCGCACTATCGGAGTATAAGTTTAACCTTGCCGAAAACACAACGAAACCTACATTGGTAGGTACTGTAAAGGCGACAGATCCCGACAGCCATAATACAAATTTCAGCACGCTTTACTACTCGATAGAAGGTAAAGACGCCACAAACTTCTTTATTCACCCTGCCACCGGCGAACTATCAACACTCAACAACGCCGACTTCAACTACGAAACCAAGAATACATATCAATTCACTGTTGTTGTTTCAGATAAAAAGTACACTGTATCAGTGCCTATAACGGTTAATATCACCGATGTAAAAGAAGCACCAATATTTGTTGATATTCCTGATTTGGCAGTTGACGAAAACTCTTTCAAAGGCACTAAGGTAGGCGTTGTTACCGCCGAAGATGAAGACTACAAAAACAATACAGGCAAACAACCGTCGTACTCGCTTGCAGCCACCGACGATGCCGCCAACGACTACAAGTCATTCACTATCGACAACGCCACAGGTACTATCAAGGTAAATGGAGATTTGAATTTTGAAAAACAAAGCGAATATTTCGTTCGCGTAATAGCAACCGATGGCGACGACCCTACACTTACATCATACATAGATGTTAAAATCAAGATTAACGACGTTAACGACAAACCTACCTTCGCACAGAACGAATACATATTTGAAGCACACGAGAATATTCCTCTTGGCGAAGTTATTGGCACTGTAATACCCACCGACGAAGATTCATGGAGCAAATTTACATATACCCTTTCGGATTATGTAGTAGACTCGAAAGATGCAGACGACTTTGATATTAAAGATGGTAAGATTTCGGCAGCTGCTGTATTGAACTATGAAGCAAAAAAGCAATACCAACTTTGGGTTAAGTCCATTGATAATGGTAAATCATACGGCGAATCAATCGGCAGAACTGATTATAATGATTACTCCACCGTTACTTTAGTAACCATCAATCTTATCGACGAAAAGGAAGCACCAATAATTGTAGACAACGGCAAAGATCTTTACATCAACGAAAACACCATTGAAAGTCCCGCCAATACGCCCAACAATCACGAACTTGCCCGTTTTAAAGTATACGACGAAGACGCTGGTCAAACCGATGCCCCGGAAATCTACTTAACCGATGCCGGCAACACTAATGCCGACAAAATCTTCGAGGTAAAACTAACTGAAACAAATGGCGGTTTCGAAATAATCCTTTTGGTAAAAGACAACAGCAGTTTCGATCACGAAACCCTCCCCAATGTTCACAAAGTGAATATCTGCGCCAAAGACCCAGACGGACTTGAATCCAAACTCACAAAAACCATCTCCATTAGCGACGTTAACGAACCACCCGTTATTGCTGCCGCCGAATTCAAAATTGGTGAAAACGCCAAGGGAGGCACAGTTATCGGCACTGTATCTGCCACCGACCCCGACATCGACACCCCCGAATACAGCACACTCACCTACTCACTACAAGGCGACGAATCAACACTCTTCACCATCAACCCCACCACCGGCGCAATCTCCACCGCCGCCACAGCCGTCTTAGACTACGAAACCAAAAACAAATACACATTTACGGTATCAGTTTCAGACGGCAAACTCTCAGCCCAAGCCACGATAACCATCAACATTCTCGATGAAGAAGATATCGTAACTAATCCTGAACCTACAAATCCTGAGCCTACAAATCCTGAGCCTCAACCTGAGCCTGAGCCCGATCCTCAGAACCCCTCTACACCTGTATCATCTATAGATAATGGCGGCAACAATGTAAAAGTATGGAGCTTTGCCCGCACCATCTACATTGCCTCCACCCCCGACAGCCAATACAAAATCATCGACCTCCAAGGCCGAACAATAGCAACATCTACAACAAAATCATCACACGAAGAAGTTAATATCAATAAAGAAGGCATCTACGTTGTAATCATCAACGGCAAATCCTACAAGGTATCCCTATAACCCGTCTGGAAGACGGTATCTCTGTAGCCCCGGACATCGTCGCCGCCTCGAGCGGCACGGTGTCCGGGGTTTTGTATGTAGATGATGTCCGGGGTTATCAGCAATATAGTAGCCCCCACTACAGCGACATCATAAAAAAAACAATAATTTTTTTTAAATCCACGATTTTTATTAATATTGCGGCAAATTAATTTTTACGAAAACATAATACAATGAAAGGATTTAAAATTATTGTCCTTGCCAAGCAAGTGCCCGACACGCACAATGTGGGCAAAGACGCTATGAAGGAAGACGGCACTATGAACCGCGCCGCCCTGCCCGCTATCATAAATCCCGAGGACATGAACGCCCTCGAGCAGGCTCTCAGAATCAAAGACCAATATCCCGAAACTCAGATTACCGTGCTCACTATGGGTTTGCCCAAGGCTGCCGAAGTGCTTCAAGAAGGCCTTTACCGCGGTGCCGACAAAGGTATTCTGCTCACCGACCGTAAACTTGGTGGTTCGGATACCCTTGCTACAAGCTATGCCATTGCACAGGCTATCAAAAACGTAGGCGACTACGATATGGTGCTCTGCGGACGTCAGGCTATCGACGGCGACACAGCACAGGTAGGACCGCAGGCTGCCGAAAAACTCGGTATTCCGCAAGTTACCTACGCCGAAGAAATCGAAAACATTTCGGAAAGTTCCATCACAATACGCCGCCGTTTGGAATCGGGCGTTGAAACCGTTAAAGCTCCATTCCCCGTGCTCATTACAGTACACGGCTCGGCTGCTCCCTGCCGCACACGCAACGCCAAATTCTATATGAAAAACAAAAACGACGAATCGAAAATTACCACTTGGGGCGCCGACGACATCAAAGTTGAAGACGACAAAGTAGGAAAGGCAGGTTCGCCCACCACAGTAAAAAAAATCGACGCCGTAGTGTTGCAGGCCAAAGAATCAAAGAAACTCTCTGATTCGGATGCCGACATCGACGGTTTAATTAAAGATTTATTGTCTAACCACATTCTTGGATAATACTCACAATGAACAACTTATTTGTATTTTGCGAAACTGAGAACGGCGTTGTGGCAGACGTCAGCCTCGAATTGCTTTCAAAAGGCAAAAAACTCGCACAGACACTTGGCTGCAAACTCGAAGCCATTGCCGTAGATTACAACCTTTATAATATAGGACGACAGATTTTTAAATACGGCGTTGACGTTATCCACGTGGCCGACGACCGTAAACTTGCTCCCTATCAAACACTTCCCACACAAAAAATCATCTGCGACCTTGTTAAGCAAGAACAACCGCAGATTATGCTCTTTGGTGCTACAAGCATTGGCCGCGACCTTGCTCCCCGTGTGGCAAGCGCTCTCCGTTGTGGTTTAACAGCCGACTGCACAAGTCTCGAAATCGGCGACCACGAAGAAAAGAAAACCATCAAAGAAGAAAATGGCGAAATCAAGCAAATTGTTACACCTTATAAAGATTTGCTTTATCAAATACGTCCCGCATTTGGCGGCAACATTATTGCCACTATCTTAAACCTCCACACACGTCCTCAGATGGCTACCGTTCGCGAAGGCGTTATGAAAAAAGAGGTTTTCGACGAAAATTACAAAGGCGAAATCAAAAAAATCGATTGGCAGAAATCTGTTACCGATTTAGACTTTGCCGTTGAAATCATCTCACGCCATATTGAGAAATCAAAAATCAACCTCAAAGCCGCTCCTGTAATTGTGGCAGGTGGCTACGGTGTTGGCAGTAAAGAAAACTTCCAATTGCTCCACGAACTTGCCGAAGTACTTGGCGGACAAGTAGGTGCATCTCGTGCAGCCGTTGACGCAGGATTCTGCGAGCATGAACGTCAAATTGGTCAAACCGGCGTTACAGTACGTCCTAAACTCTACATCGCTTGCGGTATCAGCGGACAGGTTCAGCACCGCGCAGGTATGCAGGAATCGTCGATAATTGTTTCGATCAATACCGACGAAAACGCTCCTATCAACGCTATTGCCGACTACGTAGTAACGGGCGACGTGGCTACCGTTTTGCCCAAAATGATAAAATATTACAAAGCAAACTCTAAATAATCAGGAAAAATGGCAAATTTTTATAACGATAACGAAGATCTCAAATTTCATCTCGGACATCCGTTGATGAAACGCATCATAGACCTCAGAGAAGACAACTCGTATTCCGACGCCGAAAAATACGACTACGCCCCCAAAGATTTTGAGGACGCTATGGACTCGGTAGAAAAGGTAATGGAAATCTGCGGTGAAGTTTGCGCCGATGTAATTGCGCCCAACGCCGAAGCCAACGACCTTGAAGGTCACTCTATCGAAAACGACCATCTTAAATACAACCCCTACACCACCGAAGATTTTCAAGCACTTTTGAAAGCCGGTGCATGGGGTATAACAATGCCTCGCAAATACGACGGCTTAAACATGCCCAACGTTCCCTACATTATGGTAGGTGAAATGGTTTCGCGTGCCGACGGCGGATTTGCCAACTTCTGGGGATTGCAAGACTGTGCCGAAACCATCCTCGAATTTGCTTCAGAGGAAATCAAGGCAGAATACCTTCCCAAACTTGCCAAAGGCGCAACACTTTCGATGGTATTAACCGAACCCGATGCAGGCTCCGACTTGCAAGCCGTTCAGCTCAAAGCCAAATACGACGAAGAATCGGGCATGTGGCTCTTGAACGGTGTTAAACGCTTTATTACCAATGGTGACGCCGACATTCAGTTGGTACTTGCCCGCTCAGTAGAAGGCACTACCGACGGACGTGGTCTTTCGCTCTTTGTTTACGACAAAGACAAACATTGCGAAATTGTACGCCGTGTAGAAAACAAATTCGGTATCCACGGTTCGCCCACTTGCGAAATGGTATTCAAAGATGCTCCTGCAAAACTTATCGGCGACGAACGTCTTGGCCTTATCAAATACGTTATGAGCCTTATGTACGGCGCACGTCTTGGTGTAGGCGGACAGTCGGTAGGTATTTCTGAGGCAGCATATCGCGAGGCTCTCAAATATGCTCACGAGCGCGAACAGTTTAAGAAACCCATCATTGAGTTCCCCGCTGTATATCAGTTGCTCGGCAATATGAACGCCAAAATCAAAGGTATGCGTTCGTTGCTTTACGAAACAGCACGCTTTGTAGATATGAGCAAGTTGCTTCAAGAGAAGAAAAAACTCGGCACACTTCCCGCCGAACTTCGTAACGACCTCAAATATTTCTCTAAAATGGCAGACGCTTACACCCCGCTGTTGAAACTTTTCTCATCAGAATGGTGTAACTCAATCTGTTACGATGCACTCCAAATTCACGGAGGTTCGGGCTATATGAAAGATTTCCCCATCGAGCGTATGGTTCGCGACGCACGTATCACCACCATCTACGAAGGCACATCGCAGTTGCAGGTAGTAGCCGCTATCAAAGGCGTTACCACAGGCGTATTTGCTGAGCGTATGGCAGAATACGACAAGATGTTAGAAGAATCGGGCAAGTTTGCCGCACAGAAAGCCAAACTTCTTGAACTTACGTCAGATTACAAGGCAGCCATCGAAAAAGTTACCGCTCTCAAAAATCAGGATTACCTCGATTTCCAAGCACGCAACCTTGTAGAAATGGCAGGCAACATCATCGTATCATACCTTCTCTTTACCGACGCCCTCCGTGGCGAACAGTTTGAGAAACCCGCCAACGCATTCTTCAAACTCGCCTACGCCGACAACAAGCAGCGCAAAACCTATATCGACAACGGCGAAGAAAGCGATTTGGATAATTACAGATAGGAATATTTATATTGATTAAATGTAGAGACGTGCCATGGCGCGTCTCTTTTTTTTTATATTTTTTTGTGGAATTAATAATATTAAGAGACACGCCATAAAGAGACGCGCCATGGCACGTCTCTACGGAATTTAGAAAAACACCCCGCCATCGTCCATATATTCTTTCCATTTTGTCAATTGCGACATAAATTGTTTGAACTTGGGGTCGGTGGTATTACGATCTATGAGTTCTAAATAATAGTAATCTCTAAATACAGGTTCGTAATCTTTGACAAACACGGGGATTTGCGAATTGATATAGGCTGTATCGTCGGGTTGAACAAACGATGATGGATCAATGGGGAATGGTGGACACGAAAAAGAGTCTACAGAACGTAAAGCCTTGTTAACAATAGAATCATTGAGTGTAACTTGACGTTTTTGAAATGGTTGGGTATCGCGTCCAAATACTACACGATTAACCTTTTGATCGTATTCTGATTCGGTAAGGGCATACTGTTTAAGCACCTTTTCACGGTCGTAGCCACGGTCGATGTAATACCACGCCGAAGCAATATCCATTTCCTTAGTAGAATAGTTGTCGCAGTAATTATCCTTCATAAACACACATCTAAATAAACTATTTGATCCAATAGATGGCATCACTTTTACACAATAGAAAGTAGCAATGGAAAGCACAAAGAGGGTAGCAAATCGTAGAAATATCTCTTTGTTGGTAAACGATAAAAGACTTGAAGAGCCGGGAAGCTTAATGGCAAGCGGAGGAGTTTTTTGTCCCTTAGACAGCAATTGGAACGCAAAGTAAATCACTACTATAGTTAATCCCAATGTACCAACAATTACCATCATAGTGGCTCCCGGATAATATTTGCAAAGGTAAGTTATACCCGTTATAGCTATACTACTCACCATTAATCCAATTGCAAAGAATATCATTTGTGGCTGAAAATTACCATCAAAGCGTCGAAATAGACCCGCCGAAAACAAAGAAAACGTTATCATAGAGGAAATACCATAAAACAATGCTAATATTAATCCACCTATAAGAATAAACGTAGGTAAAGCTTTGTGCCAACTTGGGGCTATAAGAAAAAATGATAAGAGATATAAGACAATAACAATTAGCTCAGCTATTTCGATACAATTAATAATCTTTTTGATGCTCATAAACTATATTTTACATTTTCTAACATTATGCAAAGATAATGTTTTTTTTTCTTAAAGGTTTCGGCTTTTTGCAATCATTTTTTCTAAATCAAGTTTTTTTTGTAATTTTGCAAACTGGAAAAACTAATATTGTCTATAATTGGAAAACCGTAACAAACTCATATACATCGACTCTGTGATCAGAGATTTTAACCCAAAGCTGCACAAGAGGCTGCCGAGGTTTGTTATCCGCCTAATTGAGCGCATCATTAGGCAGGATAAAATCAACCGCGTGCTGTCGTTGTATGGGCATTTAGACGGTCCTGAGTTTATCGAGGCGGTTTTTAAAGATTTTAATGTAGATATTATTGAGCACGGCGTTGAAAACGTGGAAAAAGGTCAGCGGATGATGTTTGTGGCAAATCATCCACTTGGCGGTCTCGATGGTTTGGCGGTAATACTATCAATCTGCAAAAACTTTGGACACAGCAAAGCCATTGTCAACAATCTTTTGCTCTTTATCGAGAGTCTCAAAAGCGTGTTCTGCGGCGTAAACGTTTACGGACACAACACCCCAGAGATACTCAAAGGCATAGAAGATTTATACGAAGACAAAAACGAAAACGTCTGCGCATTTCCGGCAGGATTGGTTTCGAGGCGTATCAACGGCGATATCACCGACTTGGAATGGAAAAACAAGTTTATCTCTATGGCTGTGGAGCACAACCTGCCGATAGTGCCGGTGTATGTAGACGCACGAAACAGCAGTTTCTTTTATTCGGTGGCAAACATCCGCAAGAAACTCGGCATCAAATTCAACTACGAGCTTGTGCTTTTGCCCGGCGAAGTATTTAAATATCACGATAAACCAATCAATCTGTATTACGGCGAACCGATAATGCCACAAATTCTTGAAGAAATACCTACACCTGCACAGCGCACACAGTACGTCCGCAGGATGACATATATGCAAAAACCACAATAACACTTTTGAACCCCGACAAATGGAAGATATAATAGAACCGATCGACAAAGACCTATTGCTTAGCGAACTCACCGATGATAAGTTTGTGCGCACCACCAACTACGGCGGCAACAAGATTTACATCGTTAACGCCCACAATGCGCCCAACACCATGCGCGAGATAGGACGTTTGCGCGAACTTGCATTCCGTCATGCAGGCGGAGGCACTGGCAAAAGTTGCGACATCGACGAGTGCGACACCCGCGAAACTCCTTATCAACAACTGATAGTTTGGAGCGAAGATATGGGCGAAATACTTGGAGGATACCGTTTTATTGATTGTTCGCTACCTATTATCAATGCCGAAGGCGAACCCGAACTTTCCACAGCCGAGATTTTTAATTTTTCGGAAAAATTTATCAATGAATACCTTCCGCACACCATAGAATTAGGACGCAGTTTTGTTCAGCCCAAATTTCAAAGCCGACAATATTTTAAGCAAGCCATCTATGCGTTAGACAACCTTTGGGACGGTCTTGGAGCAATTTATATGCTCAACCGCGACCACATCAAATATTTTTTTGGCAAGGTAACAATGTACACCTCGTTTAACCAAACCGCCCGCGACTATATCTTGAGTTTTATGAAACTCTATTTTAAAGACCCTGAGCGGCTTGTTATCCCCAAAGGCGAAATTATCCCCGCATTAACACAAGAGCAAATATCCGAGGCATTCCCCAACGGCACCTACCGCGACGACTTTAAATGCCTCAACCGCATTGTGCGCGACCTTGGCGAAAACATTCCTCCAATGTTCAACGCCTATATGAACCTTTCGTCTACAATGAAACTATTTGGCACAGCTCCCAACCCGTTTTTTGGAGGCGTGGAAGAAACTGGCATTTTAATTACGGTAGACGATGTTTATCAAGATAAAAAGGCAAGACATATCGACACCTTTACATATAAAAAGTAACAGAATATGAAAAAGTTAGATATATTCACCATAAAAAGCTACATAGGACCGCTGATAGCCACATTCTTTATTGCTCTGTTTGTGCTATTGATGCAGTTTCTGTGGAAATATATCGACGAACTTGTAGGCAAAGGACTTGGGTTTTCGGTAATAGCAGAATTGCTTTTTTATGCCTCAGCCACACTTATACCTATGGCGTTGCCACTTGCAATATTGTTGGCAAGCATTATGACCTTTGGCAACCTTGGCGAAAAATTTGAACTTACGGCAATAAAGGCTGCGGGCATCAGCTTGCAACGCGCTATGCGTCCATTAATAATAATGAGTGCGATGATCAGTGTGTTTGCATTTGTTATAGCCAACAATGTAATACCTGTGGCAAGTTTAAAAATGCACTCGCTATTGTGGAGCATCAAGCAGCAGCGTCCCGAAATGAACATCAAGCCGGGCATATTCAACAACGACCTTGGTGAAATATCAATACGCGCCGCACGCAAAAACCCCATTACCAATATGATGTATGATTTTAGAATCTACGATCATCAATACGGCAAGGGCAATTATATGGTAACAATAGCCGATTCGGGCAGCTTAAAAATGACCGACGACAACCGCTACCTTGTGTTAACTCTTTATAGCGGCGTTACTTACCAAGAAGACGAAGACAAATATGGAGTAGAAGAAAAGAAATACGCTCACCGTATCAACTCGTTTGAGCAGCAAACCATTATGCAGAATATGACCGACTTTGAATTTGACCGCACCGACGAAAGTCTATTCCGCAACAACTATCAGGTAATGAACCTCAAACAGTTGAAACACTCCGGTGACTCGCTCTACAGTGATTTTATCGATAATACCGATAGAATTAGCAGCACACTTACCAACACATTTTACCTCAAAAACGCTAAGCACACCCATTTGATATATGCCGATTCGCTTAGAGCCGACCTTGCTCAGCACCACCCTCATCCTCCTACATCAATAATCAATGTTCCCGACCTTTACGGCACAAGCGATTTAAGCAATACCGATACAACATATCTACGTCAGGATTCGATTGTTAAAGCAATGATTGCCAACCACAGAGACAGCTTGCGACAAATCTACTCTGTACCTACCGACCAAATTAAAGTGATTATTAATTTAGACAGCTTGCTTCAAACACTTCCCGACGACAAGTATAAGCAAGTGCAATCTAAAACTAAAGAAAACGTCAACGAAACCCGCCAGTTTATATCGCGTAATGCCGAAGAAATACTCTCAAAGCGCAAAACCACAGCTAAATACCTCAACGCATGGCATCAGAAAATCACCCTTTCGATTGCCTGCCTGATATTCTTCTTTATTGGCGCACCACTTGGAGCCATTATCCGCAAAGGTGGATTTGGATTGCCCATTGTGGTGTCGGTGCTTGTGTTTATCATCTATTACATAATATCTACCGCCGGCATGAAAATGTCGCGCGAAGGTATTTGGGAACCATGGCAAGGTATGTGGCTCAGCACTATAGTAATTTTGCCGTTGGGTATATTCCTCACCTACAAAGCCACTGTTGACGCTCAGTTATTCAACAAAGAAGCTTGGACACGAGTTTGGGACAAAGTGGCAGGATTCTTTAAGTTATTTGGCAAACTCAGCGACACCGGAAACGACACAGGTAATTACCCCGTGCGTTCTTACTGCCTCAATATCGGTATAATAGCCTCTATTATTGCATTGGCATTTTCGTTTACACCCACCAAAAACGCATCGTTTATCTTTGGAGGATTGGCATTAGTATTAGCCGGTGTAACATTTATTATCAACAAAAAACACGGATTTAAACATAAGTTTGTAATCTTGACGGTAGCATTAGCATTGGCAGGAATTATCATTGCAGCAGTTACTTATAAGAAAAAAGTGCACAAATTTTCGACAAAACCTGCCGCCACTTCTGCTATTTTGTCACCACAACACACTAACATAGTAACCACATTATAAACAATGGATATAAAACTAAACACAATAGAAGAAGCAATTGAGGATTTCCGCCAAGGAAAGATAATCATAATAGTGGACGACGAAGACCGCGAAAACGAAGGCGACTTTATCACCGCCGCCGAAACCATCACCGAAGAGAAGATAAACTTTATGCTTCAATACGGACGCGGTGTGCTTTGTTCGCCAATCACAATTTCGAGGGCAAAAGAATTAAAACTTCAACACCAAGTAGAAGACAACACATCGGTACTCGGCACACCATTTACCGTTACAGTTGACAAGATAGAAGGCTGCACCACAGGAGTTTCGGTACACGACCGCACTGCCACAATTAAGGCACTTGCCGACCCCGATTCAAAACCCGAAACATTCGCCCGTCCCGGACATATCAATCCGCTTTACGCTCAAGACCGTGGAGTGCTTGCCCGCGCAGGACACACTGAGGCTTCGGTAGATATGGCACGTTTGGCAGGGCTTTATCCCGCTGCTGCTCTGATTGAGATACTCAACACCGACGGCACAATGGCACGTCTGCCGCAATTGATGGAAGTGGCTAAGCAATTCAACCTCAAAATAATAACCATCCGCGACCTTATAGCATTCCGCCTCAAAACTGAAACCACAGTTGAGGCATCTCCACAAGTGAATATGCCCACAAGATACGGCGAGTTTAAGATGACAGTATTCCGCCAAATCAACAACGGATTGGAACATTCGGCACTTGTTAAAGGCACTTGGGAGAAAGACGAACCTGTACTTGTGCGCGTTCACTCATCGTGCGCCACAGGAGATATATTTGGTTCTATGCGTTGCGATTGCGGCGACCAGCTTCATCAAGCTATGATGCGTATTAGCGAAGAAGGCAAAGGCATACTTTTATATATGAATCAAGAGGGACGTGGCATTGGTCTATTTAACAAAATCAAAGCCTACAAACTTCAAGAGCAAGGCTACGACACCGTTGACGCCAACGTTCATCTTGGATTCGACCCCGACCTACGCGATTATGGTATTGGCGCAGAGATACTCCGCAAACTTGGCGTAACAAAAATGCGTTTACTCACCAACAATCCTGTAAAACGTGTAGGATTAGAGGCTTACGGATTAGAAATTGTAGAAAACGTTCCCATAGAGATACCACCAAACCAATACGACAAAAAATACCTCATCACCAAACGCGACCGTATGGGACACACATTAAGCAACCTCTAATAGTCAAAACAATGAAAAACCTACTGTTAACCATATCGTTTGTAATGATTGCCGCCATAGCCATGGCACAGTCTGGCACCAAAATCGAGATTGTAAACACCAACACACTCGAGGTTAACGAAACATTCGGCCCCGACATCAAAATACTTAGAGGCGATGTAGTGTTTTATCACGATAGTGCGTATATGTATTGCGACAGTGCACTCTACAACAACAAAGAAAACTATTTTCAGGCATTTGGCAGAATACATATCGAGCGTTTGATGTCCGACAACGATACAGTGCACCTTTGGAGCGATTCGGCATCGTACAACGGCAACTCTAAGCTTGCCACTGCCCGTCGCAATGTTAAAATGACACGCGACAGCATGATTATGCTCACCGAAAACCTCGATTTTAATATGGCTGACAATGTGGCATATTATTTTGATGGCGGAACAACTTTTTCGGGCGAAGACACCTTAGTGTCAGATTTTGGTCATTTTTATCCCAACACCAACGACCTCAAATACACAAAGGATGTAGAAATACGCAATCCTGACTATCTAATGCGCTCTGATACGCTCACTTACAATATCAAAACAAAATTATCAAACTTTATTGGTCCTACCGAAATAATAGGCGAAACCGATTATCTATACACCGAGCGAGGATGGTACAACCACCTTGCAGACCAAGGGCAACTTACCAAAAACAGTTACCTAACAAGCAACGAACGTCGTTTGGATGCCGACACACTGTTTTACGACAGAGGTCGCAAATATGGCTACGGACGCAGCAATGTGATTATCACCGACACCGTTCAAACCATAAAACTGCTTGGCGATGAAGCCCATTACTACGATCAAGACCAAAAAAGCCTCCTCACCAAAAAGGCGTTGATGATATATTACTCCGACATCGACACGGTATTTCTTCACGCCGACACTATCTGCTCGTACAACGAACGCTACATCAAAGACAATCCTGATTCGCTATATCGCATAGTAAAAGCTTATCACCATACCAAGATGTTTCGCCGTGATATTCAAGCCATGTGCGACAGCATGGTTTACGATTTTAGCGACAGCACCGTCACGATGAACACCAACCCCGTTATCTGGCACAACGAAAACCAAATAACTTCAAAAAATATGAAGTTTTACACATCTAACAATCATATCGACATGGTAGAACTGTTAGATAACGCCTTTGTGATATCACAAGTAGACACCATGGAACGCTACAACCAAATTTATGGCAAAAATATGGTGGCATACCTTGACAGTAACAAAATTCAAGAAGTGGAGGTAATTGCCGATGCAAACACCATCTATTACACAGTAGAAGACAGCATGGCAACAGGAATGAACATCATATCGAGTCAAGATATGAACATACACTTCAAAAAAGGCAAGGTAGATAAAATATGGTTTTACAAAAAGCCCAAAGGCACGCTTTATCCATTAAAAGGACTTACCCGCCGTCAGCAGTTTATAGATGGATTTATTTGGTACGACAAGCACCGTCCACGCAAACGTGAAGACGTATTTGTATGGGGTGAAATTACAGAAAAACCACTTACAGCTCAGCAACTTGAAGAAGAAGAACAAGCCGCAAAAGAGGCAGAAGCAGAAATGGAAGAATTTTAAATGATATTAAATATGAGTAAATTACTAAAAACGGCAGTATTATTGATAATAATATCGGTAGCGGTTTCTTGCACAAGCACCGAAAAAGCAAACGTAGACAGCTCAACAGCTGATTCGCTACGCAAAGATTCGCTTGCTCAAGCAATTATCCGTGTCAAAGATTCGATAGCACGCACCACCGCAGAAAAAACGGCATCCACCGACTGCGACACAACGCTTATCGACGAAATTATTAAAACGTTTAAATAGATACACCTTATAACATAATAAGAAAAGTGAAAAAGATATTTGTTTCAATAGCCGCAGCAATGTGCTGCACTGCCGGAGCAATTGCCGCTCCAGCAGCCGACACACTCAGACACGACTCTGCCATCGACTCTTCTCGCGTAAAAACTGCCATCGACACTCTCGCCACTGCCGACAAATACCGCAAGGTAATACTCTACGACGATAACACTTGGGCTTACGTTGACATCGACCGTCCCGCAATATCCGACGAGGATTTTGCCGACAACTGGGACATCGAGAGCATCCATATCTGCAAAGACATTCCAGTATCTTCATTGCCCGAAGAGGTAGACCTCTTGCTTGCCGACAGCACTCACGGCTGGTGCGCTCCTATCACAGGAAGAGTTAGTTCAGGATTTAAATTCCGCAAAACTCGCAACCACAACGGCACCGACATTCCTCTTACAGTTGGCGACACTATTCGCGCAGCATTCGACGGCAAAGTTCGCGTGGTGCGCACAGTGGGCAACGCCGGTGGATATGGCAACCTTATGGTAATACGCCATCCCAACGGATTGGAAACATATTACGCACACCTTTCGGGATTCATTGCCAAAGAAGAAGAACTTGTTAAGGCTGGCGAACCAATAGCCCTTGGCGGCAACACAGGCAGAAGCACAGGACCTCATCTCCACTTTGAGGTAAGATATATGGGCAAACCGTTTGATTCTGAACGTCTTTTTGACTTTACCACAGGCGAGCTCCGCTGCACCGAGTTTACACTCAAACGCCACTATTTCAATATCTATTCGCACTATGGAATGACCGACGCCGAATCGGCAGCCACCCAAGAGCGCGTTTACCACACAGTACGCAGCGGCGACACTCTCGGCGCTATTGCACGCAAATATGGCACAACAGTAAGCCGCATTTGTAAACTCAATGGCATATCGCAAAACAAAATTCTGCGTCTTGGACAAAAATTAGCAGTTAGATAACCACACAAGCCCGACTTTTGCAGCCGGGCTTTTTATTTATTTTTAATATACATTTAACCTAATAATGTTTCAAAACTATTACAAGGTAAAATTCTATTTATAATTTTGCAGTGCAGAATGCAAACATCATTACAGACTTAAATGGTATTACAGATACTTACATTCCTCGGAGGGTTAGCCCTTTTGATGTTCGGTCTTAAAAATATGACCGAAAGCCTCCAAAAATTAGCCGGAGAAAGTCTTAGCAAGTTTCTCGGCATTATGGGCAAAAACCGTTTTACCGGACTACTTTCCGGCGCAGGCATTACCGCCGCCATACAGTCCTCAACCGCCACAACGCTACTGACGGTAACATTCGTAAACGCGGGACTGTTTACCCTCAACCAAGCCATCCCCATCATTATGGGAGCCAATATAGGCACCACCATCACCGCTTGGATTATGAGCCTTGGATTCTCGTTTGATATGGGCAAGATAGTCTACCCGATATTTGTAATAGGCATAATCTGCATATATATGAAACGCAGCAAGGTAAAAACCTTAGGCGAATTTGTCTTCGGACTTGCGTTTCTATTTTTTGGTCTCACAATATTGAAATCCAACGCCGAGGCAATGGATTTGAGCAACAACGACACTGTAAAAGAGTTTTTTGCAAGTCGCAACGATGGCGGAATTGGCACCAAACTACTATTTTTGCTCGTGGGCGGAGTACTCACATTCTGTGTGCAATCGTCGGCAGCCATTGTAGCCTTTACGCAGTTGCTTTGTGCAAGTGGCGTGCTACAGATAGACCAAGGCATTGCCCTTGTGCTCGGCGAAAACATAGGCACCACCATCACGTCAAACATTTCGGCAATGAAAGCATCGGCATCAGCACGACGCACAGCATTGGCGCACTTGATGTTCAACCTCTTTGGCGTAATATGGGTGTTCCTGCTGTTCACTCCGTTCAACAAGTTTGTGGCACACATCTGGGGATTCGGCGATTTCAAAGCCATCACACCCGACCAACTGCCCAAGTTCATAGCAGCGTTCCACACATCGTTCAACGTTTGCAACGTGCTGCTCCTCATCGGATTTGTAAACCAAATGGAAAAAATAATCGAAAAGATTATCAAAAAAACCGACGAAGATTCAGAAGGCAAACTTAAATACATTGGCGGCACACTTACCGACATTGCCGATATGGGACTCAACGCTGCCGAAAAAGAGACATTCGAGATGGCTCAACGTATGGAAAAAATGTTCGGCTTTGTGGAACAGCTCACTGAAGAGACGAGCAACAAAACCAAAGAGTATGAGGCACTCTTCAAACGTATCGACAAATACGAGAACATCTCTGACAATATGGAGATAGAGATTTCCAAATACTTAGGCAAGATAAGCAAAGGACACCTCAGCAACGACGCAAAAGCCAAAATCCGCGTTATGCTAAAAGTAATATCCGAACTTGAATCTATCGGCGACAGCGGTGCAAACCTATCGCGAAGCATCCAACGCCGCTACGAAAGCAAAGCAGTAATTACTCCTGAGCAAAAAGATAACATCGTGAAGATGTACAGCATTATCAGCGAGGCAATGGCTCAAATGCTCAACGTTATCAAAAACGCCGATACCATATCCAAGAAAGAGATTGAAAAATCATACGAAATAGAAGAACGAATCAACACTCTGCGGGCAAATCTCCGCGAGGGAAATATCGAAAACATAGAGAAAAACCATTACGAATATATCAGCGGACTATTCTATATGGAAATAATAAACGGCTGCGAAAAAATCGGCGACTTTATTATCAACATAGTCCAAGAATACAAACGACTGAGATTCAAGAAATAAATGCGAAAACTGGCTCACAATACGGCAACAATAGTTTCTGCCATCTTGATGGCAGTGCTTGTGCTATGTGTGCCAGTGGTAAAGCAGTATCACCCAGCAGAGCACCAATGCTGCCACAACGAAGGCGGACATCATCACTGCGACTGTCCGGTGTGCTGTTTTCAACTCTCGACCATATTTTTGCAAGATAGCCACCCCAGCGAAGTAATAGTACCTGTAGAACAAAATGTATATGTTCCGCTATCATTGCAAGGCTACGGCCCTACCGAATACTCATCTATAATCATCCGCGGTCCTCCAAGAAATTAAAAGAAACAGGCAAAACGTTTATCCTCATTTTTCTTTTAATTTTAACACAAAACCAATGCAAAGCAAATTTTGCGCTGCGGCAGTGGTGGTGTGCGCATTGTGCATTGTATCAAACACATACGCACAAACCGACACTATGCCAGCAGTGCGTCTTGGCACAGCTGTGGTAAAACGCAGTGCCACTGAGCGTGTGCGCAATACTACACAGACCATAGAAACCGCCGACCGCGATTTCATAACCCGAAACTTAGGCGGAAGCCTCTCGGAAAGCCTCGAAAACATTCCGGGCGTTTCGTCTATCAATATAGGTTCGGGACAAGGCAAGCCCGTTATCCGCGGACTTAGTTTCAACCGTGTGGCTGTAATCGAAGACAACATCAAGCACCAAGCGCAGCAATGGGGCAGCGACCACGGTTTAGAGATAGACCAATACGCACTTCAAAATGCCCAAGTGATAAAAGGTGTATCGTCGCTTGAATATGGGTCTGACGCTATCGGTGGAGTAATAAGGCTGTCAACTGCACGTATACCAAAGCAACACAGCGTTTTAGCCGATGCCATGCTCACCGCCAAAAGCAACAACCGTTACCTGGGCGTTTCGGCAGGAGTAAGCGGCAGAAGCGACAAGTTTTTTGCCTCGCTACGCATTACGGCGCAAGATTATGCCGATTTTTGTGTACCAAAAGATTTTGTAAACATCTATTCGTATCGCATCAACCTCAACAACGGACGTTTGCGCAATACCGCCGGCAGAGAATACGATGCCAATGCCGCATTTGGATTTATCTCCAACGGATGGCGACATCGCATAATTATCTCTGATGTAAACTCTTACAGCGGA
This sequence comes from Bacteroidales bacterium, assembly GCA_017651345.1. Lineage (GTDB taxonomy): Bacteria > Bacteroidota > Bacteroidia > Bacteroidales > UBA3824 > UBA3824. The sequence goes on along the minus strand of JAGCDD010000298.1, from coordinate 1,100 downwards.
TTTTTTGCCAACGCCCACGGTTTAGAGCCACGCAATGTTGACACCGAAGCTCACGACAAGAGCATTCGCGATATTTTGCAACCGTCGCAAAGTGTAAATCATTTTCGCGCTGCATACAACTTAGAACGTTGGACATCGCAATATTCTCTTTCGGCAGACCTTGGCTATCAAAACAACTACCGCACCGAAAGTAGTCCATACGTAAGCCACGGTTATATGCCCGAAACGTGTCCCGAAACCTACAAAGGCGACCCCGACATTGAGTATCTCTACAACAAAGATGTGTACACGGCAGGCATAAAAACCAATTTTATGATTAACAGGCTTGCCATCAAAACAGGCTTATCGTCGGAATATCAAAAGAATAGAATCGACGGACGGGCTTTTATAATTCCTGCCTTCAATAGTTTGCAAAGCGGAATATACGCCTCTGCCAATTACCAAATCAACAATGTTGGCTATCGTATCAACAGCATTATTTTTGAAGGCGGCATTCGCTACGATTTGGGACATCTTGAAACCGAGCCTTACAGCGATTGGTTTAAATCCGAAGACGAATATGTGCAACGTGCCAAAGCCATTGACCGAAATTTCAACGACATATCTTGGCTACTCGGCGTCACATTGCAAAGCGGAAAATTCACATTCAAAACCAATATCGGCAAAAGTTTCCGCATTCCGTCGGCACAAGAATTAGCTTGCAACGGCGTTAACTATCACCATTTTAGTTACGAAAAAGGCAATCCCGACCTTCATAGCGAATCGTCGTATCAAATCGACGGCGAAATATGCTATTCGTCACGACTTTGGATGTTTGTGTTTTCGCCATTTGCAGGTTACTTCGACAATTACATATTTCTAAACCCTTCGCCCAATTTCGACCGTCTATATGGCTGTGGAAACCAAATTTACAACTATCAAGAATGTAGTGTAATGCGTCACGGTGGCGAATTTACCATAAAATTCTGCGCCGACAACCGCGAAGTTCCCGGACACAACGGCAAGATAGAGGCAGAAGCCGCAATGGAATATGTAAAAGCACGTCAGACATCGGGCAGCAAAAAAGGGTATGGACTCCCCTTTGCCCCTCCCCCATCCGT
>JAGCDD010000297.1 GCA_017651345.1 Bacteroidales bacterium | reverse complement strand
TTTATGGCAAACCTCATAGAAATCAGAGGCTCAATCAATTACGACACCAACACCATCTACAATTGCGACATTCCTTTTTGCCACATCGTTACCACAATGGTGATAATTCCGGCGGCAATTAAGCAAACAATCATCTTTTCGGGCAATCTCAACGAAGGGTTTGCGTCCATCTCGTCGATGTTGGTGATAGTGATAGCAGCCGCAGTGCTTATGGGACGTGCATTCTGTTCGTGGGGCTGTTTTTACGGCGGTTGGGACGATATGACCTCGCGCATTGGCAAACGCCCAATTATCAAAAAAATCAACTCCTCGTTTAAATATTTCAGTTTTGCAATGCTGATACTTATGGCATTGTGGAGTGCCGAAAGCCTTGTGCCGCAATATTGCAATTGGCTCTGTCCGTTTAAAGCTGTTACCGAGGGCGAAAAAATCGTTGACGGAGTAACGCTTATAAAAAACATTATCTTTTACACAATGTTTGTAGCATTGGTTATAGTGCTGCCGATACTCACCAAAAAAAGAATTCAGTGCGCAACATTCTGTCCTATGGGAGCATTGATGTCGCTGTTCAACAAAATCAACATTTTTGAAGTGGCATTAGACAGCGAAAAATGTATAAAATGCAACAAATGTATATCAAAATGTCAGTTGATGGCAATGAACAGCGACCATAAGCCGTCGATTACCTGCGCCAAATGTGCAAGATGTATCGACAACTGTCCGTCGGAGGCTCTAAATTACAGAATCAAAGGTACTTCGGCAAAGGTAAGCGCAAGCACGGCAAGGGTTATTTTTCTCTATCTCGCCTACTCGTTTATGGTAATATTCTTGGGTTCGTGCGCAAGAGGCGGACTTGAAACTATCTTTAAATTAATCTTTTAAATCGTTACAACTATGAAAAACTTTATAGCAAAATTTTGGGCAATACTTTCGATATTTTTGCTCCTCGGCTCGTTTATGTTTGGTCAGCAACTGCAAGACCTGCTTATGAAAGCACCCTTTATGCACATCGACCCGTCGTATTCTGGCGGCGAGGTAGAACGCACCATCTCCCAAGGCATCTACACCATAAATATTCATCAAAAGGTGTTCCCCGCCCTCATCGGCGAAGGTAAAGAAGGGTTTCGTCAAATAACGGTTATAAAAAATGATTCTACTGTAAATAATTATAACATTTCCCCCTTCTCCGCCGATTCAGAAACAATGGTAGAGGTAAAGGATAATGTGCCGATTGTAACAAAAAAAGGACTTGCAGACACAATAATCCAAAAAGGGCTATCAGATAAAAAATTAATTATCAGAATAAACGAAAAGAAATAAAAATCTATTTTTGTTACAAGTTTAATTACATACTTTTGCCGACGTATATTAAAAGAATATTTGTAATGAAAAAAGCAAAACGGGCGTTATTGATTGCTGCGGCGGCAATTTGGGGTGTGTTGTTGGTGGTTGTGACAGCAAAACTTTACACCACTTGGCAAAACACCTACCGCTCACCCGACAACCCCCTCTACCCTACCGAACTTGTTTACAAAATCATTGACGGTAGAAACATCCGCTTGGATGTTTACCGCCCCCACGATACGCTCACAGCCCACAAAACCATTATCTACATTCATGGTGGCTCGTGGATCAGCGGCACAAAACGCAAGGTGCTGGATTATTACCGCTACGATGCTATTAAAACACTATTAGACAACAATATAGAAGTAATTTCAATAGATTACAGCCTGATTGCCCGCCACGCCAACACGCTCGAAAACTGCATCTACGATGCTCGCGACGCCATTAAATACTGTTTCGACAATGCCTCTTACCTTGGCATCGACACTGCACACGTGGGCTTGTGGGGGTCGTCGGCAGGTGCGCATCTGGCCATGATGAGTTACATCCAATTGCCAACTCCTGAAAATATCAAGTTTATAATCGATGATTTTGGACCCACCGACATTTCAGAAATGTGGTCGGTGGTGCCTGATTGGTTGCGTAGGCTTGTTTCGTCGGTATTTTTTCGCATACGATACCGCGACTTAAAGCGCTTCGACATTCTCACCAAAGCATTTTCGCCGCTCTACTACACCCAACGCCTTGCCCACGTGCCCATCCTAATTTCGCACGGCGACAAAGACCCGATTGTGAACCCCCGCCAATCCATTTGGCTTCACGATTCGTTGCCCCAAACTTCAGATTTATTCATTTATCCGGGACAAAAACACGGCTTTAAAACAATGGATTCAACCGATATTAAGCATTACACAAAAAGGGTGATGGAGTTTGTGGGGAAGGAGATGTAGGCGTTAAGCCAACGAACTAAAAATTACAGCACCCTACGAAATCTTAAATCCTATAACCAAAATATCGTCAACCTGACTGTAAACACCACCCATCCAAGTTTCGATTTTTTCGTCGAGGATTTCGCGCTGCTCGGCCATAGGATTGGGCGAAATCTCTTGAAGGAGTTTCTTGAATCGGCTCGACATAAATTTCTTGCCTGTTTTGCCGCCAAACTGCGATGCATAGCCGTCGGAGAATATGTAAACAATGTCATCACGCTGCATATCAATATCGTAGGTGGTGAATCCAATGTCCACATAATCGTGAATACCGATTGGCATACGGTCGGCGCGGTACTCTTCGATTTCGCCGTCGCGCACAAGGAACATCGGGTTAAATGCGCCCGAGAATTGCAGTTTGAGCGTATCCAAATCGAGCACGCAGAGGGCAATATCCATGCCGTCTTTTGCCTCGTCGAAACGACCTGTTTGATGGAGCGATTCGATAATATATGTGCGCAAGAGGTCGAGAATATGACCTGAATTTAGTTCGTCTTGATATTTTACAATAATCTCGTTGAGGTAAGCCGAGCCAAGCATACTCATAAACGCACCCGGAACACCGTGTCCTGTACAATCGGCAGCCACAATTACAGCGTAATGGTTGAGGTGCTTAAAGTAATAGAAATCGCCGCTGACAATATCGCGCGGTTTGAACAATATAAAGTGTTCGGGCAGCACCTTGGCAATGTTGGCAGAAATAGGCAGAAGGGCAGTTTGAATACGTTTTGCGTAGTAGATACTGTCCATAATCTCCTTTTGGTGGTGGGCAATTTCGTCGCGTTGCTGAGTAGCGATATTCTTCTGCACTTCAAGTTCGTCACGCTGCGATAGAATCTCGTTTTTCTGCTGTTCGAGAGCAAGATTCTTCTCCTCGATGGCATCACGCTGCTGGAGAATCTCCTCTCGCTGAGTTTCAAGTTCGGCATTTTTCTGCTCGATAGCGTCCTTCTGCTTGCGAATTTCGGAGGTACGCTCGGTTACCATACGTTCCAAATGTTGGTTGCGCATACGGAGTTGAGCCTCACGGAGTTTGATGATAAAATATACCACCGCCGAAACGCTCAAAACCAAGAGCAACATAAACCACCATTTGCGATAGAACGGACGTTTGATTTCAAAACTATAAGAATTAGAATAACACCAAATACCATCTTTGCCTTTGGCGCGGTACACAAAATCGTATTTACCGGGAGGAAGGTTTTGATAATTGGCTCGGTGTTCTTTGCCGAGAGAAGCCACATAGTCGTTGTCGAGACCCTTCATATAAAATTCGTATACCAACGAGGCTTCGTCTTTAAACGAAAGTCCTGCAAGTTCAAATTGAAGGTTGTTTTCGTTGTGGCTAAATACATTACGACTGCGGTCGAAAGGCACACCGTTGAGCAAGATATTCTCTAAACGGCACTGAGGCACGTATTTCTCGTTGCTTCCCTTTTTGAGGTCGAACGATGAAACACCGTGGAAAGTGGCGACATAGAGCACTCCTTTTTTATTTAACAAAAGTCCGTTGGTAACAATCTCGCTACCAGGGAGTCCGTCGTTGGCGTAAACTGAGAACTCAACACGATTTTCGGGCATATTGTAATAACAGAAACCCTTGTTGGTGCCAAGCCACAGATACCCCTTATCGCGTGCAGGAAGTATCGAAGTAATGGCGCTTGACGGTAACGATGGAATATCAAAAATCTTTAGTTCCCCATCAGGCGTATAAATACCAAGTCCCTCTTCCATGCCCACAAGCAAATTGTCGCCCAAAATAGCCAACGAGAGCACCGACGAAGGAGTGGATTTAAGTAATTCAAAACCGTTGCCATCAAACTTAACAATGCCAGTATTGTTGCCGCCAAGAACAAGCGTTTTATACTGTATCATCTGCGAAATCAGCGATGTAGATACGCTACGAATGGGAACAGGATTATTATCAAAATCAGTAATGCGATAAACCACACCATCAATTCCCGTTAGCAAGAATATTTCACCCGTTTGCGACACAAATACATTGGTAAGGTTGTGAATTCGGTTTTTAAACGAGAGTTTCTTCTTAAGTTTCAGAGTATTGCAATCAAACAAGTAGCAACCGTAACTGTCGGCAATAAAAATTTCGTCACCGTTGAGCACTTTTACAACGTATGGAACTATATGACCATCAACGTTATCCGAAAAATCTACTAACTGATGTTGGAAATAATAAATCTTGTTGTTAAATGCCATCCAAATACGTCCAAGGTTATCTTCCTCAAAGTTATTAAGATAACAATCAAGGTCTTCGGGATAAAGATTTCGCAGCGAACGGTTGGTAAGTTTTTGAATACCACCCGAAAAGCCGAACCAATAGTTGTCTTCTTTATCCTCAAAATACGATAGCAGTTTAAGGTCTTTAAGTCCAATACTTTGGTCGAATCTAATGGCACTCTGCATCAATGAGAATATCTGAAAAGCCTCAAAATTGGAAACAAGAAATACCGAACCATCACTGTTTTGCTTAATGGTGTGAACTCTACAACTTTCGGGAATACCTACTTTTTGGTTTATCTTAAGCGATTCGATATTGATATCGGCACTTAAAAACTGAGACAATTTACCTGTATAAATGCCATCTGTAGTAGAAAGCCAAATTGTACCATCCTCATCTACAAATACATAGTAGCATTTTTTATCAGTAATTTGCTCTAAATTATCGTCGTTGATCATGTATAGACCCTCAGGCGAAGCAAGGAAAATATTGCGACCTGATT
>JAGCDD010000296.1 GCA_017651345.1 Bacteroidales bacterium | reverse complement strand
CCGCCACGCAGTGTCAGACGCATAAACGTGGTGTCGTATTCAAAAAATTCACTTCCACCAGGACCGTCGTATGTGTTGGTGATGTAACCCTTGCCGTCACGTGTTAATTGTACTTCCACGTCTCCGTTGTCTTCTACCTCGTCGAACGAGGCATCGTTGAAGTTATGTGTTGACGAAAACTCTGTGCAATATTTGGTGATGTTGCCCTCGGTATCAAAATAGGCTTTGCGTTTATTGGTGTAAATCACCGACTTAACGTTGCCTTTTACCTCCATAAAAGCGAGGTCGGGAGTAACATAATTGTTGTTGATAAAGGTTTTTAGCAATGCCTTGGTGCTGTCAAAATCTGCTATTACCCATTGTCCGTTCTGTTTTGCAAGTGTCATCTTGTGGGTGTTTACCGTTCCGCTCGGATGTGTATAGGTAAATACGTCGGTGGCAATGGTATCGTTTACGGTGGTGTTAGTGTGGGTTATCTTGTGCTCTCCCTCACATCCGTCGTTGCCTTCGATGAAATAATAGAGAAATTCTTCATCGCCAATGCCATCTACTGGAGGTGGAACGCTCCAAGCCTTTTTCAATAGGTTGTAATATTCTTTGGTGTAATACTTTTCGGCGTTTTGCGGCATCGCGTGGTCGGGAATGTATTTGAAAAGCGAGTCTACGCAAGCAGCGATTTCGTCAGCCTGCTGCTTGTTGTTTGTGCTGCATCCTACAGTTAGGAGAGCGGCAACTATGGCTATCAGTTGTTTTTTCATTATATTTATCAGTTTTTTATTAATAATATAGTGTATTATCGCCGCAAAAATAGAAAAAAAAGACGCACCCGCCAAATAGCGGATGCGCCCAAAACAATAAAAATTATGAAACAAATTATTTTTGGAGAAAAGCACCTGCAACTTTCAAGAGTCCAAGCATATCGGTAAGGTTGCCTTTTTCTTCTTGGTTGAGGTTCTTATTCTTGAGCATATCGCTGATTGTGTCTTCTTTGGCAGTTACGTCCGACATAAGGTTTGATGCTTCTTCGCGGCTAAACATATTGCCCATAGCGTTGCCCATACCAGCCATTCCCGCCATGCCTGCAAGTCCGCCGAGTATTGAGCCGAGTCCACCGCCATCATCGTTGCTGGTGGTGCGTGGAGTATCGGGACCGCTGTTGCTGTTGCCTCCGCCCATTAATCCGCCGAGAACGCTGCCGAGAATATCTCCGCCGCCATTGTTGCCACTGTTAGATTTTGCGCCGCCCATTACTGCGCCTGCGATATTGATAAGCGAGCCTAAGTCCATTCCGCCGCCTTGGGAGTTGCTGCTGCTGCTGCCAGACTTTCCGCCTAACATACTGCCTGCCATTCCAATTAGCGAGCCGAAATCTATTCCGCTGCCTTTTACCGATGTCGAGGGGTTTTTGATAACCAACCCTGCAAGTGAAATCACCTGTTTGATAATAGCCTGTATATCCATTTTGTTAGAGTTTTATTTGTGTTAAAAAACGTAGACAAGTTAAGGCTTTTTTTGATTAATGTCAAGTGATTTTGGGAGAAAAATCAGATTATTTAAAAAAATATTTCGGTATAAAAAAACATATCCGGAACAAGCCTTGTTGCTCGATTCCGGATATGTGTTATATTTTAAAAGTGTGTTTGCTATTCAAGTTTTGCAGCTCTGTTGCGAGCGTTGGTGCTTCCGAGACTGTCGTTGATTAATGTTTTTGTAGTTACGTTTTTGAAACCGTTGGCTGCAAGAAGTCGCTTGAGTACGTTGGCACGCTCTTGAGCAAGCATCTGGTTGAAAGCAGCTGTTCCTGTGTGGCTGTCGGCGCTACCAGTGATTGTTATCGGCAATTCGCGGGCTGCCTCATTGTGAAGCGAAAGCCATTGTTCAAAGTGAGCCATTTCGGTGTCGTTGATCACAGCCGAACCTCTGGGGAAATATATTACCAAAGGCATAATCTTGGCGGATTGAACATTGTTGTTGGGATTGACTTCATTGTTGGCGTTTTGGTTGTCGGCAAGATCATTATTCTTCTTTTCCAAATCGTCGATAGCTTTTTGAGCGTTTTCGAGAGAATCTTTGAGGTTGTCGTTCTCGTTTTTGAGATTATTGTTTTCGTCTTCGAGTTGTTTGAGACGCTCATTGATACGGTCGTAATCGTTAGGTTCTGTTGATCCAGCTTCTTCTGATGCACTGCCTGCGCGGTCAAAGTTCTTTTTTCTGCTGAGGTTGATCGAAATACCTACGTTGGCTGTGGGCATATACATTGGACGTGCTGCAAATACAGTTTTCCTGTCTACTACATTTTTTTTAGTTTCTTTGTCTTTGAGTCCTACGGGGTTTTCAAACGACATCAAGCCAAAATCCAAAAATAGGTTGACAGCTCGGCTGAGACGTATTTCGTTGTATAATCCGGCACTTACAGCTGCTTTTACATCTGTATGTCCGTCGTTGATACCAAATATGCCGCCGCCTACGTAAGGAATAAAATTCCATCTGCGATTTTCTTTGTAGCCGCCGATAGCGTTAGAAAGGTTGAAAAGGAAGTCTCCGTGAAAGTATCCGAAACGTATTTGTTCGCCGCTTTCGAATCTTTTTGATGAGTATTTTTTGTCGTCAAAGCCAAAGTTGTTGGTGCCGCCTTTGTAGCCAAATCTTGTGCCGACTACTGGGGTAAACCACTTGCCAACGAAAATCTCGGCATCCCAATCGTTTTTGAGACTAAATTCAGAGAAAATACCGATTTTTTTGCTGAAAGAGGTGCTGAGTCCAGCTCCAATTCCTAAAAACCAATTAGATCCTGTGCTGTTGGTGATGTAGGGTCCTTTTACTTTGCTGTTCCCCAAGTTGGTTGTGTCAGTCTGGGCAATTGAGCTCACTGAAAGTGTGGCCGCAGCCAATGCGGTCAGGATAAATTTTTTGTTTTTCATTGTAAGGATATTTAATTTTTCACACCGCAAATTTATCTATATTTTGGAAAAAAAAATTTTTTTTAGTGAAAAATAAATACCTTTGCAAAAAATTTAAAAAATTATGTCAAGGCTTGCAAAATTATTTGGTTTGATATTATTGCTGTCGGCAGTGGGGTGCAGAACCCCTCAAAATATAACCTATTTTCAGAATTTTAAAGACGATACCCTTTTTGCCGTTAATTCCAAGGGGGCGGAAATAAGGCTAAACTCAGGCGACAAGGTTTCTATTATTGTGTCGTGCCGCGATGCCGAAGTTTCCAGAATGTTCAACTTGCTTACTGTAACACAAAATTTTGGCTCTACCAACACTAACCGCATGTCTTATTATACTGTTGACAATGAAGGAAATATCGATTTTCCTATTGTTGGCAAAATACCCGTTAGTGGATTGAACCGCAATGAAGTATGCGATATTGTTAAACAAAAACTTATTTCAAGCGAACTTATTAAAGATCCTGTTGTAACGGTTGAGTTTGTAAATATGCATTTTGATATTTTAGGCGAAGTGGCACGTCCGGGACGTTACACTATCGACCACGACAGGATTACATTGCTCGATGCGCTTGGTATGGCAGGCGATATGTCGATACTTGGCAAAAGGTGCAATCTCAAAGTGGTGCGCACCGAGGGCGATAACACAAAAGTTTACACCATAGATATGACCGACGGCGACAGCATTCTCAATTCGCCCGCGTTCTACCTCCGTCAAAACGACGTTGTATATGTGGAGGCCAACAATTTTCGCAAACGTCAGTCTTTAGCCTCGGGCAATACTGCCTACAGTCCATCTTTCTGGATTTCAGTGGCTTCGTTTTGTATGTCGGTGTATGTAATATTTATAAGGTAAGAGAAAAATGGAGACAACCAATCAGCAATCACTCGAACGTATTATTCAGCCTGCCAACATCAATCAACCATCCATCAACAATCAGGTGGATATCAACGCTATTTTGGGCGCTTGTTTTACTAAATGGTGGTGGTTTCTTATTTCGATTTTTATAGTAATGGCGGTGGCGGTGATTTATCTTTTGATAACACCTAACACATATACCCGCAATTCTACATTCCTTATAAAAAATACCGACGGCAACACTTCGTCGTTTAATTCGCAACTCACTTCGTTTTCTGAAATGGGTTTGTTCGACTCTAAATCTACCGTATACAACGAGTTGGAGGTGCTCCGCTCGCCGATTTTGATTCTCGAAACTATCCAACGTCTCCATTTAGATTACAACTATTATGTGGACACTCGTTTCAAAAAAGTTGTGATTTATGGCGATAGTCTGCCCGTAACGGCTCAATTGACTGATAACGACGATTTTATTCAAGGTGGCTTTACCTTGAAACTCGACACCGACGGCAGTTTCCGCGCTTGTGAATTTTATAGTCCGCGATGGGAGGGGTTCGCCTCTGAAGTAGTTGACGGTCTTCTGGGTCAGGAGGTTTCTACTCCGCTTGGCAACCTGCTTATTTCATCAACACCCAAATATGCTGAATTATCCAAACCTATAACCATTTACGTAAGCCGACAGCCTTACCGCACCGCCTTGCAGGTTTACTCAAAGAAATTTAGTGCCGACCTTGCCGACAAAAAATCATCGGTGATTTCGCTCACTATGGACGATGAGAATATTCAGCGTGCCGAGGACTTTTTGAACACTATGTACACGGTGTACAACGAAAAATGGATTGAGGATAAAAACCAATCGGCAATTGGTACAGCAGCCTTTATCAACAATAGGCTCGAGATTATTGAGCGTGAGTTGGGAATGGTGGATAGCGATGTGTCGTCGTTTAAGAGCGTAAACCTTCTGCCCGATGTTGAAAAATCGAGCGAAATGTTTTACACTCAGGCCAATGCACTCCAAAATGAGATTGTATCGTTGCAAACTCAGGAGGCTATGGCTAAAAACGTGCGTGACTATATTTCTGACACCACTAAGAAAAACACTCTGTTGCCGCTCTATTCTGGTAGCAACAACTCCACCGCCGAAAAACAGATTACAGAATACAACTCTTGCATAATAAAACGTGAGCAGATTATTTCCACTTCGTCAGACAAGAATCCCCTTGTGATCGAACTCGATGAAACTATCTCGCAACTGCGCCGAGCAATTGTGGGCTCTATCGAAAACCAAATTAAGGTGCTCGACGCGCAGATAGCATCGCTCGAAAAAAACCTTAATAAAAGTCTTTCGCACATTTCATCCAACCCCGACAAGGCTAAGCAATTGCTTTCGATTGTCCGTCAGCAGAAGGTTAAAGAATCTCTGTACCTCTTTCTTTTGCAGAAACGCGAGGAGACAGAACTCTCGCAGGCTTTCACCGCTTACAACACCCGTTTGATTACCCCGCCTATGGGGTCGATGGGACCTACCAAACCTTTGAGATTTAAATTTCTTTTTATTGCCCTTGTGGTTTCTATTCTTATTCCGTTGGGTATCATAGTGTTGATAGAGATGAACAACACCAAAAT
>JAGCDD010000295.1 GCA_017651345.1 Bacteroidales bacterium | reverse complement strand
CTCGCGCTCCCTGCCAGTCAGGATTCCGTAAAATTTAATCCATTCAGCCTGTCCGAGTGGCGTATTTTCCATATAATCAACGCAATCCACCACGGGAATCCCTGTCGCGCCATAGAACCCCGTGGTCTGCATCCCGTCGTATGGCGACATCAAAACCGCGTCAGGCGCAAGTGTCAAAATTTTTTCGCGGTCGGGGTTGGCAGTGTAACCGCAGTCTTTTATTTTTTCGGTTTTAATTAATAATTGCAACGTACTGTCAATCACGTATTTCGCATCACAAACGCCGCCAATTTCGTCCGTTGCTCCGAGCGTCTTAAACAGTCCCGCGTGGAGCGACGTGCAGATAAGCGCGTTTCTGAGTGGCACTCGGATAATTGTGCCTTCGGGCGTGTTTTGCGGTGCATCTAAATTGCTGTCAATCAAAATATAACGCCGCGAAATTTTCGCAGTGTCGGCGGGATTGCGCACTTCGGCGATGCGGTAGCCGTTACCACCGTCGTAAAGACGGAGTAGGGTAGAGTGATGCAACTCCAACTTTGTCGTGGAGGTGTTTTCGGTTTTTGCAGATTGACGACAACTAATTGACAGACAAATAATTGTCGCAAAGAAAATGAGTTGTTTTAGCATACGGTTTACAATAAAAAATTTAAGCGAATTTAAAAATAAATTCGTTTCAATTCATTTAAATTCGCTTAAATTCATGTTTTAAAAAGCCTGCGCTCCAATTAGAAAATCACCGCCTTGCTCGGGCTGATGCTGCTTGTCTCGAATTTGTCCAACAACTTGCCGTCCTTGTCAAAACGGTAAATTGTGCCGTTGGTTTTGTAGTCGGTGGTGCCGATGTAGAGGTCGTGGGATGCGTAGTCGATGTCAAACAGATAGACCGTTGCGGTGGCGAGTTCGGGCGTTGCGGAGAGGTCGAGGAGCGGAGTGTCCTTGCCGGTATTGACGTTGCGCACGAAGAACGACGTGTTGGTGGTGGCGTTCCAATTTTCGTCATAGACCGTGGCGACGTTGGCGCAGAAGAGTTCGCCTTCGGAAGTACCAATCATCTTGGTAGCCGCGCCGGTGGGGGTCAGCGTGCCTTTGGTGATGTCGAGGTTGAGCATTTCCACAGAGTACGACGGCGTGTAATACGTGATGTAAACGCTGTCCTTGACTACTGCAACATTCTGATAGTTGCCGTAAACATCTGATGTGATGTGTTTTGCGAGGGTGAATGTGCTGAGGTCAACGATGGAAATCCTGTTGTCGGGCACCGACTTGCCGTCCGCACCCGTTTGCTGCGAGTTGCAGACTACAAGATAGTTGCCCTTTACGGCGATGCCTTCGGGATTGTTGCCTACTTCCACAAAGGCAACCGGTGCGGCGATTGACGTGGTGTCAAACTTCGCAACCTTGCCGCCGTAGGTGGAGACATAGACGTATTTGCCGTCGGCGGCGAGGCTGCGCGGCTGACCTTCGTCTGCTTTGAATTGATATTTTTCTATCACTTTGCCGTTGTTGTCCAACTTTGCCAAATAGTTGCTGCCCCACACCGAAAGATAGAGCCTGTTGCCGTAGGCGATGAGGTCTTGACCCGTGTCGCCAATCTTCTCGCCGTTAATAGTGGCGAATACATCCTTCTGCAAAGTGGTAGGCTCGGCGTAAGGATGATAGAGGTCGAGAGTGGAATTGTTGGCGGTCCAAGAGCCTTCATTGAGGATGAAGACCTTTGTAGCAACCGGGTCGATAATTGGTTCAGGCTTGTCTTCTTCGTCGTCGCCGCACGATGTGAAGGCGATTGCGGTGCTCAGCGTCAACGCGCCGAGCGTGAGAAAATTGTAGAATTTGTTTGTCATTTTTTTGTTGTTTTTATAATGTTAAACTTAAATTCAGTTGAAATTGTCGTCCGGGCATAGGATAATATTTTATCACATCGTACTGACAATTTGTAAAATTGATGCACGAAAATTTCAGTGAAAAATCAACGCCCTTTATGTTGAAATTCCTTGAAATTGAGGCTGAAAATTCGGCGTAATTTTCGATTTCGTTGTCGGGGATGTTGTACTCCAAAAAGTAACGTTTGCCCGACAAAATCGCCGTTACATTTGCCGCCCAATCATTGTATTTGATTGCCACAGAACCACTGCCCGAATGACGAGGCGTGTATGAAATTTGCGATTTGTAAAGTTTTGATTTGTTGTCTGTTACGTCAATTGCCTTTTGATATGAATATCGCGCCGAAAGGTCAATCAAAACGTCAGAGATTGCCACTTTTTTGTCCGCCGCGAGGTCAACGCCCGTGATTTTTACCTTGCCGTAATTTGCCATTTTCCAAATGTAAAGGGTTGGGATTGCAACGATTTTGTTTTTTACATTGTTGTGATAACAATTGACCGACGCGCCCCACTTTTTGCCCGAATACGACAGCCCTAAATCCATTTCCCGCGCATCTTCGGGTTGCAGTCCCGTCGTGCCTAACGTAGTGTAATACAGTTCGTTGAAGGTTGGTACGCGGTAAGTGTTTTTTAGCATCAGGGTTGCAGTAATTTTTTTATTTATTTTTACAACAACGCTTGCAAACGGCGACCACCTGTCCAAATCCTGAAAATGCGATCCATTTTCGGTATGTTCTCTCAGATGCGTGAAAACTTCGCCAATAGTTGCCGTAAATAATTTCTTATAATTATAACGCAAATTCGCCGCCGCCTGAATCGTGTTTCTCGTTGGTTGTCTGTCGGTTATGTTGCTGTTTAGGGTGTTGATATTTTCGTCAATTGCCACCGAAAATGTAAGCGGCTCGCAGATTTGCCAAAGATTAATCCAAGATAAAAACAATTCGTTTTGCGTGGATTTTTGCACCAATTTGCCGTCGGAGTACATCACGTTTATGTCAGAATATCGGCTGAAAGAATAATTGTATTTTGCAATTATTTTTGTAGTCAAATTGCTGAAAATCCGATATTTATAATTGCCTTGTACAAATAAATTTTCGTCTTTCAAACGTTCTTCGGCGCGAGGGTTGTAGAGGACGATGCTGCCTGGAAGTCCGCGCTCCGAGAGGTAGCCGTAGATTTTCAGGTCGAATGATTTGCGCACGGTGTCGTTGTAATGTAGCGCGAGTTCCAATTTGCCGGAGCGGATGTCGGTGTTTCGGCGTTTTTCGGTGGTGATGGTTTTATAATTTTTCAATGTGAAATTGTACATCCCATCGCTGCGCATATATTCGCCTTCTGCCTTGATTGTCAGTCGGTTTGGTAGTTTTTGAGTATAATTGCAATTTGCAAAAAAATACCCGAAAGATCCTGTCCGCAATGTGATTTTCAGGCGGTGTTTGCCGTCAAAATTTTCTTGAAAAGAATTGATGCTCAGCACCGCGCCCGACGCAAAAAGTTTGGCGGGTTGTAGCATATTATCATCCTGACCTACTGAGAGTTTCAGTTCGGAAATAGAATTGACATCAAACCTCGAAATATCAATCTGCCCCGCTTGCGTGTTTGAGACCGGCACACCGTCGTATTCCACGGCTGTATGCGATGCGCCGAGCGACCGTACCGACACTGTTTTTAGGCCGCCAATGCCGCCGTAGTCCTTGATTGTCAATCCGTTGAAAAGCCTCAACGCTCCCGCCACGTCAATCGTTGGAAGGAGCGCGAGACGCTCGCCCCTCAGCAATTGCACGGTGGAAGTATTGTTCCTTTCTGCGGGCGCAACAATATCTATCCTGTCAATCTCGCGGTGTATGGTGGTGTCTTTCTGCGCCTTAACGTTTTGGCACACAACAACCAACCACGCCGCAAGAATGCAGTATGGCAGTTTGGTGGTCATATTGATTTCCTAAAAATTATGTCGGACACCTCCGCCCTCCTCGGGGCTGTATGTCCCAATTGGTTTT
>JAGCDD010000294.1 GCA_017651345.1 Bacteroidales bacterium | reverse complement strand
GCCCCGGAATACTTACCGATACCAAAAAATTCAACAGCCAACGCAAAGTGGTATACATCAGTTGTGGCGAGCAAGACCCCCGCATCACATACAACAAAGCTGTTGTTAAAACAATGCAGGATGCAGGTGTAAATGTGGTTTTCAACTCTTTCCCTGGCGATCACGAATGGCAGCCGTGGCGAAAATCTATCCGCGATTTTGCGCAGAAACTTTTTAAATAAGGTGTATTTGTTTTAAAAAATTCAAAAAATATTATTCGCCAATACGCAAATATTTTGTATCTTTATAGGCAGATATTTTTTGTAAAGTCATGGACAAAAGCCCAAAGAAAGAGACCATTACTGGTAATATGATGAAGGTTCTTGTACCCCTGGTATTCTTTTTGGTATTGGGGGTGAACCTTACTTTGTTTTTGATAATTCGCCATAACAACAAAGAGGCGTTGAGTCAGGCAATGTACGAAATGGTTAATAATAATGCCGATTATATATCTAAACATTTCGAAAACGTTGTATCTCAGTTAGAAATGCTTTCGGAGTTTCGCACTACTCAGCGTATTAACGATACTGTTAGCCTTGGTATGATGCAATTGCTTGTAGACAAAAGCGAAGGTTGGTTTCATTACGGCGGCTTTTCTAATTACGAAGGTTCTACCATTACCACTCTTACCGACACCAATCATACATTTAAAATCACCCCAAAGAATATAAAAATTTTTACCAAAAATCGTTTTTTTGTATCCAATCGTCGTCCTGCACGCGATGGCAAGGGAGATGTTTTTGTTATTCATGCACCGTTTATGCAAAAAGATACCATGACCGGTCTTATTTCGGTAGCTTTGGATGCGCAGCGGGTTAGTGATTTGGTTTGCAACAAACAAGTACTTGGCGATGGTGTTGGAATGATAGTTACAAGCGATTCGACTCTTGTACAAGCTTCTAATGTGCATCCTGAGTGGATTAATAAATTTAAACTTACCGATTCTTCTATCTACAAAGGTCTGGATATTATTGGCAAAGAGATAATGGCAGGTCACGATTTAGAATATCCGCTTGATATTGAACATCCTTCTGGCGCAAGGTTTGCTTTGCTTTGGCGAAAAATCGATTTCACCGATTGGCACTATGTGTTTGTGATGCCTGTGGAAACGTTGAAAAGTCGCAACATGGTATTAATCAGGTTGTTTTATATTTTTGTTCCAGTGGCGGTAATTCTGTTTTCGGTGGTGCTTTATTGGCTTGTTACTAAGTATGTTAATAGGCCAGTGCAATATCTATTGAAAGCAACAGAGTGTTTTTCAGCGGGTAAATTATATAAGGTGGCTGAAATACATTCTATGCGCAACGATGAGATTGGTAAGATGCTTGACGGTATTGCTGAAATGTCGCGCAAATTGCAGTCGATAACCACAGATATACGCACCAAGGCAGCTTTGATTGTGAGTGATAGCCGCGAACTCAACACCTCGGCAGAGAATATTTCCGAAAGTGTTGCTAATCAGTCGATGGCAGCCGACGAAATTAATGCTGTGATGGGATTAATGCAAGAATCTATTTCACGTAGTTCGTTGTATGCAGCTGATACACAGCGTACAAGTGAGCAAATTGTTGGTAGTATGAATTCGGTATCGCAGGTTATTGCCAAATCGCTTGAAAGTACAAAACAGATTACCGAAAAAATCCACGTTATCAACGAGATAGCCTCCAAAACCGACCTTCTTGCTATCAATGCTGCTGTAGAAGCTGCCAAGGCAGGCGACGAGGGAAAAGGTTTTGCTGTGGTGGCAGGTGAAATTAAAAAACTTGCAGAACGCTGTCGTGCTGCCGCCGTAGAAATCGACGAAGCCGGTGCCGATAATATCCAAATTTCTGAACGTGCTTTTAAGCAGTTTGGACTCTTGCTTCCTGCGGTAAATACGGCAGGCGAAAAAATTTCGTCTATTGCTGCTGCTATTAAGGAAGAGGAAGAAAGTTCGCAACAGATATTGTTGTCTATTCAGCAACTTGCCGAAATCGCTGCCAATAACGCTAATGCTGCAGAAGCTATGCTCAAAAAGGCTGAAATATTTTCTAAGTATGCCGATGGTCTTGTTGAGGTTGTCAACTTTTTCAAGAGCGAAGAATCCGACCGCGCGTTAGTTATTCAGCGAAAACTTGAAACTCATATTGCAGAGCTTGAACGACTTCAAGAAGAATTAGATGCAAGAAATTTTATTGATAATACCGATACCGAAAATAAATTAAAAGACAATAATACAACCACTTAATATAGTTATTATGGCAAAATCCAATATATTTCACCACCGCGGACGCAGTCTTTGGGTAAAGCTAACAATGATTTCAATTCCCATAGTGGCGTTGATTATAATTTTCTCTGATTATTATATATTTAAATCGTCGTACGATAAAAATAGAGAAACTATTCATAGTATGGGTTTGCAAATGCTTGAAATTCAAAGCACTAACATTTCTAACTATATTTATGGTTATGTTGATGAGTTGAAACTAATTGCAACTCAAACATCCAAAAGGTTTAATCCTGAGCGAGTTATGCAGGTTTCGCAGTTTTTGGTGGATGATAATTATGAAAAATATCGTTCCATTAGGCTTTCGCTGCCCGACGGACGGCAATATTTAACAGGAATTCCTCTTGATTCTGTTCCCGAGTCTGATCCCGATTGTGTCTACTATCTTTCAAAGATGCGGAGCGATCAAAACCTGAATGTGATGCTAACTATGCCCAAACAATATGTTGGCGATAGTGCTGTATTTAACGTGTCGGTGGCAATTCGCGATCGCAACAATAAGTGTGTTGGTGTGTTAACCGCTGTTATCGACAACGACCGTATTAATTCGTATGTTGCTGATATGGAGATTTCTAAACACGGAATGGGTGCCATGGTTGACGAAAATACCACTCTTATTGCCTATCCAAAACAGCAATATATCAACACTTTAAGTTTAAATACAGCAAAATCGGTAGACTTTAAGGGTCTCGACGATTTTTTTACACAACTTACTAAAAATAAGAGTGTTTCGGGTATAGAGCATTGTGTCAACAACTACAATCAAGATGTTGAAATTTTTTATCATCATGTAGATAAAACCCCTTGGACTCTCGGTATTATTGTTGAATCTGCTCAACTTTACAAGGGCGACAAAGAGATGTTTCTTGTGTTTATTGGCATAGCTGTGGTTACAATTTTGTTGTTGTCGTTGCTGTTGTGGTTGGTAATCAGATTTAGTGTGGTTATTCCCATCAAGGCTGTCAACAATCTGACACAAGATTTTGCGCAAGGTCGCTTTTATTCTACCGCTGCCGACCATATTAAGAGCGATGACGAAATTGGTGAACTTGTTCGCAATGTTAAAAACATGAAGGAACGCCTTTGCTCTGCTATTGAATCTATTCGCAAATACTCTTTAGATACAGCTCATAGTGGTAAAATGCTTGCCGATGTGGTAACAAAACTTTCTGACGATACTCAAAAACAGGCCGCCGCTGTGGAAGAAATGTCGGCTGCGTTAGAGAATATGGCAATGTCGATAGAACAAAATACTGCCAAAGCAAAAGCAACTTGCGAAACTTCTGAAAGCATTGCCGAAGATGTGCTCACTATTACAAAATCGTCGGCAAGTACTCTTGCTTGTATTCAAAGTGTGATTACTAAGGCTCAGATTATCAATGAGATTACTTCGCGTACCGACCTCCTTGCTATCAATGCTGCTGTGGAGGCTGCCCGCGCAGGCGAGCATGGTAAAGGTTTTGCTGTGGTGGCTGCCGAAATCCGAAAACTTGCCGAGCACTGTCAAGAGGCTTCTATTCAAATCAACGAATCAAGTGCTCGAAGCCTTAAAATTACGGAGCGTTCGTCTGATCTTATTGACAAAATTACTCCGCGAATTCGAAAAAATGCCTCTATGGTATCGGATATTGCCAACTCGTGCAACGAACAGTTAGACCGTACGGTTTCTATCAATCACGCTATTCAGCAACTTGTAGATATTACTCAGTCTAATACTCGTTCGTCGGAATCGATGTTACATTCGTCGGAATCGATGATTGCGCTTTGGCGAAATCTCAACGAATCGGTTGATTTCTTTAAACTTACCCGAGAAGATCTTGCTTCAAAACAACAATTGCAGAAACTTATAGAAGAACATTCTACCGAAATTCTCCGCCTTAAAACTCAACTCAATGCCGAACTCGAACGCGAAAATCTTAATAGCTCTGCCAACATTTCTGCATTCAAAGAGTTAGACACAAAGGCTGCTAATGATAAAGTCGTAGATAACAAGTCAGAACAAGCTACAGACGAAAATCAAAATCATAATCCTGGATTTGATATTAAACTCGAAGACGAAAACTCTCAACTTGATGAGAGTTATGAAGAGTATAAATAATTGTAGTGGTATCTTGATTTGATAATTTATTCTTCCTCAGGTTTGTCGGCTAATCTGCCTTGTGTATTTTCGTTGAATACGTAGCGGATGATGTCGGTTTCGTTGATGAGGATGTTGAAATACTCAAATCGGCTGATTAACAATACTGTGCTATCTTTTTTAGCTGTGAGGACATTGGCACCTTGGTCGAGGTTGAGACCTTTGATAATGATGTCGTTTTTAAAGAAATAAGTGTCGTCGCCAAATGTTTCGTTAACGCACAGAGTTCCTTTTAGCACAATCACAATATCTTCGGCGGCTCCGGGAACTGTCGGCATTATTTCATCGCCTTTTTGCAACTGTTTGATGCGGATATGTTCTGCCATCTTAACAAGCAGGTTTTCAGGTACATTGAAGTACATCGGGTGCTTTTTGAGCATCTTAACCTTGTCTAACAAGATGGGCTGGTTGTTGGTAAGGTCAGAAAGCAACTGCTGCTTTTTGGGCGACATATTGGTAAGGTAGTCGGAGCATTTTATCGGGTTTTCTTCGTAAATAATTTTTGCTGCCGAAGAGTATACCATTTCGTCGGTGTGGTAGAGGCAGAGGAAAATCTCGTCGGGCATTTCACTCTTGCGTATCTTGGTGAGCAGTTCGTCTAAGTTAGAGCGTACCCAAAGGCTGAGGTCTTTATAGTCCATCACGCCTGAGTTTGAACTTGCGGTAGATTTTGATTTGTGCAAACGTCCAAGCAATTCAACTGCCTTGCTTACTGTCCAATTGTCTATTTTGTTGAAGTCGCGCTTGATAATCTCTTTCAATCGGTCGCTAAACGAATATTTGTTTTGCGGGAAGAAATGACTTAACTTCTTGATTTTCTGCACTGCCGACATATCGTCGAACAATGGCGAAACTATCTGCTTAACATCTTGCGAAAAGAAGTTGTCGATAATTTCTAATGCAAATATTGTGTTTTTACCAATGATATTCTTCTGTATCAATGCGATAATACGAGGTTCGTAGATAAAACTGAGCAACAAGAACAATTGTTCAAGATTGTTTTGTTTCTCAATATCAAGGGCTTGAAACAGTTTGAGGGTGTTTTTCTCGTCCTCAATATCTTCAAGAGCCGACATTATCCAAACAATGTTTTCAACAGTTTCGCTTACTTTTTGTTTAATAGTGTCCACATCTTCGGGTTCAGCCTGATACTTACAAAAATACATAGCGTAGATAATAGCCTGCTGCACCTCGCGGTTTGGATAGTTGATATTATGCACAAGGTAGGCGCGGGCTGGGGCAGAACCAAATTTTCCGTACAGCTCGATAATGCGCAGAAGGATAACAGGTTGAACACATTTTTCAAAGTATTCGTTGAGCGCGGGCAACACCTTGTCGCCTATGTCTAAGAGCACTGCGCCGGCTGTGTTGTAATATTCTACCGATTCGAGCAGCGAAATCAGTTTGGCAATCATCTTTTGTGTGCGGAGTTTGCCTGCAAGAGTGATGGCGGCTGATTTAACGTTTTTGTCGGTACTGTCCAAAAGTCCGAGAATAATATCTTCGTTTAACAAGTTGTCGTCTTGAAACATATATTTCACCAACTTGATTTTGTCCGAAACGTATTCCGAAGCGGCGAGAGCGTTAAGTTCGTCGGGTTGAGGAGTCTTAATTTCCGAAAAATCAAGATAGTTTTTGGCACGTTCGGCAAGCAGTCGTATTTCGGGACTATTGGATGTTTCGTAAATTTTTTGGCACGGCGAAGCAATACGGCGTCGCCAAGTGGGGTCGATATTGCGGAGCACAGCCTTGTTTACCACTTCGTCGTCGCTTTCCAAAAGTGTTCCTGCGTATGCTTCAAGCGAACGTGGATTGGTTTCGGAAAGGATTGTAACGGCAAGGTTGGTGAATTTTTGGCTCGACTTTTTGATATATTTTCTGAGAACTTCCGCACCGTACTGATATTTTGATGTGTCGCGGCGTTTTTCTTTGCTGATGTCGGCAAGTATCTGACGGATATTATCTTTGTAACTAAGGTAAAGGTTTCGCGAAGATATTACCCAAGCCACCAAAACCGGCACAAAGAACCACATAAACCATTTGAAATCGTATTCGCCGCCGATAGTTATAATCTTGTTGACACCAAGAATAAACAATCCTGCAATGGCTGTACTAAATTGCTGAACCACACCCACTTTGGTTTGCACGGCAAATTTTTCGTTGTCGGGAAGGGGCTGGTAGAGAATGTTGAAAGCTGGGTCGTCGAGGCCTCGGCGCAAAATTCTTTCTTGCGATTTATTTATAGTGATAAGTATCAAAAACATAAGACATTCCACACCCGGGGCGATACCAATTATGGCGGCAAGAGTTACCACCACCACCATGGCAATTGGCAATATCATTAATCCTAATTTTACTCCATATCGACTAAGCAAACGACTTGAAAAATAGGATATTACAAATTCGCCAATTTTTAATCCCGCATATACAAGTGCTAAATATTGCGAAATGTTTTCGGGTGCGATGTGTATTTTTACTGTTGAAAGAAACGAGAAGTCGGTTACATATATAATGGTCATCGAGAGGGTGGCACATATAAATATGTATTTAAAGTAGTCTTTTTTAATGAGTTGGAGAAATCCCGTGCCGTCGTTTGTCTCTTTTTTGATGAGTTGAAATTTTTTACCCTTTTCGTCGGCAAGTTTTTCGGGATACTTGTTGTAAAGCATTATCAGGAACACAATACCAAGAATAAATCCTAATGTGCTGATATACAATAAGTCGTAAGGGTGCGAGATTACTTTGTTTAATAGCGGGATTGCCAAATAACCAATAATCGCCGCCAACACGCCACCCATACTAAACAGTGCAAAAATACGCTTAACTTGCACTAAGTTGAGGAATTTGAGCGACAAAGCGCCGCACTCGATACCTATCATCGACAAAAACGGCCATGCCCAAATAAACACAAACACACTCAGCCATTTGTCTGGTATGGTGTGCAAGAATATACGGCAGCAAAGTGTTAATATAGTCATAGTTAGCAGCGTGCCCATAAATAGCGAGCGGCTGCCAATACGTTTTTGAAACCACGAATATATAGAAGTGAAAATGTATCCGCCAATGCCAGCTGCAATGTATGCGTAGGGCAATTGCTCGCTGCCGAAGAACTTGATAAACTCCGAGTTGGCAGGTGTAAAATAGAACGCACCCGCAAGCCCGAGAAAAAACGAATGTAGGAACAACATCAAGAAAATATTGATTTCTTGAGGTTTCAACTCGAAATTCTTTATTAAAAAGTGGCTAAGTTTCTTCATTTAATTAGCGTGCTGTTTTTGTTTTCTTTGTATCAAAATGCAATATGTATACCGATTTTTTGAGCGTATCAAACAGTGCGAACACTGCTTGTATAGTTTGCGTTCAAAAATTACAAATTATTTTGGCAATTTGGTACTTTAACTATTGTTAAATTTCTGTTTTTTTTTTCTATTTTTTATAATTTTGCCACGTTTTGTAATATTTGTAACTATGAAAATATTTTGTATCGCTGGCAATTATCGTAAGCACAATGCCGAAATTGCGATGGAGACTCCATCAAAGCCGGTTTTCTTTATCAAGCCCGAAACCGCATTGCTGCGCAACAATTCTGATTTTTATTATCCAGAGTTTTCTTCTCAGATAGAGTACGAAACCGAGATAGTGCTAAAAATTTGTAAGATGGGCAAGTGTGTAAGTCCTAAATTTGCCCACAGATATTACGACGAAATTGGTATCGGACTTGATATTACAGCCCGAGATATTCAAAATGAATGCCGTCAAAAGGGTTTGCCGTGGTTTTTGAGTAAGGGTTTTGATGGTGCTGCACCTATTTCGCCTGTGTTTTTGCCCAAAACTCAGTTTGCAGATATGCGCAATATAGATTTTTCGCTCAAAATCAATGATAAAACCGTTCAGCAAGGTAATACCGCTGATATGATGTTTTCGTTTGATGAAATTGTGTCGTATATTTCGCAGTTTGTGATGTTCAAAACTGGCGATTTGATATATACAGGCACACCAGCAGGCGTTGGACCGCTCAAAATCGGCGACTTTTGCGAGGCTTTTATTGGGCAGGAGAAACTTCTGGAGATGCGGGTGAAGTAGTGGGCGTTACCAATTCTTTAAACCCTTGAGGCATATACTTATAGAAAAAATATCCGCCAATTGCAAACACCAATATATATATAAGTAATTTGGTGATGAGTTTCATTCTTTTCTGTTTCATGGCTAAAAGGTTTTAGTGGTTATAAATATTTGTGAAGTCGCGAGGAGCACCGGCAGGGATTTTTTCGCCTTGGTTTCTGATAGCGGCGTCGATTTCTGCGGCGGTCATGTGGGTAACGTCGCCTTGAGGCAGTCCTTTGTCGGCAGATTCTAAGTAAGATAAGCCTTCTTTCTCCATTTTTTCGAGTTTGGCAATAAGGTCGTTGCCTTGCTGTTCAAATGCGGCATTTTGAAGATTAACATTGTCGATAAAGTCGCCCGAAAGTTCAATAAAGGTATCCATTTCGCCGATTTTAGCATAAATGTCGTCGGCAAGAGCTTCGTTTGCCATATCAAACATCATCTTGCGGTCGGGGTCGCCGTTGATAATGTTCATGGCGTGTTTCATAGCGGAATAACCTGTCATAATGGCAGTTGCCTCTTGTTTCCTGAGCCTAACTTCGTTTTCGGTATCTTGAATAAGGTATGCGGTGCTGTTGTAGATTTTGGTCAACACATTGTAAAGTACGTTCATCTTGTTGATCATAGTTTCGTACCTTGTGTTGAGTTCTTTTAAACGACCATATTGACGGGTGTTGATAGCCACGAGTTCGTTGCGGTTTTGCAACTTGGCTTGTCGGGCTATGCGTATTTTCTGATCCATTTCGTTGTTGTTTTGAGTAACAATGCTGCGAAGTTTGGATAGTTGTCCGCGCAGTTTGGTGATATTGGAGTTCATCTCTTCGCGATTTTTTTTGAGGTACTCGATGTGCGATTCCAATATTTTGATCGGGTCTAACTGTACAAACCATCCTGTTATTTTGCGCATTATTCCTTTAAATGCAAAACTTACAAGTTTCCTTGCACGCGAATCGGTAAATATCAGAGCCACAGTGCCTAATATGGCAAACAATCCCATTGTGCTGAATGGTGTTTCAAACATCGAGCGCAACAAATCTAATGCAGGATTGTGAAATATGCCTAATGCTGCAGAACCTGTAATAAGCACTGCTGCACCAAGTTTGCCTTCGGGACGGCTCCAAAACGATTTGGGTTTGTATTCTTTTACTTCGTTGCTCATTTTTAGTTGTGGATAAATTTCAGTTTACAAAATTAAAAAAATATTTTTGCCAAACGGTGATATTTTAAAAAATATCCGTATATTTATAAAAAATTTTAACAAAGGGATTTTGTACTTAATAGTTGAATAGGATATAAAAATATGAAAAGATTCGATGACAATTTCCGCACTAAACTTTACGATGGTGTGGCAGAGATTGAAAACAACTCGCAAGCCGAGGCTGTGGTGATAATAAAAAAGTCGTCTGGACGGTATACTCCATATTCTTTTGCCGCCGCTGCTATATTGTGCTTTGTGGTGTTTACTTTTTTTATGTTTGCTCCGATAGATTTTGATACCTATTTTATGTACGGTATTTCGGTGATTGTGTTTGGAGCGGCTTTGGCGTTGTTTACATTTGTGCCTGCGCTTCAGCGGTTGATTATACCCAAAAAAGTTCGTCGCAAAAATACCGAAATCTATGCCCGCGCTATTTTTCAAAAGGGTATGATTTACAATACTATGGAGCACACAGGTTTCCTTATTTACTGCTCTGTTACCGAACAAGAGGCTATCTTTATGCCCGACCACGGTATCACTCTCCTCTTTGATGATGTGGATATGCAGAAACTCAACTCAATGGTCAACAATATTTTTGCTGCAAATGATGTTCCCGCCGAAATTCTAAGAGTGATGCACGAATCGGTTCCTATTTTTGCAAAATACTTGCCTCATCGCGAGGACGACATCAACGAACTTCCCGACGACCTTGACGTGGATTTGTAGTTACTATTATATAAGGTGTAACGATAAACTATTGCAATGATGAAAAAATTTTTGAACAATCGATATAATTGGCTGATACTTGTATCTTTGGTAATTATAGCCTTCTTTGTAATCTTTTTACCCGAAATTGCCGAAGCTCGACCCGGTGGCGGACATGGCTATCACGGCGGAGGCGGTGGTGGCGGCGGTTATCATCACGGAGGCGGCGGCGGTAGTGGCAGCGGCGGCGACGGTCTTGCAAGTTTGATTGTTTACTGCTTGTTTAATTATCCTATACCTACGCTCATTGTGTTGGCTATTCTGTTTATTATTTACAAGATTGCCGAAAAGAGTTCAAAAAATTCAACTATATCTTCGGCACCTACGCAACGTAATATCATGAGTAGCACAACGCAGCGCGACACTATGCTGGCTCGGTTAAAAAGTTCCGACCCCAACTTTTCTACTCCTGTGTTCTTAGATTATGCTTCGCTGCTCTTTACCAAGATGCACCTTTATATTAGTGGCGACAGGCTTAAGGAGATTCAGCCGTTTTTTAGTACTAATCTCGAAAAATGGAGCAACTATGATATTTCAGAAGTTGTGATTGGCAAGGCTTCTATTGTGTCGATTTCAAACGATGTTCATCACGAAACTCATCAGAAAATCAACAAGATAACCGTTGAGTTTAATGCCAACTATACTGCCAAGGCTAAGGCCAATGGCGCAGTTTTCCGCTGTTTTACAGTAGAAAATTGGCAGTTTGTGCGCAACGCGGGTGTCGTGTCGCCTGTTCCCGACGGTATGGGCGTGCTTAAATGTCCTTGCTGTGGAGCTTCTGCCGAGTTTACCGATGCAGGTACGTGCGCTCACTGTGGCAATATGATTTCGCAAACCGACAATGCGTGGATTGTAAATGCTGTAACGGTGGTGTCTACCGAGAGGGTAAAAACTTCAGACGTAATTACTTACTCTGCCGAAATGGGTACTGGCAATGCCACCATCTACGACAGTCATCTGCAAGAGCGTGCTGGTGAATTTGCCGCTACACACAACAATATGGGTTACAGAGAATTTGAACAGAATATTGCAATTCCTTATTTTCTTGATATTTACAAACTGTATTCATCGCTGCAGTGGGATCAAGCTCGACACCTGCTCAGCGACCGTCTATGGCAAAGTATGAACTATTGGATTACTTTCTGCAAAGAATACGGCTGCCGCAATGCTCTCGATAATGTTACTATTCAAAAGGTTAACACCGTAAAATACGAAACCGACAAATACTACGATTCGGTAACGGTGCGAATCTTTGCCTATTGCTACGACTATTATGTAGACAACAATGGCAATGTAATAGCCGGCAACAACCACCGCGAACGTGTATTTAGCGAGTATTGGACTTTTGTTAGCCGCAAGGGAGTGAGCATCGAAAGCAAAGCTACATCACGTTGCCCCAACTGTGGAGCTCCTGCCGACAATATGGGACAAGCTGGTGTGTGTGGTTACTGCGGTTCTAAGATTACCGACGGTAATTTCTCATGGGTGTTGTTCTCAATTACTCAAGACGAGGAGTACGATGGTTAATCACCAACTTCTAAACAATCTCAACGCCTAAAACGGTGATGTCGTCGCGCTGGTCGCAGTCGCCTTTAAAATTGTTGAGGTCGTTGAGTATGTGATTTTTCTGTTGGTCGATGTCCATTTTTACAGAATCCTTGATGGCATCGAGCAAACGTTTGATAGTGTAGCGTTTGCGCTCGTAGTTGTTTTGGTCGCCAATGCCGTCGGATGTCATATAAAGACGGTCGCCGATGTTGAGGTCTATGGTTTTGTCTGTAAAAGTTACAGCCGATTCTCTATTGCGGAATTTGCCACCGATACCTTTTCGCGATGTTTTGTAGGTTTCAATTTCGCCAGATTGCGAGTTGTAGCGGTGAACAGGGAATTTTGCACCCTCGTAGGTGAGGCGGCGACGTCCGTCCGACCATTTTTCTACTTTGCAGAATATTGCCTCCATACCGTCGTCGTTGTCGGTTTCTTCTTGACGGAGCATCTTGCGCACGTTGCGGTTGAGTTCGTCGAGAATTTCGGCAGGCGAGTGAATAAACTGCTGTTTGATAATCTGGTCTAAAAGGTTGATACCGATAAGGCTCATAAAAGCGCCCGGCACGCCGTGACCAGTGCAGTCGATAACGCTTACAAAATCTACCTCACGCTCATCGTATTTGATATAATGGAAATAGTAGAAGTCGCCACTTACGATGTCTTTGGGCAGATATATTACAAACGATTTAAACACCTTGTCTAAATCGGATGTGGTGGGCAGCATTGCCGTTTGAATGGTTTGTGCGTAGCGGATACTGCCGAGAGTGTTCTCCTTGCTGCGGCGTAATGCCT
>JAGCDD010000293.1 GCA_017651345.1 Bacteroidales bacterium | reverse complement strand
TGTTTCAGGTAGTTGGCTAATTGCGTCTTGCCGTCGGTCTCGTATTTGGAGCCGCGCCAAATTTGAGTTCCACGATGTATTCTTTTTGATTGTAATTGACAATCAAATCCATACGCCCGCCGTTTTTGGTCTGCGGTTCAAAATAGCAGAAGCCCGTGCCGTTGATAATCGGCTTGATGAAACACAGGAAAAGCAGCCGTCCGTGGTATTCGAGGAATTTTTGGTCGCTGTCTTTGTATCGTTCTGCCATTATCTCCTTAAAACGCCCGATTACCATCTCCATATTCAGGTCGCCGTTTTGGATGTAATTGTATCCAAAGGTAGATTCTTGGTTGTATTGATAGTGTTCGCGGTTGTATTCTTCGATAAAAAACGAATGGAACGCTTCGTCGAAAATCAGATTGTGCACGGCTACAAAATTGTTGTTTTCCTTTATGTATGAAAACATTATCGCCATTTTGATAACCGGGTCAATCGGAGAATACGAAAATTGAACACTGTTGACCGATATGGCGTACATAAATTGGTGCAGTTCCTTATGGCGGTGCAGATTCTTGGAGATGTCGTCCAAAAGTGCAAAATCCTTGTCTTTTAGAATCCTCTTCACAGCCTTCAATACACCCTCCTTGGTCCAGTCCTTGCCAAGATTTTCATCAATTTCCTTGCAAACACGGCTCACCAACACAGGATAGCCCGAAGTATATTTATAAATCTCCTCCGAAATCTCTTGTATATTGAACCCAAAATGGTAGTCGTTTTCATAATCTGCAAGCATCGTGCTGATTTCCTGTGGGTTGAAGGTCATATCAAGGTCATAGTCGGCGGCAACGTTCCACGGCGAATTAAATTGATGCTGTTCGTCGGGGCGGATTTTGAGTTTCAGATTTTTAACGTCATACACTCCAGCAAGTACAACCGACCAAAAAGTGGAATTGTCGCCACGCTTGTCTCTGTCGATGTATTTTTTGCGCAGCATCGAGAGAAAGTTGAGGAATAGTTGGTTGTTGAGGCTTTTGTCAACTTCGTCCACCAAAAGTACGACTTTTTTAGATGTCGTTTTGCAAAACTCTGTTATTTTGTCTGACAATGCTTTAATGTCAGGATCGTTGATTAGCAGGGCTTCTGTCCAAAATTTTTCGGCAGTTTCGTCTTTGGTAAGTTCGTCATCCTTGAACGCCGTTATCATATATCCGCAAAAAGTTTTATAGAATGTCGCCGCGCTAATCCAATCGTCCTCTTCGGTATCCTCAAAACTTATCGACACTACCAAGTGCCTGTCATTGAGGTTGTTGTATATCCATTTCAACGACGAAGTTTTGCCAAACTGCCGCGCACGTGTGATGGTGAAATACTTGCCGTCGTCGATGAGGCGTTCAAAGACCTTCATCTTGGCGGTGGTGTCCACCATATAATGCTTTTTCGGATTGCAGGTAACCGATGTGTTGAATTCTTTTGCCATAGTGATTGCCGTTTTTTATGCAAGTGCAAAGATAATCTTTTTTTGCAAATATTCAAAATCAATTGTATATTTAAATACCCCTGGAACATTTTATTCCGACGTAACCCTCAGTTTATTACCATACGCCGACACCTTGTATTCCCGCAGCGGATATTTTGAATTGCCGTAAGTAACAGCACCGTGCAGGAGGACGCTGAACCTCGAATTGCAGTTTTCCAGAGTGTCGGCGTGATGGAGTTCGTGTTTTTTTTCGTCATAGACGAGCGGGGCGTGTCCGATGTTGTCGGGGCAGGCGCGGTCGTAGGCATAGTAGGAGTTGTTGTCGAAATTATAAATAAAAATGCCATTGTATCCGCCCGACACATAAACCCATCCTCCCGGATTCTGCAAAGGGGCAAATTCCGCGTTATAGACATTCACCTGAAAATCCACCCAAAGGTCGGGTACGGGGTTGTCTTCGTGCCCGCACGAAAAAAAATTGAGGCATATTAGCACAAAAATCCAATACAAATTAGTTTTCATCGTTTATATTTATTAAGTTTGCACCTTAAAAAACTGTGCAAAAATAACCATTTTTGTAAACACGGACAATACGATGAAGACATTTGTAATATACATACTAATTTTGATGGCTGCAATAGCTGTAAGCGGCGGCGAGGCGTTGTCGCAGGTCAATCAGATGAACGGTACGCCCGATTTCAACGCCGAATACGCGCCGAGCGGCTTCCAATTTTCGGAAGATGGCTTTGATATCCAGAAGGGTATCAAGCAGAAGAAACAGAAGAAGATGTGGGAGAGGTACAAGAAGAAAAAAGCCAAGTGGGAAAAGAAACAAAAGAAAAAAGCCTCTCAGGACTCCACCAATGCCGTCAAAAAGGCCGAACATGACGTCATAAATGCCGAAAAAGCGATTAGGAAGGAGGCAGAGGACGCCGCAAAGGCAGAAAGAGACAAGGAGAAAGCCGAAATGCGTGCTGCCACTGAAGCCGAGAAGGCAGCTGCTCGAAAAGCCAAGTACGACAAGAAGCATCCCAAGGAAGTGGATGAGGATTACGACCCTGAAATCACCGACATCGACGATTTCGGCAAGGAAGGCGAGAGTTTGGAATTTGAGGACGGTCAACCCGAAACGCAGCAGGCAGAAGTGCAGGAAGAGCAAAAGAAAGCCAAGAAAGAGAAAAAGGCAAAACTCACCAAGGAAGAAAAGCGTCAGAAACGCGAGCAGCACAAGGCGACAAAAGAGTTCAAGAAGGGCGAGGGCAAAGGCCCCGACCACAAGAAAAACCAGAAAAAACACGAGAAGGAGGCGCAGAGAATCCTCAAGGAAAACGAGCACAAGGAGCAGATTAACGCAATCCGCGAAAAAGATCAGCGTGGCGAAGGCCTTACCGATAAGGAGCGCAAGGCTCTCTGGAAGGACGACAAGCAGCGCGCCAAGGAAAAAGCCAAACTCGACCGCGCCGAGCGCAAGCATCAGAAGAAGGCGCGCAAAGCCATCATACAGATGCAGGACAAGAAGACCGGCAAATATATGAAAAAGCACCACAAGGAAACCAACAAGCGTATGAAGAAAAAGCACAAGACTTCAAAGACGCCGTTTTTTAGAAACTTTTTTAAATAACTAAATACACTGATAATTATGAGTACAGCAGCATTTTTGTCATGTATGTTTCTCATTCTCTTTGCCTTCATTGGGGGCATGATATACGCTTATCGTCGCAATCCCAAGGAGAATGTCAAAGAGATACATGAGCCGCAGCCCCTCAATTTCTTTGACGACACAGTCAAGACTATCACCACCTATTCGGAGGCGGCGCAGAAGGAGATTGAAGACAAGCAGAAGGCAGAGGAGGAGAAGAAAAAACAAGAAGAGGATGCCAAGGATCCGCTCTTGAAGATAGAGACCGAGAGCCGCAAGAAGATGATGCAGGACAAAAACCACATCAAAAAGTCGGCTGCCGACGAGTATTTCGAGCGCACTAAAAATGTTGCAAACGAGATTTTGCAGCCAAAGAAGTAACGCTGTATCTGCGAAGCTCCTCTTGTACCTGCCTCCAAAAATTGGCATCGGCATCAGGAATCGCAGCAAAAAGGTTGTGGCAGACCTTGCGGTAGTCCAATGTGTCTGCATTGTCATCCAGCGTTCCGTCGCATTGCTTTGCAAACATCGTACATGCCTGGTGTTCTATCGTCCCCTCATCAAATAGATGAGACAGCATAATCCAGCTCCATGCCTTGCCGTGTTTTTGTTTGATATATTTTCTAAACGCCCTCAATACGTAGTCGGATGGAAATCCCACCCGTATCAAAAAACAAGCTATGTGATAATCGGCATAGACCGTGAAATGGTGCGCGAGCATATTGTCGATGA
>JAGCDD010000292.1 GCA_017651345.1 Bacteroidales bacterium | reverse complement strand
TATAGCATTTTGAAAAGTTTGGTCGTATTTCAAGTACAGTCAGTTTCGGGCAAACGCTCTTACAATTTCGTCGTGTTAATTCACGCGACAAAGCGTAAAAAGGATTTTTGAAATGGGGAAATAATTTTTGAGGAATTTTTAATTAATCATCAGAAAGTTTTGTGTGCAATTATATTTTTCTGTACTTTTACCACGTGAAGAAAAATCAATATCTTTGTCGTCGAAAACTAAACGGTCATCATTATGGAAAAGATAAGACTCCTGCCATCGGGCATCAACGATTTTGAGCGCGTCCGCCGCGACAACCTTTATTATGTGGATAAGACTCAGTTTATCGCCACATTGGAGGGCGGGGACAGTTATGTGTTTTTCGGACGTCCACGTCGCTTCGGCAAAAGTCTGTTTGTGAGTATGTTGGAGGCTTATTACGACATCAAAAACAAAGACCGTTTTGACGAATTGTTTTCGGGTTTGTGGATTCACGAGCACCCCACCGAGCGCAGGGCTTTCTATCAGGTGCTGAAACTTGATTTTTCGCAGGTGGACGGCAAGGTAGAAAAAGTTGAAGAAAAATTCAATGAGTATTGCTGTATTGCGATACTTGAATTTGCCCAAAAGTATGCCGAATATTATGATGAAAATTATGTCAATAATGTATTAGCTTGTAATAATGCGAGTGAGCGTCTTTTGTATATAATATCTCAGGCGCGACTCAAAAAAATCCCGCTTTACCTAATCGTTGATGAGTACGACAATTTCACCAACACAATTCTCTCGCTCCACGGCAAGGAAATGTACACCGCAATCACTCACGGCGAGGGTTTTTACCGCGAACTGTTCAAGAAGTTCAAGGGCAATTTTGAAAGGATTTTCCTTACGGGTGTGTCGCCCGTGACGCTCGAAGACCTCACGAGCGGGTTTAATATTGCGTCGTATGTTTCGCAGTATCAAGAACTCAATCAAATGCTTGGCTTTTCGGAAGTTGACGTCAAGGAAATGATAAAATACTATCATTCGGTAGGTAAAATTAAAGGCGATTTAGCGCAACAGACCGACTTTATCATCTCCACAATCAAGCCGTGGTGCGACAACTATTATTTTTCATCCAAAAGTTTTGAAGCAAACGAACCGCCGATGTACAACGGTATGATGGTGATGTACTATCTTAACCGTTATATGCAAGATGGCAAATTCCCCGAAGATATGACCGCACCAAACACGATGATAGACTACGGCAAACTCGACCACCTTGTGAAAATCGAGCAAGAGATGGGCAATGATTACCGTAACAGTTTCATTAACAAGGCGGTAAGCTCAGACTTTATACTCGGTCACGTCAAAGAACATTTTGCGGCAATCAACATTCTTGAAGATGAAAATTTCATTTCGTTGATGTATTATTACGGAATGTTGACGATTTGCGGCGGTTTTGGTGCTTTGTTAAAACTCCGCATCCCCAACAACAACATCCGCAAACAGTTTTACACCTACATACGCAGCCGATTCCCAAAGGCGGCGGCTGTCAATATCGCCGAATTGGAGATTCAATTTGCCAACGCCGCGATACTTGGCGAATGGAAAGAAATGTTGACATACATAGCCACGTCGTACAGCAAGGCATCGTCAACACGCAATGCCGCAGAGGGCGAGCGAAACATTCAGGGATACTTTATGGCGTACCTCAATCTTGCGCCTTATTATTTAATGTGTCCCGAAATTGAGTTTAACCACGGCTACTGCGACTTTTTCTTAATGCCCGACCGTCACGTCAATGATGTTCAGCACAGTTATATCATTGAGTTCAAATACATTAGCACCAAAGAAAAACCTGAGAAAACCCAAGAAAAATTCGCCGAGGCAAAGGCTAAATTAGATGTTTATGCCGCCGACGAAAAGGTTAAAAACTTTACCAAAAACACTACCTTGCACAAGATTGTGATGGTGTTTAGGGGTGCGGAATTGGAGTTGATGGAGGAGATTAATTAATAAAAAACCGACGGACTCGCATTGCGAATCCGTCGGTTTTTTATCTATGAACAAATTATTCTACTTCGCATAGTTAACCGCTCTTGTTTCGCGGATAACGGTGATTTTGATTTGACCGGGATAGGTCATTTCGGTTTGAATCTTCTTGGCTATATCAGACGAAAGTACTTCTGCCTCTTGGTCGGTAACCTTGTCGCTGCCAACGATAACGCGGAGTTCGCGTCCTGCCTGAATAGCGTAAGTTTTGAGTACGCCAGGGTAGGAGAGGGCAAGGTCTTCAAGACCCTTGAGACGTTTGATATAGCTTTCAGCAATTTCTCTACGTGCACCGGGACGAGCACCTGAAATAGCGTCACAAACCTGAACGATGGGAGCAATGATAGAAGTCATTTCTACCTCGTCGTGGTGAGCACCGATAGCGTTGCAAATTTCGGGTTTCTCTTTGTATTTTTCAGCGAGTTTCATACCTACAATTGCGTGCGGCAAATCGGGTTCATCGTCCGGCACCTTACCAATATCGTGAAGAAGTCCGGCACGTTTTGCTGCCTTAACAGGAAGGTCGAGTTCCGATGCCATCACAGCGCAGAGGTTTGCGGTTTCGCGCGAGTGCTGCAAGAGGTTCTGACCGTAAGATGAGCGGTATTTCATTTTACCAATCAAACGAACAAGTTCGGGATGCAAACCGTGAACGCCAAGGTCGATATAAGTACGTATGCCCACTTCGGCAATCTCTTCTTCGAGCTGCTTTTTGGTTTTGGCTACCACCTCCTCGATACGTGCGGGGTGAATACGTCCGTCGGTAACAAGCTGGTGGAGTGCAAGACGGGCAACCTCGCGGCGAACTGGGTCAAAACCAGAAAGAACGATAGCTTCAGGAGTGTCGTCTACGATAATCTCAATACCAGTGGCGGCTTCGAGAGCGCGGATATTGCGACCCTCGCGACCAATGATACGACCTTTGATTTCGTCGTTGTCGATATTGAAAACTGTAACAGCGTTTTCAATGGCAGTTTCTGCGCCAACACGCTGAATTGTTTGAATCACAATCTTTTTAGCCTCTTTTGAAGCTGCCATTTTAGCATCTTCGATAATATCGTTTTGTAGACTAAGCGCCTCGGTTTTAGCCTCTGCAATGAGGTTGTCTTTTAGTTGCTGTTTAGCCTCGGCGGCAGAGATACCTGCTATTGCTTCGAGGTTTTCAACAGCCTTGCGGTGCATCTCTTCGAGTTCTTTATTTTTAACTTCTGCCTTTTCGAGTTGACGATCGAGGCTCTCTTTGAGCGAATCACATTCGGCCTTTTTGGTTTCGGCCTCTTTTTGTTTTTTAGTTAAATCATTACGCAACTGATTGACAGTGTTGTCTTTCTGTTTGAGTTTTTGTTCCCATTGCGTAAGACGGTTGTTTTTTTCGGCGGCTTGTTTTTCGATCTCCGCCTTCTGCTTCATAGCCTCGTCTTGAGCTTGAAGGATTTTTTTCTGTTTTATAATTTCGGCGTCCTTTTCGGCGTCCTCTATAATGTCGTTGGCCTTTTTTTCGGCAGCCTTAATCTTCATGTAGTATCCGAGGAAGTATCCTACAAGCAAAGCGGCTACTGAGGCGCAAA
Source organism: Bacteroidales bacterium (assembly GCA_017651345.1). Classification (GTDB taxonomy): domain Bacteria; phylum Bacteroidota; class Bacteroidia; order Bacteroidales; family UBA3824; genus UBA3824. The sequence continues at coordinate 14,009 of JAGCDD010000292.1, read as the reverse complement.
TTATTATTACTATATTGTCCATTATAAAAAATATATATTGTGTTAAAATTTGCATAAAAAAAACCGCACCATTAACATGTAGCGTTTAAGAAACCCCTGATGAACATGGGCGATGCAGGTCGACTGTTTTTAACGTCCAATGCAGAATAAATCTGACACAGCCGAAACTGTGTTAAGGCCTGTTATACGCAGACTGAAGCCTACACCTAAATTTGATTAGTGTTGAGTTTCAAACCTCTTAATGTAATGATGCGGCAAATATCTTATATTAAAGAACGTTCGACTTTTGGATATAATCGTCAATTTCTCCCGACAAAATTTGAAGTTCCGAAACAAAATCGGAATCGTCGGATGTATTTTCGCTGTTTAAATATTTGGTGGCAAAATCGAGACATACCATAGCAAGAAAGTCAAAAGGTGATTTGTCTTTTGAACTGAATTTCTGCTTATACATTACGAGTTTATCGTTGATTAACTGCACAGCACGACGAATTACCTCCTCCTCTGTCCTTTTAATTTTCATCGGATATTGGTGGCCGTCGATTGTTACGTTTATTGATAGTCTCTCGTCCATTGCCTGTTAAACTTATATCTAATTTGTCTGATTGCTGTCGATAAGGGACAGACACCTGTCTATTTCCCGCACAATTCTGTTTAGCTTGATTTTGGTGTCGTGAGAATTATCGCCCGAAATAAGAGAGTTTAACGTTTTTAAATTTTCGTATTTGGAGTTTAATACGGTAATCTCGTCGGCTTTGTTGTTCAACTCTTTTTCGAGCGACTCTTTTTTTGCCCGGAGATCAGTATTCTCCTCGCGCAGACGGTCGCACAATGCAACTATCTGTTTAAACTTGCCTTTAAATTCGTTTAATATGTTCTCTTTTTCGTTTGTCATCTTCTTCCAAAATCGTTTTACAAAATTAAGATTAAAAAATTAAATTGTCAAATATTTTCATCAGTTTTTTTTATTTTTTTTTCAATAACTTGAATATAAGCTAATTAATATTAAAGATTTTTTATAAATGAAAATGATAGCGAACTAATTTTATTTTTTTCCGTTATAAGAAACGGAATTTATAACCACCTTTTACACTAATACCTTGAAAGTACTGATTATAGAGGACGATTTTATATCGAGAAATTACTTGCACGACTTAGTAAAATACTCGGGTTACGACTGCGCAACAGCTCAAAACGCAGCCGACGGATTTGATATGTATCTTAGAGAAAAACCCGAAGTGATTGTCTGCAACATTATTATGCCGGGCATTTCGGGTCTCGAATTTCTGCAAAAAATCCGGCAAATAGATCGACACACCATTATTATTATGATAACGAGCGTTAGCAGCGAACGTCTTGCTGTGGATGCTTTGCGTCTTGGAGCCAACGACTATTTGCGCAAACCTTTGCAGGATAACGACTTAATTCCCGCTATTAAACGTGCCGGAAGTCGTATAAACCTCGACGAACCAATTTCTCAATACGGTGAAATTGATTCGGGCACTATGGTTTTAAAATTTAATACCGATATCAACGCTCCAAGGCTTATCGTTGACAGGCTTATGGACGAACTTGCTCCCGACTATTTTGAATCAGAGGCAAGAGCCAACATCGAAATCGGTCTTTCGGAATTGGTAACCAACGCTATAGAGCACGGAAACCTCAATATCACTTTTGAGGAAAAATCTGAAATGCTTAAAAACTTTTCGCTCGAAGATCTCTACAGCAAACGCCTTAAAGATAAAAAACTTGCCAACCGCAAAGTGACAGTAGAATATTCGTTTTCGCCCGAAAAATGCGAATGGACTATCACCGATGAAGGTAACGGATTTGACCCAACCAAGATTCCCGACCCGCTTGCCGAAGAGAACATTGAAAGTCTGCACGGTAGAGGCATATTTTTTTCGCGACATCTCTTCGACTCGGTTGAGTATCTCGGCAAAGGAAATATTGTGCACGCTGTGAAAATATGCCAAAAATCAGTATGTTAAAGGATTTTTTGCGGTGTAATATTCTATAAATTTGATTATTAAGCATTTACCTATTACAAAAAACTTATCAACAACTGTATATTAGTATTTTTTAAGATGCTATTTTGCTGATTGTCAGGCATAAATATCCGTGCCAATTTTTATTTATCCACAACCGACTAATTGCTCCATTTTATTACTATTTTTACGGTGGAAAATCTTCAAGGAAAAATGGATAAATTTACTCACTTACACGTACACTCTCACTACTCGATATTAGACGGAATGTCGAAAGTGCCGGACCTTATCAATAAGTGTCTCAAAACCGGGATGCACGCTATGGCGCTCACCGACCACGGCAATATGTTCGGCATTAAAGACCTCGTGGACAGTGCTAAAAAAATCAACGGAAAATGCAAAAAGGCTGTCAGCGAATGTAAAGAATCGATAGAAAAAGAAACCGACCCCGCTAAAAAGGCGGAACTCGAAAAGCAACTGCCCGAATTGGAAAAAAAGGCGGCTGAATATGTGCCGTTTAAGCCAATTATAGGAATTGAGGCTTACTGCGCCCGCCGTACTCTTTACGACAAAGACAAATCGGTAAAGGTGGTTAGCGCACGAAAGGGCAAAGAGGTGATTGTAGACCGCGGCGGTTGGCACCTTATATTATTAGCAAAAAACAAGACTGGTTACCACAGCCTCTGCAAACTTGCCTCAATAGCCTACACCGACGGTTATTACGACAAACCCCGTATCGACCATAATGTTTTGGAAAAATGGCACGAGGGCGTTATATGCTGCTCGGCGTGCTTGGGCGGCGAAATTCCTTCGTATATTCTCGATGGCGAATTAGAAAAGGCGGAAGAATCGGTACTTTGGTTCAAAAACCTTTTTGGCGACGACTATTATCTTGAACTTCAACGTCATAAAACCGACAAGCCTAACGCCGCAACCGACACCTACGAATTGCAAGAGCAGGTAAACAAGGTGTTGATAGAATTGGCGCGAAAACACAATATAAAACTGATTGCCACCAACGACGTCCATTTTGTGGAAGAAGACCACGGCGAGGCTCACGACCGACTGATATGCCTTAGCACAGGCGCAGATTTTGAAAGTCCCGACCGTATGCACTACACCAAGCAGGAATGGCTCAAAACGCCCGAAGAGATGGAGGCCATATTCTCCGATATTCCCGAGGCGCTTACCAACACTGTGGAAATTGCCGAAAAGGTGGAGGTGTACAGCATCGACTCCGACCCTATAATGCCTAAATTTGAGATTCCCGAAAGTTTTGGCACAGAGGAAGGATACCGCCAAAAATTTACCGAAGAAGACCTTTTCAACGAGTTTACCACCGACGAAAACGGCAATGTGGTGCTTTCAAAAGAGGATGCCGACAAGAAAATCAAAAAACTCGGCGGCTACGAAAAACTTTACCGTATAAAACTCGAAGCCGACTATCTTGCAAAACTCACTTACGAGGGCGCAAAATTCCGCTATGGCGACACTCTCACCGACGAACAGGCTGAGCGAATAAAATTTGAACTCCACGTAATGAAGACGATGGGTTTCCCGGGATACTTCTTGATTGTGTCGGACTATATCAGAGGCGCACGCGAGGAGTTGGATGTCTGGGTAGGTCCGGGACGTGGTTCGGCTGCCGGCTCGGTGGTGGCTTACTGTTTGAAAATTACCAATATAGACCCGCTTAAATACGACTTACTTTTCGAGAGGTTTCTTAACCCCGACCGTATTTCGCTCCCTGATATCGATGTGGACTTCGACGATGACGGACGCGGAAAGGTGCTCGATTGGGTTACCGAAAAATATGGCAAGGAGAAAGTTGCCCACATTATCACCTACGGCACAATGGCTACAAAATCGTCAATTGCCGACGTGGGTCGCGTGCAGAAAGTTCCGCTCAACATTGTCAACAAAATCAAGGGTCTTGTGCCCGACCGTGGTTTTGAAGAGTGGCAGGTGAAGGCTGTTGACGGCGAAGTACCCAAGAAAATGCCTAAGGTAAACCTTGGTACTTGCTATAAATATATTCCTGAATTACAGCAACTTGTAAAAGGCGAGCAACCCGAAACCGAAAACTTCAACGTTCCGCTCGAAGGTCAGAACGAAAATGTGGAGTCGATGCTTAAATACGCCAAAGACCTTGAAGACACAAACCGTCAGATTGGTATTCACGCTTGCGGTGTAATCATTGGCGCACAAGACCTTACCGACATTGCACCAGTCTGCACCATTAAGGATAAAGACACCGAACAAGATGTGGTGGTAACGCAATACGACGGTCACGTGGTTGAAAGCGTGGGACTTATCAAGATGGACTTCCTCGGATTAAAAACCCTTTCGCTGCAAAAAGAGGCATTGAAAAACATCAAAAAGCACCGCGGAATCGACATCGACCTTGAAGCTATTCCTATCGACGACAAACTCACTTACCAACTATACAGCGAAGGACGCACAATTGGCACGTTCCAATTTGAGTCGCCCGGTATGCAGAAATACTTGCGCGAACTCAAACCCAACAATATCCACGACTTGATAGCGATGAACGCGCTCTACCGTCCGGGACCTATGGACTATATACCCACCTTCATCAACCGTAAACTCGGCAAAGAGCCTATCTCTTACGACCTTCCGGTGATGGAAAAATACCTTAAAGACACCTACGGCGTAACCGTTTACCAAGAACAGGTAATGCTTCTTAGCCGTTTGTTGGCAGGATTTACCCGTGGTCAGGCAGACTCGCTCCGTAAGGCGATGGGTAAAAAAATCGCCGCAATGTTGGCTGATTTGAAGCCGAAATTTATCGAAGGCGGAAAGAAAAACGGTCACGACGAGAAGATTCTATTAAAGATTTGGTCGGACTGGGAGAAATTCGCATCATACGCGTTCAACAAGTCGCACGCGGCTTGCTATGCTTGGGTGGCATATCAAACAGGCTATCTTAAAGCGCATTACCCCGCCGAATATATGGCTGCCAACCTCACCCGAAACAAAGACTCCATCGACGATGTGAAAAAGTTTATGGAGGAATGTAAGGCTATGAAAATCGACGTCAAGGGTCCCGACATCAACGAATCTGACCTCAATTTTAGCGTTACTCACGACGGCGGAATCCGTTTTGGACTCGGCGGTATCAAGGGAGTAGGCGAGGCGGCTGTGGAAGGCATAGTGGCAGAACGCGAAAAGAATGGACCTTTTAAAGATATTTACGATTTTGTGGAGCGTGTAAACCTCAGTCAGGTAAACCGCAAAACAATTGAAAGTCTTGCACTTGCAGGCGCATTCGATTCGTTTGAGGGATTAAAACGCAGCCAATTTCTCGAACCCATTATCGGCGACAGCATCACATTTAGCGAGGCTCTCGGCAAATATGGTCAAAAGATAAAAAGCGGCGGCAACACCACTGGCAATTCGCTTTTTGGCGGTGCTGTGGAAATTGAGGTTAAAAAACCAATGCCCGCCAACTGCGAAGAGTGGAGCGACCTTGTAAGATTAGACAAGGAGAAAGAACTTGTGGGAATCTACCTTTCGGCACACCCGCTCGACCGTTTCCGCCTTGAAATCGAAACCGGCTGCAACGCCACAATGGAACAGCTCGCCGACCTTTCGCAATTTGGCACACGCAACGGCGAAACCCGTGTGGCTGGCATAGTTACCAACGCCGCCGAACGTACCACCAAAACTGGCAATCCGTGGGGGCAACTTACGGTTGAGGATTTTTCGGGAAGTTACTCTTTCGCACTCTTTGGCAAAGATTATATGACCTTTAAGCCGTATTTTATCAAAGGTATGGCGGTGCTTATCAAAGGCAAAGTTCAAGGCAGGTTTAACAATCCCAACGAGTTGGAATTTAAGATTTCATCAATCGACCTTCTCGACGACGTGAAAGACAAATTGGTGCACGGCATAACGCTCAAAGTTCCAATCACCGACATCGACACGTCGTTCATGCAGAGCATCCTCAGCATATCGGATCAAAAGGCTCAGGGACAGTTAAACTTTGAAATCTTTGACCCCAAAAACGAGAAAATCCGCATAAAAATGCACTCGCGCACGCACAGGGTAAATATCAACAACGAACTGATATCCAACCTCAAACGTCAACAGATAGAATATATGGTTAGTTAGCACATATCCTTTTATTTATACAACACGGAAAATTCCTGAAAGACATATTCCGTATTTTTTGCTGAAAAAAGACAGAAGCCACTGAAATAGCGGCTTCTGTTTTTGCTTTTAACCCTTTTATTCCACATTGAAACTTACCGTTGCGGGTTTTAAGCCGCTGCCTTTTACGGTGAGGGTGGCTGTGCCTTTGTGTAATGCTGATTTGGCTTCAACCACTACTACCAATTTGCCGTGGAATACCTTCATTGTGGGATTAGTGAAGGTTTCGATAGATGTGGCATCACCGTTGCAGGCCGAATTGAATTTTGCCGAGCCGTTTACACTGAATGTCAGTTGGTTGGCTGCGTCGGGACAAAGGTTTCCGTCTTTATCCACCACCGAAACTGTTACAAAACTCAAATCGGGCGAATCGGTAAAGTAACCATCAGTTATCGGAGTGGCTTTCAACACTTTGCGGTCGGGTTCAAGAACTATGTGGTGAGGTTTTCCGGCGGTTTTTACAATTTTTTCCTCAGCCTTGTTGCCATTTTTGTCGTAAGCCACAATTTTGATTTCGCCGGGTTCGTATTTCACATCCATCCATCGCATACGGTAGCGGTCGAGACGGTTTTTGCCGTTTTTAGGATTAGGATTGGCAAACTTTGTGGTGCCGCCCCAAGGCATTGGCATCTCTTCCAAGTCGTTTTTGTAATCATCGAGCGAAACATCAATGTGGCGTTTTCTGCCCTGCGATTTGCCGTTTACAAACAACTCTGCCTCGGGATATGTGGTGTAACAGAAAACAGGCGTTGTTTGCCCATCGCGACCCGGAAATGTCCAATGAGGCAGCACGTGGAGTGTGTTTTTTTCGGGGGCCCAATGCACTTTGTAGAGATAGGCGCGGTCTTTGGGAAGTCCCGCAAGGTCAAAGATTCCAAAATAACTACTACGTGAGGGCCAATAATCGTCGTAGGGAGTAGGCTCGCCAAGATAGTCGAAACCCGTCCACACAAACTCGCCAGTTACCCACGGAGCCTTGTCTTGCCACATCCAATCGTCGTCGGGGAGGTTGCTCCAAATGCAACTTTCAAGGTCGTAACTCGAAATCTGACCATCGTTGTACATTTCGCCGTGGTTTTCTTCTGCTGGAAACTTGTAAACTCCTCGGCTCGAAATAGTTGAGGCAGTTTCTGTACCCAAAAGCAATCCATTTGGCGAGTTTTGGTGTCCTTGGTCGTAAATATACAAACGGTAGTTGAAACCCGGAACGTCGGTAGCCTGCAAAACTCCCGAAGCAATAGCCTCGGTGCCACGGTCGATACCCTGAGTGCAGGGACGTGTGTCGTCGAGCGAATGTATCAGGCTCTGTATCAATCTGGTATATTTAAGTCCCACAGCACTTATTTGGTCGGGAATCTCGTTGCCAATGCTCCACATCACAATGCTCGGATGGTTTCGGTTAACCACTACAAGGTTTTCAAAATCGCGCTGCCACCAAGCCCTTCCATCGGCGTTAGGCGACTGACTGTCAACCTGTTCAAAGAAAATTGCGTAACCATTTTTGCATTTGGCATCCACCCACATATCGCACGATTCTGCCATAACGAGCATACCCATCTCGTCGCAAATATCCATCTGCCACGGCGCGGGAATATTATGACTTGTGCGTATCGCATTGCAGCCTATCTCTTTAAGCAACGTAACCTGACGACGAAAAGCAGCCTTGTAAAACGCCGAACCAAGCGGACCTAAATCGTGATGAAGACACACTCCGCGAAATTTGGTTAGTTTGCCATTGAGCCGAAATCCATCGCCACCGTAACTAATACTTCTAATACCGATATTAGTACGCTGTTGGTCAATAAGTTCGCTATTGCAATAAATATTGGTAACAAGCGAATAGAGAGCGGGATTTTCGGGCGACCAAAGTTGAGGATTATCCACAACCATAACCTGCGTATTTTCGCTGCCCGAAAGCGAAGCCTCTGTTTTTGCAACCTCATTGCCGTTGCTCATTAAAGTATGCAACACCTTGATATTTTGATTGTTGGCGTTGCGTAACGAAGTGGTTATAGTTATTCGTGCACTTTTTGCCGATGTGCCGTTAGAATTGATGTTTTCGATAGCCGTGGTGCGTGCAAAAATGCCAAATGTTTTTACCGCCACATCTTGCGAAAGTGCAAGACGGACAGGACGATACAATCCCGCACCCGGATACCAGCGGTTAGATTCTTCACGGTTTTTTAAGTGGACAGCCACAGAATATTTGCCCTGCGCAATTTTGCCATTATTTTTAGGCAGATAAGGCGTAATATCGAGGGCGAAAGTGGTGTAGCCGTAAGCCCAAGAGCCTGCAAACTTGCCTTCAACATAGACCTTAGGTTCCGACATTGCGCCGTCAAAAATCAATTCAGCGTGGCTGTAATTATCAGGAATATTGATAGTTGTGCGATACCAACCCTCGCCAATCCACGGCAGCGAACCTGTGCGACCAGTTTTTTCGGTAGCCTCGCGTTCTCCGTTTTGAATTATTGCAACCACCTGTTTGTCAATATCTTTGTCAAAAGGTCCAGAAATAGCCCAATCGTGCGGAATGGTAACATCCTGCCATTTAGAATCATTGAAATCAGGTTTTTCAGCACCCGAAACATCACCCTTGGTAAATTTCCACCCGCCAAGCAGCAGATGTTCAACGCTTTGAGCACTAACTGTCACAGACAGAATTATCATTAATTGAAGTAAAAATAATTTTTTCATTATAAAAACATTTATTTGATTATTGAAACAAATTTAATCATTTATTTTATTAATTTCAACACAAACCCATATTTCCACTCCTTATTGCCGTCAATCGTATATTGCGGCAACGTGGGTTGACCCCAAGTGTCAACGCCGCCTACGCCGTGGAGGTTGAGGTCAATATTGAGGTTGACGAATTTTTCACGGGTGATTTCGTGCGGGTGGGCGGCTGATTCCAAATCTTCCTCGCCATAGTTCCACGCACGAATGCAGAGCGGTTGTAGACCTTCGATGCGGAGCGAGTGGTTGCCGTCGGAAATAGTGAAATAACGGACATCGCAGCGGTTGCCGTTGTCCTGAGGATGGATGTATTCGGTCTGATAATCCTTTAATTTCATCTTGTAAAGCCCCAAAAACGCTGCTAACTTTCGGTCAGGATAATTCTCAAACTCGCCGCGTCCGTAATACTCGATGTGCTGGAAACCGCTGTTCAACCGCATCCTCATTCCAAACTTCGGCATCAAAGGGATATTATCCTTAACAGGCTTGTACTCAGCCCATAACCTCACACCATAATCACTGAAACTATACGTCAGCACGTATTCCGCACCCACAGAAAGTATTTGAGAAACAGTAATATACAGTATGGTGCGTTCTTTGGATACTTTGAGGGATTTGACATTGTGCGAAAAAACGCCGTCTCTCCAAGCGTTGAGTTTTTGGTTGAACCCCCAAGCGGTTTGATTGTCGTTGGGCGGCTTCCAAAAATAAGGTTCCAAAACACCTTGCAACAACTCCTCGCCGTTGATTTTGCAACTTGCCAAACAGCCGTTATTGTCAACCTTATACACTGTGTTTCCGACAGTTACATAAATACCGTCGGAAGTTTTCTTGTATTTTGGAAGGTTATTGGAACTGAAATGAGCCCAAATGGGAATTGTTATCTCAAACTGTTGTTTGGCAACGCAAAATCCTTTTTCTGCCCACAGTGTTGATTTTTTCAGACGCGCATAGACATTTATAACCATATTGTCATATTGCTCACAATCAGGTTTTTGCAGCATATCGCCATTGAGTGTCAATTTGCCTTCCTTCACCAAATTACCGTTGCTGAAAGCCTTGAAATCATAATCGTATTCGCTCAGTTCGGTGAAAAAATCGCGGTTGACAACCTTGATTCCGTCTTTTTGCCATTCAAATGCGATTGGCGCGTAAACGTGTTGAACCTCATAGTAATGCGGATGCGGAGTGCGGTCGGGCGCAATGAGTCCGTTGATGTTGAAATTCTTGTCGTTGGGCTTGTCGCCAAAATCGCCGCCGTATGCCCAAAATTCGTCGCTTTTTAGTTGTAAATCAGACGAATGGCGGAGTTTGCCGCCGTTGATTGGCTTGGCGATTCCTTGGTCAACCCAATCCCAAATGGCCGCGCCCGCAATGCTCGAATCGGCGTAAATCACATCCCAATACTCCTGAAAATTGCCCATAGAATTGCCCATTGCGTGTGCGTACTCGCGGGCGATGAGCGGTTTTTGGGTCTCTTTTTCAGCCTCCGACTTCAAGTAATCGGGCGTAGGATAGCCGATATCGTGGAGCGCGGAATACATCGGGTGGCAGTCGTAAAAAGGCAGTCGGGTGCTGTCCAACGCCACCACGGTATCGTACATAGCCTGAATGTTGGGACCGATGCCGCCCTCGTTGCCAAGGCTCCAAAGTATCACACAGGGATGGTTTTTGTCGCGCTGAACGAGCGAAACTGCGCGGTCAACGTGGGCGTTGCGCCACCGCAGGTCGTTGCCCATCTCTTCGTTGGCATAGCCGTAGCCGTGCGTCTCCTGATTGGCCTCGTCCATCACATAAATGCCGTAACGGTCGCAAAGTTCGTACAGATACGGGTCGTCGGGATAGTGCGATGTGCGCAGAAAATTGATGTTGCACTGTTTAATCAGACGGATGTCCGTTTCGTAAGTAGCCCTATCCACAAACCGCCCTGTGCGTGGGTGGTGGTCGTGACGGTTTACGCCACGAAGTTTCACGTTTTTGCCGTTGATTTTGAAAACCTCGCCCAGGGTTTCCACTTTTTTGATTCCAAAATGATAGTCGAAGTTTTCAATTTCTTTACCGTTGGAAGCCAACACCTTGACACTGAACGGATAAAGGTTTGGTTTTTCAGCCGACCACAAAAGCGGATTTTTGATTTCGTAAGGGATTTTTACGGTAACGGTGTCGCCCGGCATAAGTTTTTGAATATCTTTTTTAACAATCTGATTTTCAATGCAGAAAGCCGCTGAAATGTTCTCCTTTTTTTTGCCTGTGTTGCATACCGAAATTTCCGCCACGACGTTTGCCTTGTCGTTGTTATAATTGCTAACAACCTTATAGTCAGAAATATGCACCAACGGGCGCACCCAAAGTTGCACAGGTCGGAAAATTCCGCTCAACCGCCACATATCTTGGTCTTCGAGGTAACTACCATCGCACCAACGATATACCTCCACCGCAATTCGGTTTTTGCCCTCGCGCAGATATTTAGTAACGTCAAACTCTGCGGGCGACATTGAATTTTGACTATAACCAACCTTTTGACCGTTGATCCACAGATACATAGCCGAATGAACACCGCCAAAATGGAGAATGAGGTTTTTGGTGAGCATTTCGGGCGTAACGTCCACAAAAGTTACGTAAGAGCCTACGGGATTGCGGTTTATGTATGCCGTCCAAGACTTGTCCTGCGGCTCGGTGGTAACGCTCGGGCGATTCCTGAAAAACGGATAATTGATGTTGATGTAAATCGGCACGCCATAGCCCTGCGTCTGCCAATTGCCGGGGACGTCGATTTTGTCCCATTGGCTCACGTCGTAGTCCTCTTGATAGAAATCCGCCGGACGCTCATCGGGGTTTTTACTCCAATGAAACAGCCACTTACCATCGAGCGAGAGGATTTCGGGACACTCCTTCATTTTGGAAGGTAGTTGCAGTGTGGCGTGATAAGGCAGTTTGTTAATGCCCAATAGATCAGGATTTTCCCAATCGGGAACATTCTGCGCCCCGGCATTGAAGCCCATCAAAGCAGCAATAATTAGTATAAGTCTTTTCATAATGTTAATCGATTATTAAAATCCACCTTTTCCAAAATAACTGTAATGATTGTTGTCGGGATTGACAACTATCTGTTCCACAACGATTTCCGGGTCTATCATTATGATTTTCAGAGTGTGACGACCGGGGGTAGCGTTGTCGAGTTTTACATCAAGCCAACGGATATTGTCGAAAACCTCGTCGCGACGGGGAAGCCTCCTGCCGTTCCAAACACCGCTCAACAACAGGTCGTTGCGCCGGGGCAAAGGTTTCAACACCTTGGACTGCGCAAGATTTTGCGGCGTGTATTCGCCAAAAATATCGTTGAACCCTTGACGCGCATCCACCACCTGCATCGGATTGTCGTCGAGTTGAACACCAATGCGGAGACCTCGGGCGGGGAAAACGTCCTGAGTAGGAAGTATGCCGACCGCAACTCGCCCTTCGTCAGTCAAATCCACCTCATATTCCAAAGCCGGACCTTTGCCGCTGATGTCGGATGCCCGCATAACGTCCTTGGCACCCATACAGCCCTTGCCACGTCCAAGTCCTTCGAGAAAAATCCAACCGTCGCCACACCTCACATAATCGTATGCTGCAATGGAATATTCGCGGGTGTCATTCGACGGGTTGATATTGTGAAACATCTTGAAACCCAATGTCATAGGATGGCGGTTTTGTTCGGGGATAGACCACATCGTGTAGCCGATATGATTGTCGAGCATCATTCCGTCCCACTTGCCGCCGGCGATTTGCTTGTTGTAACGCTCTGTGAGTCTGCGGTCTTTGTCCATCAGATGACATACCGTGATGCTGTCGCCCAATGTGGACGCATTATAAATCATCGACACCCCCGCGCTCGCCACGGCAGGATAATACACCAACTGATAAAAAGCGTCCTGCGCACCGTCGGGAATCCGCTCCCTGAGGGCTTCGCAGCGCAATACCAACGACTGCCACTGATAGTTGAGGCGGAGCATCTCCTCATAATTGAACAGCCCCGGCACCTGCACTTCGGGCTTGCGGAGAAGGTTGAGTTTAGAATATTTCGCGATAATGTCGGCGCACTCGTCGGCATCGTCCTTGGCAACGCCGCCAAGCACCGATTGAGTCCAATTTTTGAGCCATTGCGATTCCTGTCCGGGGGCGACGCTCTGAGGGTTCCAAGCATAATCCATAATGAACGAAATCGGCATTTCCTTGGGTTTGAGGTCGCCGACGTTGATAATCCAAATACGGTCGATGCCGCTTTGGTAGGCAAGGTTGAGTTGTTCGCGGAGTTTTGGGACGGTGGTGGTGTTCACCCAACGGTCGTTCCACGGGCCGCCGTTCATATCAATGTGATAATAAAGCCCAAGGCCGCCCTTGCGCTTGCGTTCAAAATCGCGCCCGATGCGGCGGATGTAGCCCCAATTGTTGTCGCAAAACAACAGCGTAACATCGTCAGGCACAGTCATTCCCGCGTCGTAATAACGCTGCACCTCGGTAAAAATAGCCCAAAGTTGCGGCACGGCGTCCTCGCGGCCATAAATGTCCTTGATAATCTTGCGCTGACCATCCACGACGTTTTTCAAAGTCTTGATGTTTTCGGCATCGTCGCCCCTGCCCATTGCCACATCGCCGTCGCCGCGCATACCGATGGTAACGATGTTGTCGTAATTTTTGTTGCGCAACATTCCCTTGCGGAAAAACTTGTCGATGCGCTCCTTGTTGGTGGCATAGTCCCACGCGCCCACAGCGTCCTTGCGCCGCAGGTATTCCTGATGCGAACGCATCATCGGCTCGTGGTGACTTGTGCCCATCACAATGCCCATCTCGTCGGCAATGCGCGGCGATTCGGGGTCGTCCTCGTTGAACGCCGTAGCCCACATCGCCGGCCAAAAGTAATTGGCTTTCAGGCGCAGAAGCAACTCAAATATCTTTTCGTATGCCTTGGAATTGACGCCTCCAAAATGCGTCTGACACCACGTGCCAAACGATGGCCACTCGTCGTTGATGTCAATGCCACGGTATTTCACCTTGGGTGCGCAGACGCTGACGAACAAAGAATACCAGATGCTCCGCGACAGCGCGCTGAAGATACTCCGCGCGCTT
>JAGCDD010000291.1 GCA_017651345.1 Bacteroidales bacterium | reverse complement strand
TAAGATGCAGCCAAGACAAAGGCAGAGAACGCCACGGGTCGTATATGTTCCCGTAGTGTGCATAGGGTATTTATACCCTAATGCGCACTTATGGGTATCTATATATTGATTTGTGGATGTCTAATTCTGTTCCGTTTGCTGCAAATGCTGTGGTAGGCTATGATTTCAAACGGGCAGAAGTTTAGCATCCACGTTTTTTTTATGTGGTTTTTACGGTTAATATTTATAGTCCGTTCTAAGGATGCGTGGCGGGAAAGGAGAAGCAAAGTCCGCAATGGGAAAAACGAAAAACAGCATCCTTGATTTCCCCGAAGAAGTCTCGGAAGAAGGCATAAAAATATATGGGGAAACGTCATACGAAAACCAAATGGCGGTGCTGAGCCACTATCTTCACAATAAAGGAAATATCATCTCTCAAACAGATAAAGAAGAAATTATCTCGGCACTCAAAGCGTTTTTAGAGCATAAACAATTCCGCCAAAGTATTGAAAAAAAGGATTTGACAGACGATGAGATTTTAATGGCAGCCGAACCCCAAGGAATGTTCGGCTCTCTGTTCGATGATTTTTTCAAAGTTCCTTTTCCTGCGCCCGATAAACCTAAATTTACTTTTATTGACCTTTTTGCTGGAATTGGCGGATTTAGAATTGCTCTTCAAAACCTTGGCGGCAAGTGTGTCTATTCTTCCGAATTTGATGCAAAGGCGCAAGAAACTTATCTTGCCAATTTCGGTGAAATGCCTTTTGGCGACATAACAAAAGAATCTACAAAGAGTTACATTCCAAAAGACTTCGATATTTTGTGCGGCGGTTTTCCTTGTCAGGCATTTTCTCTTGCAGGTCGCCGATTGGGGTTCAAAGACGAAACTCGCGGAACTCTGTTTTTTGAAATTGAGGATATTTTGCGCAAACGTCAGCCCAAAGCATTCTTCCTTGAAAATGTCAAAGGTCTTGCAATTCACGACAAAGGGCGCACATTGAAAACTATTCTTGAACACCTCTCCGATGCAGGATACAATGTGGTGACGCCTCAAATACTCAATGCGATGGATTACGGTGTGCCCCAACATCGTGAGCGCATTTACATAATAGGATTCCGCAAAGATTTGAATATCAATGTTACGGACTTCCATTATCCCGAACCAACTTCAATAGGCGACAAACGCCCGAAATTCCGTGATGTTATGGAAAAACAAGAGGTATCGGTAAAATATTATTTATCAACAACTTATATGGAAACTTTAATCCGTCATAAGGCACGTCACGAAGCCGCAGGACACGGTTTTGGTTACAAAATAATTGACATCGACGGTGTTGCAAATGCCATTGTTGTTGGAGGAATGGGGCGGGAATGCAATTTGTTGATTGATAAACGGCTCACCAATTTTACCCCAATCACTCATATCAAAGGCGAGGTAAACCGCGATGGAATCCGCAAAATGACACCGAGAGAATGGGCTCGCTTGCAAGGCTTTCCCGATGATTTTAAAATTGTTGTAGCGGATGCCTCGGCGTACAAACAATTTGGAAATTCAGTCGCCATACCTGCAATTCAGGCAACAGCCAAAAAAGAACTTGAACTTTTGGGACTCATTTAAAAGCAACAGATTATGGCGATAACAGGCAACAAAGGTGAATGGAGTGAGATTTACACACTTTTTCGTTTGCTCGGCGACGGAAAAGTGTACGCAGGCGATGCAAATCTCAACAAAATGGATTTGTATTATCCAATCATCAGCGTTATTCGCGAGGAAAGCAAAAAGTTAGAATACAAGCCTAATATTGAGCATAATGTTGTAATAATCAACGAAAACGGAGAGGAAAATATGCGTATTCCAATGAGTAAATTTTTGAATGAATCTTCGTTGTTGTTGAACGAAATAAAAGATGGTGGAAGTCGCGCCTTCGCCATACCGAGCGCAGAATCTTTTATGGGGCAAATTGGTTGTTCCAAGATAAAAGCACCTTCAAAGGATAAGTCTGACATTCACATAGTTATACACGATTTACGGACAAATATGACACCGTTGTTGGGATTCAGCATCAAATCTCAACTCGGCAGTCCATCAACGCTTCTCAACGCAGGAGAAACAACCAATATTTGTTATCATATTACCAATAAGTCAATGTCTGATAGTGAATTATCAGAAATAAACGATATTGAAGACCATTTGCCGAGAATGGGCGCATTGATTGAGCGCGGTTACGGTTTGGAATATTCAAACATTGAACATAACACCTTCCGAAACAACCTTTTGTTTCTTGATACTTGTATGCCTCAGTTTATAGCGCATTGTTTAATTTGCGACAATTTGCCAAACTCCACATCGTCGATAAAAAGTGCTGTTGAAACGGTTGCAGCGCAAAATCCGTTTCATTTTACGGGTAGCAATGTAGTTGCATTTTACGAACACAAAATGAAGGTTCTTTTGCTTGATTCCGCACTCGGAATGACGCCCGCAAAAGAATGGACGGGGCGTTACGATGCCAACGGCGGCTATCTTGTCGTCAAAAAAGACGGCGACATTGTTTGCTACCATTTTTACAACCGCAATGATGTTGAGGATTATCTTTATAACAACACACGATTTGAACGTGCAAGCCGTGGACGCTACCATTTTGGCTCGCTCTACCGTGCCAACGATGGCGAAGTTTATATCAAACTGAATTTGCAGATTAGGTTTACAAAATAGATGCAATCTTATCCCACAACTATCCGAAATCACCAAAT
>JAGCDD010000290.1 GCA_017651345.1 Bacteroidales bacterium | reverse complement strand
CTTGCGGAGTGTTGGCGGTGCGGATTATGTCGATAAATCCGTCGGCGGTTTGAGCCCATTTGAGAATCACGTAGGGGCGTTTTTGGGTGCACCAAGTGAAAAAACGACGGTTGAGGTCGATGCACTCTTTTTCTAAAATGCCTGTAACTACCTCAATGCCTGCGTTTTTGAGTTTTTGGATTCCCTTGCCGTCAACCTTTTCAAACGAGTCGCGGCAGCCGACATATACTTTTTTGAAACCTGATTTGATAAGAAGGTCGGCGCAGGGAGGGGTTTTGCCGTAATGTGCGCAGGGTTCGAGACTCACATAAATCTCTGATTCGGGGAGTAACTCTTTGTTTTTTACTGAGTTAACGGCGTTAACTTCGGCGTGGGCAAAGCCGTATTTTTGGTGGTAGCCTTCGCCTATGATTTTGCCGTTGTGCACAATTACCGCGCCCACCATAGGGTTTGGAGCAACGTTGCCCGCGCCAAGACGTGCAAGTTCAAGGCAACGGCGCATATATGTTTCGTGGATGTTCATCTTACAAATCTATTTCAAATTTTAAAAAGTTTTTTAGCGTTTTGGGTGCTGATTTCAGCAACGGTTTCGATCGGAAGTTTTTTTATTTCGGCAAGTTTTTGCGCCGTAAATGTTATAAAAGATGATTCGTTTCGCTTGCCACGATGAGGCACGGGAGTAATATACGGTGAATCGGTTTCTAATACTATATCTTTGATGTCGATACATTCTGCAATGATTTTTGCAGTTTCCGCACCTGAATTTTTAAAGGTGATAACGCCGCCAACACCGAATAAAAAATTATCAAGATTGTAGATTTCTTCAGCATCGTGCTCTGTGCCACAAAAACAGTGAAACACTCCGCGAGCCTTGCCCTTGTAGGGTTTTAAAATGTCGATTGTTTGGGGATATGCTTCACGACAGTGAATTATTAGCGGAAGATTCAGTTCTATTGATTTTTGTATCTGATAATCAAATACTTCGGACTGAATATCGAGGTTGTCTTTTTTCCAGTAGAGGTCGATACCCACTTCGCCAACAGCCACAGCGTTTTGCATCATTGGCGAAAGAAAAATTTCGTCTAATTGTTTTTTATGGTCGGTAATATCTTCGGGATGAAGTCCGAATGCAGGGAAAAGCCGTCCTGGATAAAGATTGCACAACTCGTTGGTTTTCAGCATAGAATCTACATCGCAGCAGGGTACAATCATCTTAAAAACTCCGGCTTCAAAGGCTCGGTTAATTGCCTCGCTGCGGTCGTTGTCGAACGATTTGCTGTAAAAATGTGTGTGTGTATCGATAATGTTCATTGTATTTTTTATTATATTTGCAGAAAGCAAAATTGGATATTTTTTACAAAATAAACTAATATGGACAGAGAAATTATGCAGCGAGCCATTGATTTGGCTGCCGAAAGTGTTAAAAAAGGCGGCGGACCCTTTGGCGCAGTGGTAGTTAAGGATGGTAAGGTGATTGCCGAAAGTGCCAACAGCGTAACGCCCGACAACGACCCCACCGCTCACGCCGAGGTTAATGCTATTCGCTTGGCTTGTAAAAAGTTAGGCACGTTTATGCTCGACGGCTGCGAAATATACGCTTCGTGCGAACCTTGCCCTATGTGTCTTGGGGCTATCTATTGGGCGCACATCAAAACAATTTATTACGCAGGCACCCGCTCAGATGCCGCCAAAGCCGGTTTCGACGATGATTTTATCTATCGCGAAATCAATATCGACCCCGAAAAACGCTCCGTTCCGGCGTTTAATTTTATGCCAAACGAGGGCGCGGCGGTGTTTAAACTTTGGTTAGATAAGGAAGACAGAACAAATTACTAAATGTTATAAAATAATGTCAACATTTCTTTTTAGCGAGACAATTTTTGGACCTATCCACAGCCGTCGTCTTGGCAGTTCGCTTGGGGTTAACTTGTTGCCTGTAAGCCGCAAATACTGCAATTTTAATTGCGTTTATTGCGAATGTGGCGCCAACACTACCGGTGGCTCTATCACACTGCCGTCGCGTTATGAGGTGAAGGATGCACTTTTGCAAAAACTTGCTCAGTTGCACGCTGATAATCAGCCTGTTGATTCTATCACATTTGCAGGCAACGGCGAACCAACCATTCATCCCGATTTTGCCGGAATTATCGACGATGTTATCAACCTTCGCTCGCGGTTTTATCCTAATGCCAAGGTTTCGGTGCTGAGCAATGCCACAATGATTAATAATCAATCAGTTGTGGACGCTCTTAAAAAGGTGGATATGAATATTCTAAAACTTGATTCTGCCCTTGACGCTACTGTAAAGGCTGTTAACCGACCCACCGCACATTATACTGTAAACGATACTGTCAACCTTTTGAAACAGTTTAACGGCAAGTTTATTTTGCAAACAATGTTTTTTGAAGGCGATGTCAACGGCTTGCATATCAACAATATGGCAGAAAATGAATTGTCGGCGTGGTTAAAAATTGTGGACGAGTTGAGGCCTCAGCAGGTGATGATTTACACCATCGACCGCGACACTCCCGAAAAAACTCTCCGCAAGGCCACTCACCAAGAACTTGAAAATATCAAAAACAAAATATCGGAACTGGGCATCAACGTTCAAGTTTCGGAGTAATAATTCTAAAATTTTATAATTATGAAAAGTATCAAATTATTAGCAATCATTTTGAGCGTACTGATGTTTCAGTCGTGCATTATTACGCAAGAGTACACTATCCATAACGATATGTCGGGTAGCCAGTACACCGAAATCGATTACAGCGCCGTGGGAGCAATCCTTGGAGAAACCGCCGATTCGCTTACACATCAGGTAGATAGCATTTTTAACGAGGCGTTTACAGGTAATGCCTCAAAAGAAGGTCTTTCTAACTATAAATATGGCAACAAAGACGGTAAGTACTTCATTTCCTTCGATTTTGCCAATGCCGAAAACACCGAAATAGGGGTTCAGTTCTCTAAAAACGGCAACAAAATTTCGGTTAATTTCGACAAAATGAAAGAGTTGTTTGATTCGATGAACGAAAAAGAGAGTGTAGACAATTCTGGAATGGATATGTCGGCAATGTTTCAGTACACCGCCATTTTTAATTTCGACAAAAAAGTGGCTTCGGTAACGGGTGTGGACGCTGAAATCACTGGCAAAAAAACAGTGAAAGTGCCGATTAAAATCAACTCGTTCCCCAAAGGCGACGTGATTATAACGCTGAAATAGTGCAGTTTTTCAGTCGTTTTGTTGGGCGTAATATCTTGGTAAGTCCGCTCGATTGGGGGCTCGGACACGCGGCTCGTATGGTGCCTGTGGTGCGGTTTCTCACCAAAAATAACCGCGTAACAGTGGTTTGCGGACCAAATGCAAGGAAATTTCTTAATGCAGAACTTCCTAATATTGAGATAATTACCATCAATGACCGACCAATTCGCTATCCGGCACATAGGATAACAATTTTTACAATGCTCTCGTGGCTGCCCGTGCTTGCGGTAAATGCCATTCGAGAGCATTTTTTTGTAAAGCGTATTATACAAAAACAAGGCATCGACACCATTATATCCGACAATCGTTACGGATTGATTTTTAGACGTTTAGAGTGCTATTTTGTAACTCATCAGGTTTACCCTAAACTTCCCGCTGGTTTTGGTGCATTAGAAAAGATTATTGGAGCATTGCATCGCCTTTATTTACAGCGGTTTACCAAATGCCTGATACCTGATTTTGAAAATGGATTTTCGCTTTCGGGCAGTTTAGCCGCCGACAGGGTAGGGGATAACCCTAAATTTGTAAAGGTGGGTATACTTTCACGATTTTGTAATTATCCGCAAAATAATGATAAAATATATGATTTACTGATACTTATTTCGGGTCAAGAAAATCAGCGCACAATTTTTGAGCGTTTCCTTTTAGATAAGATAAAGGATTCTCAACAAAAGATTCTTTTTGTGCGTGGTGTACCTGCAAACACACCTCCGCTCAAAGATTTTAATAACGTTGTTTTTAAAAATATGCTCACATCCGATGCCTTAGCCGCTGCCATAACATCTTCAAAATTAGTAATTTGCCGTTCGGGATACAGCACCATTCTCGACCTTGTAGCGCTCAAAGCCTCCGCCATTTTTTATCCCACCCCCGGACAAACCGAGCAGGAGTATCTTGCCGAGCGGCTTGGTGGAAGGATGTCTGGCAATGACTTACGCCGGTTTTAGTTCTATTCTCAGTCCTAATGCAGATATTATTCTGTAAAGTGTTGCAACAGAGGGTATTATTAGTCCACGTTCAACTTTTGATACATAACTTTTGTCTGCACCTATTCTATTGGCCAATTCTGATTGAGATAGTTGTGCATTTTTGCGAGCGTCAAGTAAAATTTGGGCGTTATACTCTTCCCAAGCCTGATTTACAGCATCTTCCCTCTCTTTTGAACCGATTTTACCAAATTCTCTTTCTAATTCAGCACTTACATCATAAATGTTATTGTTTTGATTCATAGTATTCGTTTTTTAGTTTTACAGCCTTGTCTATTTCTGATTTGGGAGTTTTTTGAGTTTTCTTTTTAAAGCAATTAAACAAAACTACAATCGTATCCCCATCATATATAAAAAATAACCTAAATTCGTTGTTGAAATTAGTTACTCTAAATTCGTAAACTCCGTCTCTTATGTACTTGATATAGTGATATGGAATCTTATCTTCCGTTTCAAATAGCAACAACGCTCTTAGTATTTTTTTACGTTCTTGCTCGGCAAGTTTGCTCATAAAATCGGAGTAGTAATTTTTATATGCAATAATCTTCCGTTTCATATTGCAAAGATAATAAAGGTTGTAATATTATACAACTCTTTACAGAAAAAAAAATCGAGTAATATCCGTTTTTTTTTACCTTTGCACCACGAAAAATTTATCAAACCAATGGGAAAAAATCTCTTTATAGCCGAGAAACCAAGTGTGGCTCAGGAATTTGCTAAGGCGTTGAAAGATACCTTCAACCGTTACAACGGATATTGGGAGGGCGGAGCCAATGTGGTTACTTGGTGCGTGGGTCACCTTGTTACTATGAGTTATCCCGAAATCTACGACCCTAATCTAAAACGTTGGCAGATAGATACTTTGCCTTTTATTCCAAAACAATTTCTTTATGAGATTATTCCGTCGGTGCAAAAACAGTTTGACATTGTAAAACAGCAACTTACACGCGCCGATATTGATTGTATATATGTTTGCACCGACTCGGGACGCGAGGGTGAATATATCTATCGTCTTGTAGATCAGATGGCTAACGTTCCCGCCGATAAAATCCGCCGACGTGTTTGGATCGATTCGCAAACCGAGGAGGAGATTCTTCGCGGCATTAAGGAGGCAAAAACTTGGGATGCTTACGATGCGCTTTCCGATTCGGCGTATCTTCGTGCTCAGGAAGATTATCTTATGGGTATAAATTTTTCGCGTATACTTACCATCAAGTATGGCAATACCCTCAAAAATCACCTCAAAGCCGACAAAAACGTGGTGATTGCCGTGGGTCGCGTTATGACCTGCGTGCTTGGTATGGTGGTGCGCCGCGAACGTGAAATACGCAAGTTTGTAAAAACGCCATATTACAGAATTACAGGCACTTTTAGCAAAGATGGCGGTTCTATCGCTGCCGATTGGAAGGCTGTGGAGGGTTCGCATTACTTCAATTCGCCAAAACTATTTAAAGAGAATGGTTTTAAGAAAAAAGAGGATGCCGAAGAGTGCGTGGCTCTTATGAAAAGTTTTGGTAATGAGGGCGTTATCGAAAATATCGAGAAAAAGAAGGAGAAAAAAAATCCGCCGTTGCTCTTCAACCTTGCCGAATTGCAAAACGAGTGTTCTAAGTTGTTTAAAATCAGTCCAGATGAAACCCTTGCAATAGTTCAGGAACTTTACGAGAAAAAACTTGTTACCTATCCTCGTACCGATGCCCGTGTGCTGTCGTCGGCGGTGGCAAAGGAGATTACCAAAAATCTTCACGGACTTGCCACTCAGTCTGATTACCTTCGTTACTGCAAGGATATCAAAGAGTTCGGATTGTTTTCAAAGATTGAAAAAAGCCGTTACACCGACGATAAGCAAATTACCGACCACTACGCCATTATCCCCACAGGACAAGGTTTTCAGGCTCTGTCGGGATGCTCGCAGACGGCGCAGG
This sequence comes from Bacteroidales bacterium, assembly GCA_017651345.1. GTDB lineage: Bacteria > Bacteroidota > Bacteroidia > Bacteroidales > UBA3824 > UBA3824. The sequence goes on along the minus strand of JAGCDD010000290.1, from coordinate 1,548 downwards.
GCGTTTATGATAGAATTGTAAGACGCTTTCTTGCAATATTTTATCCACCTGCCGAATACAAAAAAATGGCTGTGACAATTGCTGTGGGCAGCGAACGGTTGTTTTCAAATTTCAAAGTGCTTGAAAATAAGGGTTATCTTGTGCTTTACGACCAAGATACTCCCGAAGAAAAAGCCGCCGAAACTACCGACAAAAATGCTGATACCGAGCAAGTTGTGTCCGAGGCATCGTTTGAGATGGTGGCGGCATTAAAAAAAGGCACAAAACTCAACGTTGACGGCTATGAGTTTAAAGAGGGCGAAACATCTCCGCCAAAACGCTATAATTCTGGTTCGCTGATACTTGCAATGGAAAACGCCGGACAGTTTATCGAAGATGAGGAACTACGTGCACAGGTAAAAGGCAGCGGCATAGGCACAAGCGCCACCCGCGCCGAAATTCTCAAAAAACTTGTCAACATCGGCTACCTTCTCCTCAACAAGAAAACGCAGATTATCACCCCTGCAAAACTTGGCGAAATGATTTACGAAGTGGTTAAGGGTTCTATTAAGCAACTCCTAAATGCCGAACTTACAGCAAGTTGGGAAAAAGGTCTCTCAATGGTGGCGCAAGGTTCGATTGTTAAAGACGAGTACCTCACCAAACTCGAAACCTTTATCACCAAAACCACCAACAGCGTAAAAGGTTTAAGCAATTATATGCCTCTTACTGTGATGTTTGGGTTGGTAGATCAATGTTACAAAAAGTGATATGGACCCGCTGACGCCCGAACAGAGGCATATCTGTATGCTTCATAACAAGAGCAAGGGCACAAAGCCCGAATTGCTCGTTAGACGTTATCTTTGGCAAAACGGCTACCGTTACCGCCTGAATGTCAAGAGTATGCCGGGTAGTCCCGATATAGTTTTGAGGCGTTACCGCACCGCAATTTTCGTCAACGGCTGTTTTTGGCACGGACACGAAGGGTGCTCAAAATACCGCATTCCCAAGAGCAACACCGACTTTTGGCAGCGCAAGATAGCCCGCAACCAAGCCCGCGACATCCGCAACCGCGACATCCTGACAGAAAACGGTTGGCAGGTGATAACCATTTGGGAATGTGAACTTTCGCCCTCCCGTTTCGACGACACAATGAAACGTGTAGAAATCCGTATCAACGCCAATTATATCCGTCTTTTTCAATCGCCCCAACCCTCTGCCCCCGACACCTACGCCATCGCCGCCGAACCAGAAGAGAAGTTTGGAGGGAGATAAAATTTTTCACATTTGATTATGATTTAAGTTATTTTTAAAACCAGAAATTTTTATTTGTAAAAATAATTAATCATTGTATATTGGCACATCAAAACAATTGTGATTGACGATAACAACAACCTACCCGGCTTGTTCGGACAGAAACACTCGAGTCGCGATTATTCCAAAGCGGAGTGTTGGGGAAAGAATCAATTCAATAGTTCTTTCCCTGCGTCTCTTGTTGCATATATGTATTCAAAGGATATCAAACCTATCTATATCAAGACCAACAAGGATAATGAAACTGTTCACACT
>JAGCDD010000289.1 GCA_017651345.1 Bacteroidales bacterium | reverse complement strand
TGCCATCAGCTATTCCAACGGCAAATTTTACTACGCTTCCATCTTGAAATAAACTTTTCAAATCGCTGAAATCGATATCAATTTCACCGGGACATTCAATAATCTCATAAACACCCCTAACGTATGCCTCAATTGTTTCTAAATGGTTGCAAACTGTTACATTGATTTCGGAGTATTTATTCACATTTATCAGTTCCTCAGAATTATTTGCTACAAACAGATGACTCAATTTACCCGATTCATCGTTAAAGGTATGGCACAGATATAATGTCAACACTGAACATCTTTCTGCAAAAAAAATCACAATTTTACAATCTTCTAATTCTTTGAGAACAGCCGGACGATTCCAACACACTTCGTTTGGCGATTTTTGTTGTGAAAACTCCGATTTAAATAACAACCGAGCAGGAAGGAGTTTACATTTTTTAAGTTTCTTCAAAATTTTATCGCCATAATTATCAATGGCAAAAAGTGCAATTGGATAGTTCATATTTTTGAGTAATAATGGATTTACAATCATTCTAACACTCCGAAGTTGGCTTTGTTGCGAAGGAGCTTAGATTTGTTACCAATTGCAAAGATAATTAAAGTGTTGATTATTTGCAATTTTTTTTAACAACTCGGGACATCTGAGCCACCCCCGCAGCAACGATGTTCATAGTTATTACAACGCCCCACCTCCTCCACCGCAACGTCATCAACTCCATCTCTATTTTTTATCGTTTTTGCGGCGTGGTGATATACAATTGGTCGATGAGATATACATCATTATAACGATGTTATAAACAATTGCTATAAATTTATGCCAACATTGCCGCAACGTGGTCAACAATTGGTAGTTTGTTATTACAACATCGCTGCAATATGGTATATTACGTATTTAGGATAATGGCATTGTGGCTGCAATGTGGTTAATAATCAGTAATCAGAGTTAACGCCATTGCTGCAAGGGTGCATAAAATGTTGACACATTGTTAACCTCATCGCTACAACAATATATAAGAAAAAAGCAATTGACAACCACGTTGCTACAAAGGTGTTATAAAATGATAACTAATATTATATCCATTTGTACAATTTCGGCATCAAACACGAGCAATTATTATATCAAATGCTACAAGGGTAAACATAGAGGAGAACGATAGTTGGCACTGCTTCAATAATGGCATAAAAAAAGTAAAGTATTTATTAATATTTTTTCAGAAAATATTTATTTGTAGAAAAAAGAGTATTATATTTGTCGCGGAAAAAACAAAAAATTAATAATATAATAAACATATTTTTTATTCAAAAACGAACGCACCATGGCAAAAGAAATGCTTTCACAAAGCAAGATATCGCTTCATAGCCTTAGAAATGATATGCTTAGCGTGTTGGTGAGCAAGTTGGAAGGCTCGTCGAAACTTGCAAAACAAACCGGCACAAAAGAGATGATAAAAAAATTGCCACAGTGCTGAAAAAGATGGGCGGACACAAAAAAGACGAAACAGAATAGATTATAGACCTTTGATTGTTAACATGGATTTTTAAGTAAGGGCGGGTTGCAAAATCCGCCTTTTTTATGTCCGCGTTTTTAAAAAATATTTTTTGGTAAAGGCAGTAATATTATTTTTATTATTATATTTGCGATGTAAAACAATTAAACCAATTTTAAAACCAAAACATTATGCAAAGACTAAAACAAATTATCATTAAACGTTGGATAAAAATCCTTACGGTATTGCTGGGTATTATGGGCATTGCTGCCTGCGCTTCAGAAGAACTTTACGGCTGTCCTAATGCCGACTACAAGTTTAACGGCAATGTTAAAAACCAAAACGGAGAGAACCTCGAAAAAATTAAAATTTCGGTTAAAGACTACTATCAATCAACCCAAACCGATGCTGAGGGCAACTACAATATGGAGTTTAACACTATCTTGGGCAGCCCCATTACCATCTATTGTACCGACCCAAACGAGGAATACAAGCCAGATTCGTTGGTATTTGATGTAAAATACACAGGCAGCGACGGCGATTGGTATATGGGCAAAGCAGAAAAAACTGCCAACTTTGTACTCAAAAAGAAAGAGTAAAACAGCTTAGAATATAATCATTAAAATCAAACACATTATAAAGATATGAAAAAACACTTTTTGCTAATAGCACTTGCTGCTGCTATTATTGCCTCATCGTGCAGCAAAGAAAACAACGACGACCCCACTCCCGATCCGGCAACAAACCCCACAACCGACCCAACACCTACCGGCGAGTTTACCCAAAATCTCAGTTACACCGATGCAAACCAAATAATCTACAATCCCGATATGGGTTTCTTCTCGTCGAAACTCGTTACCGTTACCCCCGACGGCGTTACCAACAAGGAATCGGTGATTAAAAAGATTACCAAACAGGCTGGACGTTTCGGCGGCACTTACAACAAAGACGACAATTTTGACATTCTGCTGCTCAAAATCGACATCAGTGCATTTTCGTCGCGCAACGGCGGCAAGGAAGAAAAACTCACCAACAAGGCATTGAGCGACATTGCCGAAATACTCGCATCGTTTAAAGGCACAGGCAAAACGGCTTTTGTGCAATTTGCCTACGACCCCGACTACGACGGCAAAAAAACCACCAACAGCAAAGGCGAGGAGGTTTATGCCGATGTTGAACCCAAAGATTTCAACCTTTTGTTAGACCACGTTTCACAAATAGTAAGCGTTGTAAAGCCTTACCAACAATATATCACCGCCATAAGATGCGGAATGGTAGGTCCTTACGGCGAAATGCATTCCACCATATTTGCAGGCGACAAAGACGGTCGCGAATGTGGATACATTGCCGAAATAATGGAACGCTTTGCCGATGCAATGCAACAAGAAGGCGTTGACCTTCCGCTACTTGTGCGTCAGCCGAGGTTTATGTACTCTTACCTTAATCTCACAGGCAAAACCGATTACAAAACCGCCACACCCGACCTCACAGGCAAAAACCATATCTTTGGATTTTTCAACGATGGCTATCTCGGTTCCGATTCCGATCTTGGCACATTCCGCAAAAAAGACCGCGAGGGTGAAATCCGTTTTATGTCGTACTTTACTGCAAACACACCATACGGCGGCGAAATAACCCGAAGCAGCGACAAAAGCGAGATTCCGCTGTGGCAATCCGACCTCGAAGGTTCTGTTAAAGAAATGTTTACCATACACCTATCGTTCTTAAACATAGGCTATAAGGCAGAGGTATTTGAAGCATTAAGCGAAACCGACTTCAAAGGCGAAACAGCATTTCTCTACCTATTTAAACACATGGGTTACCGCTACGTGCTCACCAATTCGGAGATAGAACCCAAGGGAAATTCTGCCGAAATCCGCCTACAATATCGCAACGATGGATTTGCCAATATGCCATTCCACCGCAAGAAAGTTTTGTCGGTAATATTCCAAACCGAGAGCGGCGATGCAATAGAAATACCTACAAAACAAGCATTTACCAATGCACCAAGCGGCACTAACGACCCCACTTCTATTGCATTAACAGTATCTACCGAAAAACTCCCCGCAGGCAAATACACTGTATATATAAAGGTGTCGGATTCTGACGGCGATTATCCCGTTAGATTTGCCAACGACCTTTGGAACGACGGATTAAAGGCCAACAAAATTGGAGAGATAGAGTTATAAATTGTTGGAATTATTTTTGTGTAAAAAACATACGGCAATAAATAATTTTCCGTATCTTTACGCAAAACATTTTAAAACCTTTATACATGGATACAACCGTACTAAAATGTCCAACCTGCGGATCCAACCTGCAATTTACTGCAGAGACTCAAAACTTTAAATGCGAGTTTTGCGGGTCGGCATTTACCCAAGAAGAAATTTTTAAAGTAACGCAAGATTCCGCTGAGGATACCAAAACCCAAGGTCAGGACATCGAACAGCAGCCCGAACTCAACCTCTTTCACTGCCAAAACTGCGGTGCGGAGATGGTTACCGACGAAAACACAGCAGCAACTTTCTGCGTATACTGCGGCAGCGCGGGCATAATGAAGAGCCGTTTGGAAGGCAAGTTCCGCCCCGAACTCATCATCCCCTTCAAAACCACCAAGCAAGACGCCATCAACGCCTACAACAATTATCGCAAAGGCAAGCACCTTGCTCCCGATGAGTTTGGCAAAAAAGAGAATATCGACAAAATCACAGGCGTTTACATTCCATTTTGGCTTTACGACGGCAATTCACGAGGAATGCTTTCGGGCGAACGTCACGATGTAACCACTTGGCGCAGCGGCGACTACCGTTACACAAAAACCGACATCTACCACGTGGAACGCGCCGGCGACATCAGTTTTGAAAAAGTGCCCGCCGACGGTAGCAAAAAGTTCGACGACGACACAATGGACTCTATCGAACCGTTTGACTTTAACGAATTTCAGCCGTTTAACTACTCGTTTTTATCAGGATTTTTGGCAGAGAAATACGACGTTGGTCCTGAGGAAGACAAAGAACGCGCACAACTACGTATGGGCAACTCGCTGATGTCGAGTTTCTATTCCACCATCAACGGCGCACTCATCGGCGCACAAGAAAACAAGCAGACCGTATTTACATCAATCCGCTATGCAATGCTGCCCGTGTGGATGCTCAACACCCGCATCAAAGACAAAATGTACACATTCGCTATGAACGGTCAGACCGGCAAAATCGTCGGCGACATTCCTATCGACAAAGGCAAAGCGTGGAGATTCTTCTTTGTAAGAACATTAATTGCAATGGCAATCCTCTGCGGACTGTCGTGGTTATTCTTTATGTAAAACCTATAAACCAATAGAATAATGAAAAAACTTAGCATATTAATAACGGCGTTGCTGATAACCATCGCGGCAAGTGCGCAGATCACCGACAAAACGCAAATACCGCAGGTAACCCAAGATCAAAAATACGTTTTTATTAACAAAGACGGCAATATTCAAACAGAAAGCAACACTAACCAACAATTGCAAAACCTATCAGACAAAACAGGTGGCGATGTGCTGATAGTTGAAACCGACTGCCAAGTATACAAAGGCTTTTTGCCCGACTTTTACCGCGACAGTCCATACAGCCCAAACTGCATAATCCTCTTTGTTGACAACATAGATAACTCATATTTGATAACATCCTCTGAAACATTCAAAGACATAGAAGAAAATATCGAAAGTAGTTTTGAGGCCGCATTAGAAACTCTCGGCGACTCGTACTCAACAAAACAATTTTTTCAAGAGTATATCGAGGCTGTGTCAGAAAACGCTTCCTTAGAAGGTTTGTCAAATAACACACAAAAATCTGCAGCCGTTGACCTTCCCCCCGACAATTGGGCTCAATACACCATAGGCACTCGCACAGAGCAAAACCCGCTGGTATTTAAATCGTTTCTTCAAGGCAAACTCACACAAGAGCAACTTCAGTTGGCTCTCGAAACTCCCTACGTTGACACCGCAGTAAAGGTATACGACGCTGCAGGCCTGCTCAACGAAAACGAAATAGCCAAACTTCAAAAGCGTATCCATCAGTTCATCAACAAGTACAATGTTGATATGGTAGTGGTTACCATCAACCACAACAACAAAGTGGCAAGCAACGGCAACATTGCCACCGAAAACTTTGCGATGGATTTTTATGAGTACAACGATTTTGGCAAAGGCGTTCAAGCAAAAGAGGGCTACGACGGAGCAATCCTCGTGATTGATATGGAAAACCGCAAATTCTCGATGCTCGACGTTGGTAAACCCCACGACAAATACAACGTGGCAGCATACAACTATACATCGTATATCGAAAAAATGGCTCCAGATCTCACAGCACAGAATTATTACACAGCCATCAACACCTTTATCGACTCGTACGAATCAGACTACGAATACGAAATCACCTTTCCGTGGTGGAAATGCTCGATATTTTCACTGATATTGGGATTTATACTGCTTTGTGTAGAAAAAGGCAAATACAAAAATATCCGCAAGGCAACCTCGGCAGCCAACTACGTTAAAGAAGGCTCGTTCCGCCTGACAGTTAAGCGCGACACATTTGTAAGCACCCACACCACAAAGACCTACGACCCGCCACAAAAATCCTCAGGAGGAGGAAGCCACGGCGGCTCAAGCGGAAGAAGTTTCGGCGGTGGAAGCGGCAGTTTCTAAGCGCCACCCGCCAACGGCAAAAAACAACAAAGCCCGGTGTCAACGACATCGGGCTTTGCTGTTTTAATAAGAATAATCAATTTTATTCGGGTTTGATTGCACCGCAGGGGCAAACGTCTGCACAAGCGCCGCATTCAACACATTTTTCGGGGTCGATAGAGTAAACATCGCCTTCCATGATAGCCTCTTGGGGGCACTCGTCCTTGCAAGTACCGCAAGCCTGGCATTCGTCTTTTACAATAATATAAGCCATAATTGTATTAATTTGATTGTTTGTTTTGTTTGTTTTATCAGTGCAAATATACGGATAAAAATGAAAAACGGATGAAAAAATGGAAAAAATTTAGCAAATAATTATTTGCCATAGCCGTTGCGATTTAAAAATGCTGTTAAATCTTCGTTTGGAAGCATTTCCATTCCTTCTCCTCGGGCAATCTGTCGTTCTGCACGGTCTAATTTTGCAAAAAACTCATCCTTTGTCATCAGCGTTTCATCTTGTTTTTTGGCAACTAACTTTTTGGCGTAGGCAAGCAACTTTTTCATAAGTCCCTCATCAGATGCCAACTGTCCCATGGTATAGAAAAGTTCAGAGTTTAGTTCTAATGTTGTCATAATGCTATTGTTTTTTGGTTTATGATGGCAAAGGTAGAGAATTATATTGTATTTGGCAAATATTTTTTGGGGGATGATGTTTGGGAAGGAGCGTCTGCTCCACTCCTATTTTAATTAATTGTTAAATTACCTTATCTTAACGGCAAAAACACTCAAATTTCGTATATTTGTATACGGGGTGCGCAATTTGTGCTACATCCGCAGAAGATATTATATAAACTTTAATCGCACTCGAGAAATAAGCCTAGGAAACTGATTTCTTAGAAGTTAGATTTAAGCACCACGGAATACCCGTTATGGGAGGATTCTGTACCAATGCCATTTTAGTTACGCCTTAGGCGTAACCTTATTCTATTGGTGTTGGGCGGATTTTTTCCTAGGCTTTCCGTGAGTGCGAATAGAAAGGTTTACGCCTTTTTTGTGTGGCATAGGTTTCCGATGGCTATCTTCTTGGGTAAATAATTATAGGAGATATCAAAATGGGAAAAAACAATGAACAAAAAGAGATTTTCGGAAAGCAAATCACAAACATTGGCACTGCCAACACATTAGAAGAATTTATTTCTTTAATACGCAGTAAGGGAAATGACTCTAATGACACAACACTCTTTTTTAGAGGTGAAACAAAAGACTATGGATCAACTGCATTGTTGCCACAATTGTTTCGTGTTGAAGGATGGCTAAAAAACGAACACGAACTCTTAAATGATTATGTAGCCAAGTTTCCTGATATGTTTCCGAAAGGAACAAGTACTTTTGAGATAATGGTTTATGCCGACCATTATGGTTTACCTGTCAGACTTTTGGATATTACATCATCGGCTTTTACGGGTTTGTTTATGGCTTGCTTTAATTATAAGGGACAAGAAGAAACAAGCCCCGAAAATGACGGCATGGTGTATATTTTCAAGGTTAAAAATGATAAAATTAAAAATTGGAATAGCGACACGGTTACACTGCTATCTAATGTTGCACGTATGGAATCTAATTTTCTTACTAATGAAAAAGATGGAAGTACCAATCTTACTGAAAAAGAATGGTGGCTGTGGATGAAAAAAATGATGCATATTATTAAAGACGAAAAACCTGATTTTTACTATATGCATAGTGAGTCAGAGATGAGCAAATACAAAGAAGATTTTAACCATATAGTTTGTGTTCGCCCCAAAATGATTAATTCGAGGATTCTCAATCAAAAAGGGGCTTATTTCTTATTTGGCATTAATGGGAAAAAATCTGATTATAACGAACTTAGTTTTGAAGAAACTGTTGTTGAAATATATTCAATCACAATTCCGGGCAAACACAAACCTGAGTTTTTAAAACAATTAGCCAATTGCGGGTGCGACAAGATGACTATGTTTCCTGATATGGAAAATGTATGTGATGCAATCAAGAGTAATTACGGCAGTTATAAACGAAAAACTTTTATCAAATATCTTGTTAATGAATTAAAAAGCAAGTATCCCAAAGATATTACAGCCATTCAAATTGATGAAACGATGGCGGTTGTTTCTTTCAAAGACGATAATGCTATTGTAATTTATAAAAATCATGAGGTAAAAGTAATACAAGGTTTTCGAAAAATGTTTGCAAAGGAAAAAATACCTCTCACTTTTCAAACCATCGAAACAACTGATAAAGGGTATGGTATTACTTTGATTTCTGATGGTACAGAAAACGCGCTTGATTTAGGTGAAACAAAGGTTCTGGCTTCATTTAATTTGTATAAAAATGAGGATGAATCTCTTGATTCATTTTTTAATGCTAATGGTATAGCCAAATGCCCTGACGGTTTAGAAGATAAATTGAACACCTTATTATCTGCATACAAAAATATCCTTTAATGTTTAACTAAAAATCTAATACAATGAAACGATATATATTATTTATAATAGTCATTTTCACAATTGTGAGTACGGCTGTGGCACAGACTGAGCCGGATTATTTATGCATTACATTTACTCGCGCTCATGATTGGGAATCTGAAGAAAATGCTGAAATATCGATAGGAGGCAAAGCAACACCTGATATTCAATACTCTTGGAATAAACAAACGTGGTATCCATTAACATCTAAAGTTATTAAAGTTGGTTATGGAACAAAAATGTATTTCAAAGGAATAAATCCTAATGGATTTAGCAATAGCGAAAAGCAATGCTATTTCATAATAAAAGGTGGGTTTAAATGTTCGGGTAATATTATGACACTAATTGATGGCATAGGAGAGACAACAACAATACCAAGTGATTACTGTTTTTCCAACCTATTCTTAGATTGTCACGATTTGGAGGATGCTTCCGAAATGGTCTTGCCTGCAACTACATTAACTGCGTATTGTTATGCGGAAATGTTCGGTCATCCAAGATCTCGCGATAAAAAACTTAGTAAGGCTCCTAAAGAGTTGCCCGCTACTGTATTAGCAGAGGGATGTTACAAAAATATGTTTGCAAGTTGTTTGATAAAATCATCCCCAAGCCTTCCGCAGACTACAATTTTGGCAGACAAATGCTATGCCGGTATGTTTGCAGATTGTACTGAATTAGAAACTGCTCCTGAACTTCCGGCTACTACATTGGCTAACGAATGCTATTCAGGTATGTTTTCTGGTTGCACGGCTTTAAAGGCGACTCCTGCATTACCTGCTACAACTATGACTTATAAATGCTATTCTAATATGTTTTATTGTTGCAGTTCTATAACAACAGCGCCCGATCTTCCGGCCACAACTTTGGCTGATGAATGCTACAGTTATATGTTTGCAGGATGCGGTTTAACCTCTGCGCCCGAACTTCCGATTACAACTTTAGCTGATGGATGCTACAGTTATATGTTTTCTGGTTGCAAATTAACCTCTGCGCCCGAACTTCTAGCCACATCTTTGACAAAAAAATGCTACTCTGGTATGTTTAGTGGATGCAAATCTTTGGAATCAGCCCCCGAATTACCGGCTACTATATTGGCAGAGTATTGCTATAAAGAAATGTTTCGCGGCTGTTCAAACCTCAGAAATGCACCAGAACTTCCTGCAACAAATTTGGCCGAGTACTGCTATTACGGAATGTTTACGAATTGTACCAGTTTGATTACAGCACCTAAGCTTCCCGCTACAATACTAGCAGATTATTGTTATTGGGAAATGTTTAGTGGCTGTTCAAGCCTTATTAATGCCCCAGAACTTCCGGCTACAAATTTGGCAAAGTGCTGCTATTACAGAATGTTTATGAATTGTACAAGTTTGACTATAACACCAATGCTGTCAGTTTCTCCTGCTGATTATCCGCTGTATGATTGTTATGCCTATATGTTTACTGAATGTAGGCAATTGCAGTATGTTAATGTAAATTTCACCAAATGGGATCGGAATTATACTCATCCTACTACTAGTTATTGGTTAGAACATGTAGCCGCAAAGGGGATTTTTATTCGTCCTCCCGCCTTACCTGAGGAGAGAAATAGTGACTTTATACCCGACAATTGGATTTTGTTGACTGTTGAAGACCTATCGTCAGTGGAAATTTTAAAAAAAGATGATGGCGATTATTTGAGGCTAACCTTTGATAGAAAACCCGATTATGAGTTAATCTCAGTTAAATGTGATGGAGAACCTTTGGAATTTAGCAACTATAAAGTAACAATTCCTAGACCAACTAAGGATGTAGAAATTTCAACATTATACGACCGTTATCGTGATATTCAGTGTCAAGATAACTATATAACTGTAGACAAAACGAGGGTTACTATGATAGATGTTATTCATTATAGTGTTACAGACAGGACATCAGAAGGTTATAAATTTGACCATATTGTTATTAAAGACAGAAGAGGTGTTGGACTTAGTATTCCTGTTGATGGATATACAGGTTCGTTTACAATTCAAGGTTTAGGTATCGAAATATTATGGGATTACAGGATTAGTACTGTTTATTATAAGACTGGCCTTCATATTACAACGGACGATGCATCTTTTGTTAAAAACGCCATTGTAGACGAAAATGATGAAGTAACTATTACGTTTACTCCTCGTGTGGGTTATGTAACCTCTGCAACCTACAACGGCAATGCCTTAGCCATTACAGATAACACCGCCACCTTTACAATGCCTGCCGAAAATGTAATTATAGCAACCACCTACACACCTATTAATTATACCATCACCACCGATGGAAACATTACCGCTAACAAATCAACCGCCACCATCAACGACAAAATTTCATTCACCGTTGCCGACCGCTCTTCCGAAGGACTTAAACTTGGTAAAGTTTTGGTAAACAACGTAGAGTTTTCAGGTAATTCGTTTGATATGAAAGATTATTTGCAAGATGTTGAAATCAAGGCGGTGTATTCTACCAATAGTTATTCAATTACCACAGATGACTATTCGTCTACAAATCAATTCTCGGCAAACTACGGCGATGTTATAATAGTATCATTTGCACAACGATCAGGGTGTAATCTATCTTCGGCAACGTATAATGGTAATCAACTATATATATCAGATTACCAAGCCACATTTACCATGCCCGCCGAAAATGTGGATATTGCAACCGAGTATACTCCAATATCATACTCAGTTACCACTTACGACCAATATGTTTCTGTTGATAAATCCACCGCCACCATCAACGATGTAGTAAATATCACCATTATTGACCGCACAGCCGAAAATTACACACTCACCCAGCTTTTAGTAAACGGTAATGAGATAAGTTCTAATGGTTATACAGCACAATTTTCTATGTCTGATTATCTTACAGATGTAACCATACAAGCTGAGTATTCCTATACAGAACCTCCATCCAATACTTACACAATATCAACTGATGAGTATTGTACAGCCGATAAATCCACCGCAACCTTCAACGACATAGTAAACATCACCATTTCCGACCGCACATCCGAGAAGTATACATTGAATCGGCTTTTGGTAAACGGTAATGAGATAAGCCTTAATGGTTACACAGCACAATTATCTATGTCTGATTATCTTTCAAATGTAACCATACAAGCCGAGTACACTTACAAAGACCCATCAAATACAACTTACTACACTATTACTACCAACGAATATTGCTCCGTAGATAAATATTCTGTTGCCGAAGGTGATGTTGTAACTGTATATATTAATCAGCGTGATGGATATTCTGTTAATGTGTATTACAACGGAGAATGGCTTACTAGCGACTATCAGGCATCATTCTATATGCCTACCGAAGATGTGTATATCTATGCTGAATACACCGAAATTAATTCTTCACAGTATTACAATGTGTCCACCGACCAATATTCAAGCACTGACAAAACTCAATACGCGCAGGGTGAAACCATTGCAGTAACATTTAGGCAAGTGGTGGGTAAAGAACTTGTTTCTGCCACTTATAATGGGAATAAATTAGCCCTCAACGGCTATACAGCCTCGTTTGTAATGCCTTCTAACGATGTTTCGATTCTAACCGAATATAAGGATGATGATAAAGAAGCTCCCATTTTCACCAAATCTGAGTACCTAAGCATTACACCAACCATGGCAAAGTTTGGTGATGAAGTAACAGTTTTTGTTAGCCGCCGCGATGGTTATACACCACATATTTATATTAATGGTAAGGAAATATCGGTAAATGGCAATATCGCTAAGTTTACTAAAGGTTCTTCTGAGCCTGTGGAAGTAACAGTTGATTATATAAAGGATAACACCAAAACCGCCGTTACCGAAATATCGGGAAATAATCCAGCTGTATCTGTTTATCCCAATCCCGCTCGTCAAGGCGAAAAGATTGTTATTTCTATTGACGGCAGCATCGACTTGAAAAATGCTAAAATACTCATTTACAACTCTCACGGTGCTCTTGTAAAACGCATCGACCATGCAGCCGAATACAACGAATTAAACTTAAAATCAGGTATCTACAATGGTGTGTTAATCTACAAAAATGGTAGACAGACATTCCGTATTGCTGTGTATTAAAAAAAAGAGACAATGTTAATTAAAAAACGGCAGGAAAAGTTCTCTGCCGTTTTTTTTGCATTTTACAAATCCATTCAGTATATTTGTAGAGTAAAACCATACTGCGACATGGATTTCGATATTGTTGAATTGATGGATTATACAGGTCCGAAGGCTCATATTTACTCATTAGTAGTTAATAATGAGGAAAATACTCTGATGAGGCACTTAATGCGAAAGCACAACAAATGCGTTTGATTGCCGTTAAACTAAACAAGGCTATCAAAAACAAAGATATAGTTATAGAAAACGACGGAAGTTTAACCATTAACAATTGGGATTATGATTAAGTTTATCCAAAGAAAATTTTGACATCGACACCCTTACAAAAATCAGCCTTGTATTGGATGTTGATGTTCAAGCTCTATTTGAACCCATTAAAGAGGTTGCTCCCAAACCAAAGCGTAAACTGTCTAAACGGGAATTGGCTACGGTGTAATTTTTTTATTTCACAACCCTCACGCCTCCATCTTCAATCATTATCAAATGCTGCTTATACAATCCACCTATTGCCTTTTTAAATACCTTTTTGCTAATACCGAACACACGCTGAATGTCGTCGGGTGAGGACTTGTCGGAATATGGAAGGTAGCCGCCGTTGTCTTTAAGCTTTTGGAAAATAATCTCTTCGGTAGAATCCACAAGTTTTGCACTTGATTTTTCGAGCATAACGTCGATACGCATATCATCCTCGCGAATTTTGTTTACATAGCCGTAGGTGTATTCGCCAGAATGTACGGGGCGGAACATCTCCGAATTGTAAATCATTCCCCAATGGGCATTATCTACAATCACCTTGTAGCCGAGTTCAGTACGTTGGTGAATAAAAATTTCCACACGTTCGCCGTGGTAGTATTCGGGGTTGCGGGGAGAGAGAAACTTATTGAGTTTCTGCGAACATACAATACGGTTGGTATTTTGGTCTAAATAAATGTAAACGAAGTATCTGCGACCAACGCTCGGCTTGTCTTTCTGCTCGCTAAACGGCAAGAGGAGATCTTTTTCCAAACCCCAGTCGAGGAACGCGCCCACCTTAGAGGTCTGCACACATTCGAGCCAAGCGAACTGTCCCACATGGGCAACCGGCACATCGGTAATAGCCACAAGGCGATCTTCTGAATCGGTGTAAACAAAAGCCTCCACCTCGCTGCCCACCTTCATATCTGGTGTAACGTAGCGTTTGGGCATAAGTATTTCGCCGAGGTCTTCGCCGTTGAGATAGATGCCGTTGTCGCTCTGACGCAAAACCTGCATCTTGTTGGTATATCCTATTTCAATCATATTTATCTATTGTTGTTAGTGTCGTTGGGGTAATCCATGTATTGATATGTGCTCTCGTCTACATTTTTCTTAAAATCGAGATACGGAAAAATAGAAGTGATAAGCCATATACTTGCAGCCGAGAAACGACTTTTTTTAGCATTGTCGGGGAGGAATGGAGAATGTTCTTCGATAGTAAACAAGGTTACTAAATAAACTGCTGTGATAAAGAAATATTTCATTCCTCCAAAAATAGCTCCTAACACACGGTTGGTTAGGCCTTTGGTCAATTCCATAATATGCCGATAAACCACAGCACTTATTTTCATTGTAACATAGATAGCACCCACAAACAATACCGCCACTATCATCATTGCCACCAAATCGTGCGAAGGCTTGTTTGCGTCAAGAGCATTGTGTATAAATTTGGCAATGTTGACGCAGATAGTAAGGCCAACAAGCAGTGTAAACAGAGATATACTTTGAACAATAGCACCTTGACAATATCCTCTATAAGCACCAAATGCTATCAAGAATATCATGATGATATCAAATAAATTGATTAGAAGTTTAATTTCAACCGACTCAGGCATAATAAATTAATTTTATTCACCGTAAAATTACATATTTTTATTTATAGTGTACTCAAATTACGTTAATTTTTCGGAATTTTTCCAAAAATTGTTTACACCGTCGGGAATTGGGGCAAATTCATAACCGAGAGCGCCAAAATGCTCTAATGTCTGCCTAAGGGCAAAACGCTGCCGTGGTTCCGCCTTGATATTGTCGTGAAAAACTATAATCGACCCCGAAGTGGTGTTGCGTTCAACATTTTTCCAGCATTGTTCGGGCGATAGACGGCGGTTGTAATCTTCGGAAAGCACATCCCAAAGCACCACTTTTTTCTCCTTGTTGATAATGCGAGCCTGAGGTTTGCGCAGTATGCCGTGCGGTGGACGGAAAAGGTGAGATTTGATATACTCATCTGCCAAATGCATATTCTGCACATACTCCTTAATTTTGGTTCGGCTACCTTTGAGATGGTTGAAAGTATGGTTTCCCACGCTGTGTCCGTCTTTGATAATCTGCTGATATATATCAGGATAGCGTTGTACATTTTCGCCAACGCAAAAAAACGTGGCTTTTGCGCCAAATTCGGCAAGCATTTCAAGAGTTCCGGGAGTTAATTCGGGAATAGGTCCGTCGTCGATAGTGATATAAATCACCTTGCGACCCTCCTCGGGATTAATCTTCCACAAGAAATTCTTAAAAAACTGCCTTAAAAAATTTGGCGGATGTACTATGATATCCATACTTACAACTGATTAGGATCGCACAAAAAGAGATAGATGGCAATCAACTGCTGACGGTTTTGCGGCAAAGTCTGATACCATTGACTAAACGCTGGCGAGTTCATATCCATACTCTCAAACTTAACAATTTCGGGGTATGTGGCAATAATGTCGGCAAACTTCTTAGCGTATGCACGGGCATTTTCTGTGTCGTGATTTTCGCTCATAATGCGCACAATCTCGTGCGAAAAAGCGGCAGCACGGTAACGGTCTTCCTGCACTGTTGCCACTTGCTCTTCGCTGAGCGAGTTGAAATATACAAGTTCTTGACACGTTTGATTAACCACAACGTCAATTATTTCGCGAGCCTTATCATTGTCGCCCATACGGTAATAAAGGTCGGCAAGGAAAATATCATAAAACGATGGCGCAACGCACTCAAACGGCATCACCTCATAGCATTTTGCCAATACTTGACGAGCCTTATCGGTTTTGCCTTGGTTGATAAGTTTTGATGCAAGGCGGAGGAAATTGTTCTTAACGTTCATCAACATACGCAGGTTGTTTTCGTCGAGATAAACTCGCGGGTCGTTGATGCCGCCCCATTGAAATTTCTCCATCACATTCTTGTAAAGGATATCAGAATTGATAGAGCCCTTGTCGCCGTTGTCGCTTGTGGTTTTAATCGGAACTATGCGGTAAGTGAAACCATCAAGACGGAAATAAGCATCAAGGTTTTGATACGATTCACTTCCAACTGTAATTGCAAAATATACAGGACGTTCCCAATTGTTTTGAGCCAGAATATCCAGCACCATCAACTGACCTTTGCGGATATAGTTGCCGGGGTGAGTCCATTTTACAGCGTCCACTATTAATGCAGAATCTTCAACGGGTACAGTTCCGTTTTCGATAACTTTCTTTTTATCAACAGGAAGCAAAAACTTAAATGTAGGAGCAAAATCAGTTTTTTCGCCACCTTGAGATGTTAGTTTAGAATAATCGCTATCGTCGGCAATAAACGAAATTACACTCTTCAAAGGTGCATGAGCATCGCAAACCTGACGCAAAAGCGCATCGGTAGAGGTTTTCAACTGTTTTATTGCATCGCTATTAATACCGTATTGTTGAGGATTGGTATTCAATGTGTTAACCAATGCAGCAAATTTAGAAAACTGTCCCACTTGACGGTTAACAATAGCCTCGTAGTCGGCTTGATGTTTGGTTTTAAAGTCAGAATTAGAAAGTATATTAACCAAACTATTGTACAACTGCTCGTAGATAGGTTTAAATTCGGCATTAGCCTCAAATTTTTCGTTTACCAAAAGAGCATCCTGCTTGCTGTAATACACAAGGTCGCGCGTGCCAGCCACATATTGATCGTGAGTAAGGCTAATGGGCAGCGGAGCAGACTCGTAGGCACGACGTTTCATTTGGTCGGCATACCAGTCGGTATTGATATAAGCAAGGTTTACCACACGCACGTCGGTACGGTAGCCTTCCACCTCCTGAACATACCAAAGCGGGAATGTATCGTTGTCGCCGTTGGTAAAGAGAATGGCGTTTGGCTCGCACGAATCAAGATAGTTTTTGGCAAAATCACGTGCAGTGTATCGGTACGAACGGTCGTGGTCGTCCCAGTTTTGACATGCCAAAAGCACCGGCGAAACAAGGCAGATAACAGAAACCGCACATGCAACTAAGGTATTATCTTTCAACTTGTTTTCAAGTGCCTTATAAAGGAACGCTACACCTAAGCCGATATAAATTGCAAATGCATAAAACGATCCGGCAAAAGAGTAATCCCTTTCGCGAGGCTGATAGGGAGTTTGGTTGAGGTAAACGATAATTGCCACACCAGTAAAGATAAAGAAGAGCATCACCACCCAAAAATAGTTTTTGCCTTCTTTATTTTCGCGAAGCATAAATATCATTCCTAAGATAGCCAGAATCAGCGGAATAAAGAAATACTTATTGTTACCTTTGTTTTCTTTGATATAGTCGGGCAAGAGGTCTTGATTGCCAAGGCGGGCATTGTCGATAAAACTTATACCCGAAATCCAGTTGCCGTTCATCACATTACGATCGTTGCCATGAATATCGTTTTGCCGTCCTACAAAATTCCACATAAAGTATCTAAGATACATGTATCCAATCTGATAATTAAAGAAGAATTTAAGGTTTTGGGCAAAAGTTGGCTTAATGTCGGTGTTTTCGATATCAGCCCAATATTTATAACCTCTAATATGCGTCGGATCAGGACTATACATACGCGGGAAAACAGTAGTGCTTTCGGGGTCGTAATGTCTAATGGATTTGTAATCTACCACTTCGTAACGGTCGTTGCGCTGAATATATGTGGGACTTCCGTTTTCGTAACTTATCAAAGGCGAATTGAAATACTCACCCGAAACGAGCGGACGGTCGCCATACTGTTCACGATTGAGATACGATTGAAGCGAGAACACATTATTTGGGTTGTTTTCGTCCATAGGCGGGTCGGCTGCGCTTCGTATGCATATCATTGCAAACGACGAGTAACCAATAATAATAACTGTTACACAGAGAATTATGGTATTGAGAACTGGTTTTGCCTTTTTGTAGGTGTAATAAAGACCAAACACAAGCGCACCCAAGCCAAGAATAGCGTAAATAATTGTGCCAGTGTTGTATGGAGCACCAAAGCCGTTGGTAAACATCAGTTCAAACATCGACGCTACCCAAACTACTCCGGGTATTATTATATAAAGTATGCCTCCAAGTATCAGTGTAGAAATCACAAAGGCTTTAATAACGCCTTTAACGTCGGTTTTGTATTTTTTGAAATAGTATACAAACACAATTGCCGGAACTGCCAACAAGTTAAGCAAATGCACACCAATCGACAGACCCATCAGATAAGCGATAAGCACAAGCCATCGGTTGGCGTAAGGTTCGTCGGCGCATTCTTCCCATTTAAGTATGCACCAGAAAACCACAGCGGTAAACAAGCTCGACATAGCGTAAACCTCGCCTTCCACTGCCGAAAACCAGAATGTGTCGGTAAATGCAAAACTCAAAGCACCTACAATGCCGCAACCCATTATTAAAACGGCCTTAGCCATAGGCACTTGATTGCTGTATCCGCAAATTATTCGTTTAGCGATATGGGTAATGCTCCAATAGAGGAACAAAACGGTGAATCCCGATGCCAACGCGCTCATACAGTTAATCATAACTGGCACTTTGGTAACATCACCAAAAGCAAAAAGCGAGAAGAAACGTCCGAGAATCATAAAGAGAGGTGCTCCCGGCGGGTGTCCCACTTCTTGGCGGAATGCGGTAACTATAAATTCGCCGCAATCCCAAAAACTTGCAGTTGGCTCAATAGTAAGTATATAGCACAGCGTAGCCACGGCAAACACCGCCCACCCTGCTATTTTATCAACAAATTGAAAATTTTTCATACTTTATGTTTTTGAATCAAGGTGCAAAGGTATAGTATATTTTTATTAATACCTATTATTTTACTTCTTTTTTCCAAGCACACTTGTTTGAATAAAATATGAAAGATACCTTGCATTGTCGCTTTGACGTTTAGCAGAAGGATGATAATCAGCACCATAGCCAAGAGAGTCGTCTTGCTCTTGAAAATCAAAACGATAAAGCCGCGAATCGTTTTGGCGGAAAAGAGTTGTCATTGTGTTGGTGATGGCGTCGCTAAGCAACTGACCATCCTCGTAATGCAGCATAGGACTATTGCACATTACTATTTTAGCTGTTGGATAATGTTTGCGAATAGATTTAATAAAGGCAACGTATGCCACTGTAAATTTTTCCTTATCGTATCCCGGAGTGCTTAAATCATTTGTACCCAAGCAAACTACCACTACATCAGGTTTAGAATCAGTGAAAGCCCATTTAGTAACGGTGTCGTTAATCAAAGCATATTCGTAAACACGGGGCATAGGCCATTCCGAGCCAGCGGGATTATCGTTGTAGTTGCGGTAAACTCCTATACCTGAGCGTGCTACCACCATTGTTTCAGCGTCGAGAGTTTTGGCGGTAATGCCGGCAAACGATTTGGCAAAATTGCTTGTGCTGTCGGCAAAATGTTCTTCGGGATTGTTGGCCTCCACGCCGTAGCCGCAGGTGATAGAATTGCCGATAAACTCAATTTTAAGTTTCTTGCGCACAGGTTTCAACACCTTGGCATTGTTGTCGACAACAAAACCCTTGATTTCGGGACTACAAAAAATGCCTTCGGAAATGAGCATTATCCTTACCGAGTGATTACCTGCGGGAAGGTTTTCAGCAAGGGTTATTTCGGTAAACGGCTCTGACGAACCATTGTAAGTGTCGAATTTTTGATAAGTGCCTCCGTCAACGCTCTTAACAAAATATCCAGCCGAGGGTTTCAACTGCACACGACACGAACTACCTGTAAACCAAATAGAAAAAGCTGTTCCGGGGTAACTGAAACTTGCACTGCCGCTGTTGGCTACATAGCGACCTTCGATAAGCACATTTGGGTCGGTAACGCTAACAAATTTTTGCGCAAAACCAGCGGCGCAGATTACAGCAAAAGCTAAGGAGAGTAGAAGTTTTTTCATTTCGACAAACGTTTTTGATAAAAACCGAGAATGGTCTTTTTGGGGTTAGTATTAAAAATAGACATCATTTTGCGCGGCAAGTCGAACAGGAGCAGCACAAACAGCACCGCCGACACTATCCACATCACCGCAATATTAAACCAATATGTGGGGAACTTATGGTTGAGGATTATCTTTACGGGAGCAAAAAAATGAGCCCTGCCAATATCAGAAACAGGATACATAAAAATGGGATCTTTTTTCTGAATAAGCCTATGTTTTGGCGAAAAATAGATCTTTTTCAATGCCATCTTATTGAGTACCACTTCGGCAAGACGGTCGTTGTAATAATCTTGCTTAAATTTCAAAAATCCCTGCGTACCGAGGCTGTCTTCTATTTGCGAAATTTTTTGTTCGCGAAGAATGTTGAGAGAATCGGCGACGGTGTTGAGGAATAATCGTCTTTCACCAAGGTATTTGAGCAAGTTGAGACCGTCCATAGTGGTAAATGAGTAAGGCTCTAACTTGTCGATATGCGGATAGTTGAAATTCTTGTCACGATAGTTGAGATAACTAACCTCGTTTTTAAGAATCAAAAGAAGGTTTTCAAAATCGTAACGCTTGTTAGGATCGCCGCAAGAGCTAACACATTGGTTTGTAATATTTTCTAACTCTGGAATCAAAAATGCCGAAAGGTAAATGCAATGGCTTTTGCCCATATCCAATTGGAGAAACTCGCGTTCGTAGCGGTTGTTGGCAAACTGCTCAACAGCAAGAGCTTCGTATCCCCAACGTGAAATCATCAGGTCGCCAATTATAGGCACGTTGATTTTGTCGCTCACACTTTCGTGAATATCGTCGAAATCTATCATTGCACCGCCCAAAAGTATCTGAGGTACAAGCACAAACGGTATAAGCACATAAATTGCTATCACCGAATCTAACGCCGACGAAATTATCAATCCAAGCACATTGGCGGCACAAGCCACGCTAAACATTACTATCCAATAAGATATAGTCATCCCTTGAATTTCGAGAATCATATTTGCCACCACCACAAACGAGAGTGTCTGCGCTGCCGAAATTGCAAACACTATCACAACCTTGCTTGCAATATAACTAAACCTACTGAGATTGAGAAACTTTTCGCGTTCGAGTATACGCCGGTCTTTGATAATCTCCTCTGCCGACGAGGTTAGTCCCGTAAACAACGCCACCACTATTACCATAAAGAGGAATACAGGCAGGTTTTTGTTGTCGGCAAACACATATTGCCCATCGTCGTTGATATATTTGGTAAAAAATCCGAGAATAAATGCAAGAATCGGAGCCTCAAAAAACGTGATTAAAAGATACTGAGTATTAGTGAGTTTTGCCAAAACATCTCGCTTTATAAACACAGCAAACTGACGCAGCCGCGATGGAATTTTGAATTTTTCTTCGGGAAGATCCAAAACTGGCATAGGCAACACAGGTTCGGCGTCGAAAGCAAGATAACGGTCGTAATAATTGTGCCACTCTTCGGGTGTCACTTTGCGTTTTTGAGTATACTTGCCAAATTGGTTCACCACCTTGCTTTCTATAATACTGAGAATCTGCTCACTATCAACATTACCACACTCAGGGCACTCGCTTTCGCCGGCATCAGCCATTCCGCTCATACGCCTAAAATACGATATGGCTTCAATGGGGTTGCCGTTGTAAATAACGTATCCTCCCCTATCCATAACCCAAAGAGTATCAAAGAGTTTGAATATATCCGACGATGGTTGGTGAATATTCACTATTACTATTTTACCTTTAACAGTCTGTTGTTTAAGCAATTGCATTACCATTTCAGAGTCGGTGCTACTCAATCCCGAAGTTGGCTCGTCGACAAAAAGAACCGAAGGTTCGCGCACAAGTTCGAGAGCTATATTCAATCGCTTACGCTGGCCGCCGCTGATAACTGTATTAAGCGATGTGCCCACGCGGAGGTCTTTGATTTCGTAAAGGTCGAGGTCGTTGAGCAAACGGTCAACGTGTTTTTTTATCTCATCGTCGCCAAGATTGCCCAGACAGAGGCATGTATTATAATAAAGGTTTTGATATACAGTGAGTTCCTCAATAAGCATATCGTCTTGCGGCACAAGACCAATCACACCAGCGTGGCTCTCTTCGGCAGGGTCGAGTGGCACTCCATTGATATAAATAGTGCCGGTTTCGGGTTGATATTTACCTGTAAGTACATTAAACAGAGTGCTTTTGCCTGTTCCGCTTCCGCCCATAATGCCCACCATCGCACCTGATTCGAGCGAAAAACTAAACGGCTGCAAACCGTTGTCGCTATCTTGATAATGAAACGAAAGGTCGGTGGCAGCAAACGACACCCGTGTATTGGTTTTCGACTGCTGAAAAATAGCTGCCACATCGCTGTGGTATATCACTCCGATGTTTGAACCAGAAATAATACCGCCGTTGCCAAACACAGTGGCGCGGTTAGGCTCGATAGCACGACCGTTGAGGGTGAGAGTCTTCTGTCCCGAATAGATAAATACAAATAAATCAACCGAATGGATATAAAGCAGGCGAATGCGTCCGTCCATCTCTTGCGAACAAATATGATGGATTCCGCCTCCTGTTTCGCTTCCGCCGTCGATAAAGAGCAGATTGTGAAGGTCGCCCGCCTCCAAAATATTGTTTTTAACAAGTGCGAGAATATTCTGAAAATCAGTGCGCGAGATATTAAACGAATCGCTCACAGTGCGCACAAAATCTACCTCAATGTCGTTGATAATACCGTCGGTATAAACGTATTCCACCAACTCGACAAGCACTATAAACTTCTCTCTTTGATGCAGTTCTTCATTGATTTGTCGGCAAATTTTCAAAACCCTTACACTATTGAGCGACACTTGTTTACGTTCGCTCTCCTTGCGGGTGTCTTTCAGACCTTGTTCGTCGAGATACTTGTCGAATTTTACGAGAAACTTTTCTACCAAATCAGACGAAAGATGGCGTTGCAGATACGCGCACACAATTTTGCGTGCGTCCTGCGTATGCCGTCCGTCGTCACGGTCGGTGATAAGTGCGAACAGCCTCATCAGGGCGTCAAGTATCTTCTCGTTCATTTTCAGCTATTAGGTCAGAAATTTGTAGTTACAAATAACGTGCAAATATAACAATTTTTTTTAGCACCATTTTTGCAACAATGCAAATGTTATGGCAAAATTTAAAAAAACATTATTGTGGACTATTCAGCGGTACAACAACTTGAAAGAGCAGATGTTCCGCTTGAAACCTGTGCGAATAGAGAAACAGAAATTTTTGCGAACTCAGCGGCGGACTGCTGTTGTAGAAACCTCAGCCATAGACAAATCATTGATAACCAAGCAATGCCGCATGGTTATATTATCATCGGCTTTAATTACGGCTTTTATTACCTTTCTCACCACGATACCTTCGGCAATATGGGCATCGTTGTTTTTGATAATAATAGATGTGGCACAGTTTCAGTTGCTTGCATTTGCCGCCGAACAAAAAATACTATATGTGTACGGTTGCGACGATTTTTGGAACAATCACCAGAGCACTGGCCGAAACATCAAGTTTTTGATGTGGTTTCTTGGCAAATACGGACTTCCCGCCAAAACCTCCATTGCTGAATCAGCCGCAGGATTTGCCATCCGTAAATTGATTTCGATGCTAATGATGCGTTCGGGAGCAAGAATCCTCATAGTCAACGCAATACGTCAGGGCATCAAATGGACAGGCATTATTGTAGCCCACGAAGTGCTTTTAGAATCGTTTGATATGATAGTGTGCATTGTATGTGCCTCCATTGCCGGCATGGTATCCTTCATCCAATTTGGACAAATGATCCGCAACCTCGAAAAAGAACTCAGCAAATCAGGCGTAGATAAGGTTTTCAGAGAGTTTGATGAAGAAGATAGCAAAGGAGAGGAGGAAGAAAAAAGTTAAATAACTCAATACATCCACCCAAAAAGCCATAGCGGAATTCTGTTAGACCATCCCACAGCCATATCGTCAACGGCGAGGAAACTATCGGACATATCGGCTATCTGACGGTAACTCTTTTTGTTGCCTCCAACTTCAAAAGTATATTTTTCGTCCACAAAAAAATCGCCTGCCTGAGGTATCATCAGCGAGTGATTAACTTTCAACTGATTGGCAAAAAAAGTTTCACGGGCTGTGCCAGTAACTACATTGGTACTCAACGCGTACATTATGTTTGAATTATCGAGGTAGATTTTTTGCGGACTTGCAAGGTGCTTGTAAGTTTTAGCAGGAGAATTCAGGCAGATAAGCAATCCGGCGCGGTCGAGAATGTTGAGCATCTTGATTGTATAGTCGCGCGATGTTTGCAACTGCTCCGACAATTTAGAGATATTAGGCACAAATGGCAAAGCTCCCGCCACCACCATCAGCAGACGTTTCAACTTGCTAAGCGTAGCAAACTCCACGTCCTCCACCGCAGGAACATCGGTATCAATCACCACTCGTGCTATATCTGCAAGATGAGAGTAATAATCGGGACCTGCCTCTTTAAAAAAAGGATAATAACCCTTTTGTAGATATGCTGCAAAATGACTCAGTATATTTGTGGACGAAGTATACTGTTCGGCAATAGCAATATGGTTTTGCAACAAATCTTCAAGTGTTACAGGTGTACCATTTAAAATGCCGTTAAACTCTAAATACTCCCTAAACGAAAGACCGTTCATATTATAAAGTGTTTGCCGCCGCGACAAATCAGCCTTAGAGTGGTCTATTGCCAACATAGCCGAACCTGTGTAGACAATCTTCAAATCGGGATAGTTGTCG
The DNA here is from genome assembly GCA_017651345.1 of Bacteroidales bacterium. Classification (GTDB taxonomy): domain Bacteria; phylum Bacteroidota; class Bacteroidia; order Bacteroidales; family UBA3824; genus UBA3824. The sequence goes on along the minus strand of JAGCDD010000289.1, from coordinate 8,624 downwards.
TAAAAGTTTTTAAGATAACGTTGCCAATCTTTCAGTTTGTGAACCTCGTCAATAAAAACATTTGTAACACCGTGGTTGTAAAGATATTCGATAAGATCTGCCAAATCGTACTTATTAAACCACATATTGTCTAACGAGGCGTAAAAAGCAGATTCGCGTTTTTTGAAATTCTCCTTTATATATTGTAGCATCAAAGTGGTTTTACCAACACCTCTTGCTCCCTTGATACCTATAAGGCGGGCATTCCAATTGATTTTATTGTAGAGATAACGTTTAAAAACGGTTTTGGTAGCGTAAAGATTTCTGTTAAAGTCGTTTAACAGTGGTTTTACATCTTCTGAATCTAACATAGCGGCATGATTTTATAAATTTTTTACGCTGCAAATATAACTAAATTGCAGTTTACAACCAACAATTTTAACAGAAAATTGCAGTTTTAAAACTGCAATTTAGGGTAAAAATTGTAGTTTTTAACCAACAAAATAGGGCTAGCCCAAAATTAATTTTGCATAATAATAATAAAGTGCATACTTTTGCATTTGATACTAACCTCAAAACACAGTGAAACACCTTATTATTATAATATCGATTTTGGCAGCGATTGCCGCAAAGGGACAAACCTTTACCACTGAACTTATTGTGGGCGAAGGTCTTACCGATACTGAAATTTGCAAAAACAAGGCAGCTCAATTTACCGCAAAGGCTTTTGTTGACGGCTCAGAAACCACCGAGGCAACTTTCTCGATGGATTTTGACGATGGAAACATAGTTAACAACAACACTGGCATATTTAATCACGCATTTGCCTCCGACGGAATATTTATGCCAATGGTAAAAGCACAATACAACGGACTAACTGCTTACGCAAAGGTAATTGTAAAAGTTGGGAAAAGTCCTGATTTCAAAGGATTTAAAACCGACATTGACGAAAAGCAGCAAGGCATCTGCCTTGGCGAATCAGTTACACTTGATATGCCCATAAATAACACTAAATCAGAATACAACAACAATTACACCCATACCGAACTTCTTCCTCAATCTATTTATGCAAAAAAATGGGAGGCAACAATTAGAGTAAAACAGTTTGACGGTCAAACAGTTGCCGACGGCACAGAGATAGAATCGGTTAGCGTAAAGCTCAACCATCAAAAAGCGGGTGAAGTTAAAATCACTCTTTCGTGTCCAAACGGTAATAGCGTAATTTTAAAAGACTATTCCACAAGCGAATACAAGCTCGGACTAACGGGCAAAAAAGATTTTGGCACACTATATAATTATACATTCAACCAAACATCAGCCACTACGCTAAACACCACAGTTTCTGACACTTTGCTACGCGAAGGTGCATACAAGGCTGATGAAGATTTTGCATTGTTTGCCGGATGTCCGCTCAACGGAGATTGGAACATTTCGGTAGAATCAAAATCAACCGACTATGAAGGTTACGCAGATGAATTTGCTATCAAATTTAACTCGACATTATTAGAAAACAACAAGATGTCGATTTCTCAAACCTACGACACACGCCGCGCCGTATGGACAGGCACAGGGGTTTCTGCCACATCAGAGGGCAAATGCAGCGTTACTCCGCAAGACTACGATGTAACTCGGTACAACTACCTGATATCCGACAACTTTGGTTGCTTTCACGACACCACAATTTACATCACAGTAGAAAAACCATCGTTTTCGGGCGGTGGCGACAGCACAACCTTTATCGGCGACGAAGTTGAGTTCAATGACCTCACCACTTGGGCAGTTCAAAGCCATTGGATTTTTGGCGACAAAACTCCCGATGTAGATGCCAACCCCGCACCTCACGCTTATTACGAAAAAAGCGTTTACACTGTGATAATGCAGTCTACATCATCGTCGGGCTGCACCGATCGAGACACTCAACGTATAGTAATAGTACCGCGCCCCTTGGAAATCAAGGAGGTAAACATCTTTACACCAAACGGCGATGGACAAAACGACATTTTCACATTTTTCGACCCCGAAGAATCGTTTCTAAAAAGCGGCGGATTAACCAAAATGCCAGCTAACATCCGCTCAATCAAGGGCAAAATCTACAATGTGTACGGACAAACCGTTTACAAATGGAACGAAGTAGAAGCCTCGGTTTTTGGTTGGGACGGCACTCTCGACAACAAAGGCAGCCGCGACTGTCCTCCCGGCACATATTTTTACGACATAATAGTCTACGGCAAAGACGGAAACTCCATAAAACGCTCAGGATCAATATACTTATACCGTCAAAAATGAAAATACTATCGGCGCAACAAACTCACAATGCCGACGAGGCAACCATTAAAGCTCAGCACATTACGTCAGAAGAACTGATGGAACGCGCAGGCAATGCCCTTACCTCAAAAATCCGCTCACTGATAGATTACAAACAGAGCATTAATATTTTTTGTGGACCGGGCAACAACGGCGGCGACGGACTTGTGATAACCCGTCTGCTTTTCCATTCGGGATACGAAGTTAATGCATATATTTTAAAATCAAAACGTTACTCACAAGATTTTGAAGTTAACCGAGCCAAACTGCAACGTTTATCAAGCGATATTATTCACGAAATAGAGTCGCCACAAGACATACCCACTCTCCCACCCTCATGCGCCATTATCGACGCACTTTTTGGTTCGGGCATCAACCGCAAAATAGAGGGTATGGCAGAATACATAATCAAGAAAATCAATGAATCACAAGCACTTGTAATTTCAGTAGACACACCGTCCGGGTTGCCGGATTACGCCATACCCGACGACGACTGCGCCATAGTACGAGCCAAACACACAATTGCCATTCAAATGCCCTTTGTATCAATGCTTTTGCCCGAAAACTACCGATACACAGGCGAGTTGAGCATTGTGGATATAAATCTCGACAAAGAATTTATAAATCAAACATATACGCCGTTTAGTATGTACGATGCCGACTATGCTCGGTACACACTTCCGCCTCGCCCAAAGTTTGCACACAAAGGCACATTTGGACATTCGCTCATAATTGCAGGTTCGTACGGCAAAGCGGGTGCGGCAATACTTGCTTGCAAGGCTTGCCACCGCACAGGGACAGGTTTGTTGACGGTTCACGTACCGCAAAAATGCGTTGACATAATGCAAATTGCCACTCCCGAAACAATGGTGAACATTGATTATGGAGATTTTCGGGTTCAAAACATGCCCGATTTAGAACGATTTTCAGCCATTGGCATTGGTCCGGGCATAGGCACAGAACCCGACACACAAGAAGCTGCTATCAAAACCCTTCAAAAAGCACGCGAACTTAACAAACCCGTAATAATTGATGCCGACGCGCTCAATATTTTAGGTCTCAACAAAAACATACTCAGTCAATTACCCAAAAATTCAATTCTCACACCGCACATCAAAGAATTTGACCGAGTTTTTGGCGAAAGCAAAAATAATTTAGAAAGAATTGAAAAAATACGCGAGAATACGAAACATTATTCAATAATTATAGTATTAAAAGGAGCATACTCTGTTGTCGGGCTTCCGGACGGAACAATTAGTTTCAACACCACAGGCAACCCCGCAATGGCAACAGCAGGCAGTGGCGACGTTCTTACAGGTATCATAACGGCACTTTTGGCACAACGGCTAACACCCGAAAAAGCAGCACTTTACGGAGTTTACATTCACGGAGCTGCGGGCGACATAGCGGCAAAAGAGATAGGCAATTGCGGCGTAACTGCCCAAGATATAATTAAATACATTCCACAAGCAGTGGAAAATACTAAACATTCTGCAATTCCGTTTTGATATATACAAACAAATTACTAATATTGCATTAAAGAAATAATTTATACATTTACAAATACAATTAATAACATCACAATTATGAAAAAAATCAATTATCTAATGGCTATGTTTATAGCCGCAGTTTTATGCGTAGGATTGGCTTCGTGCCACAAAAGCAAAAATGACGATCCTCAACCAGAACAATCTAAATTCTTGACCTTAGATGAGTTCGCAAAATCTACTTGGAACGGAACAGACAACAATGGCAACGCTGTAACTCTCAAAGTAGAAAGTGCATCAGCTGCAATAGTTACCTACTTTAAACCGGCAGTTACCAAAAACACTGACCCGACTCCCGTAACTGTTAATATCAACGGTTACACCTACGATTTTGCAACAGGCAAATTCAAAGGCACTGGTACTGAAGACTCTTTCGCTTACGAGGCAACTTTGAGCGACAAGAACAATATGCAATTAAAAATGCCTCTCGGCACTGTCGCAATGAAACGATAAGCAAATTAAGATTTTATAAAAAACCGGCGTTTTACAAAGAATGCCGGTTTTTTTATTTTTCTAACTCAACTATATCTCGTTTAATAGCCTCAGTTAATTCATTAAGGCTATTAAACTTACGTTGGTCGCGTATTCGGCGGTAAAAAAACACGCGGACATCTTCGCCATAAATATCTCCTTCAAAATCTATAATATACGCCTCTATGGTAGTAACGCCTAGATCTGATACAGTAGGATTTTCGCCGATATTTACCACCGATGAATACAAATTACCGCGAACTTGAATACCAGCAGCATAAACACCATCTTTGGGAATAATCTTGTCGTTGCAATCGCGCAAAACATTGGCAGTTGGGAAACCGATTTTTGTGCCAATTTTTTTACCATGAACCACCTTACCCGAAATATAAAACGAATAACCGAGAATCTCTGCGGCCTTTTGTACATCACCATCAATCAAAGCATTACGCACAAGAGTACTACTTGCCGAAATACCATTCAACTGTGCCGCATCTAATCGCGAAATATCAAAACCAAAACTCTTGCCATAACTATTGAGCGTGACGTTATCGCCCATACGGTCGCAGCCAAAATGATTATTGAACCCTGACACAAGATACTTCATACCAAGTTGACCAACCAAAACATCACGCATAAAAGCATCAGATTTTATAGATGCAAAATTTTTATCAAACTGGTGAACTATCAGATAATCAATGCCAGTAGTAGACAGCACCTCAACTTTTTCTTCAGGTGAAAGAATAAGGTTAAGACCACGTTCAGGAAACAAAACCTTGCGGGGATGCGGGTCGAAAGTGAGGATAACGCTTTTTAAATTGTGAATTTTGGCTGTGTCTACAAGTTTTTCAACAATAAGACGATGCCCCAAGTGTAAACCATCGAAAGTGCCGACAGCCACACAAGTTGCACATTTGCAATGTTTTGCAAATTCATCTATACCATAAAAAATCTCCATTCGAGAGGTTGTAATTATTTTGCGGCAAAATTAAGTAACTTTTTTTATTTTTGCACACAGAAAAACAGACACTATGAAACAGTACTTAGACTTATTAAAAACCATTCTCGATAAAGGTACCCAAAAGCACGACCGCACAGGCACAGGCACAATCAGCTACTTCGGTTACCAAATGCGATTCAATCTCGAAGAAGGTTTCCCATTGGTAACCACCAAAAAAGTGCATTTAAAATCAATCATTTACGAACTTCTTTGGTTCTTAAATGGCGATACAAACGTAAAATATCTTCAAGACCACGGAGTAAGAATTTGGAACGAATGGGCAGATGCTAACGGCGACCTCGGTCCTGTTTACGGCTATCAATGGCGTCATTGGCGCACACCCGACGGAAGAGAAATTGACCAAATTGCCAACCTCATCAACGGCATTAAAAATAATCCCGATTCGCGACGACACATTGTTTCAGCATGGAATCCCGCCGACGTAGACAATATGGCTCTTCCACCCTGCCACACAATGTTTCAGTTTTATGTTGTGGATGGTCGTCTATCGTGCCAGCTTTATCAACGCAGCGGCGACACATTCCTAGGAATTCCCTTTAACATAGCATCTTACGCTCTGTTGACAATGATGGTGGCACAGGTTTGCGGATTAAAGCCCGGCGATTTTGTCCATACTATTGGCGACGCGCACATCTATCTCAATCATATAGAGCAAGTTAAATTGCAACTCAGCCGCACCCCCTACCCTCTCCCAACAATGAAAATCAATCCCGAAGTTAAGGATATTTTCAGTTTCAAATACGAAGATTTCACCCTCGAAAACTACCAATGCCACCCGACAATCAAAGGAGAGATTTCGGTGTGAAAATTTTGAATTGTGAATTTTGAATTGTGAATTTTGAATTAAATAAAATGGAAATCAACATAATAGTAGCCGCCGACGAAAACAACGCAATCGGCAAAAACAACACATTACTTTGCCGTTTGAGCAAAGATTTAAAAAATTTCAAGGAACTAACTACAGGTCATGTAGTTGTAATGGGACGCAAAACATTTGAATCCCTACCCAAAGGCGCATTGCCCAACCGCACCAATATAGTGATGAGCAAAACAGAGCAGAGATTTCCCGGCTGCTACACCTGCACATCAGCCGAAGAAGTTTTGGATTTAGCTAAAAAACACGAAAAAATATTCATAATAGGCGGAGAATCAATCTATAAGGAGTTTTTTGACCGTGCTCACCGCATCTACCTCACCCGCATACGCCACACTTTCGACAATGCTGATGTTTTTTTCCCAGAAATCGATGTTGAAGACAAATGGCGCATAATGTCGGTTTCGGACGAAATTCCCGCTGATGAAAAAAACGAATATCCATTTTTCTTTGCAGTTTACGAACGTATTTAATACTATCAGACTATGAAAAAAATAATTATCCTACTTGCGGTGATGCTGATTCACACATCACTATCATTAGCTCAGAAATTTGAAAACGCCCAGACCATCCGTCAAAAGGTGGCAGAATTTGCTAAAAAACAAGGCATGGTTACCGAATTTATTGGCGATCAAGCACTAACAATGACCACCGACGATGCTCAATATGCTCTGATTGTAAACGGTGAAAACCCGACATACGTGGAAATTAGGTTCGCCGACCTCGACATCTCAGCCCGCGACTATGACGTGATGTTAAAGACCGTCAACTATATCAACCAAGATAAAACCGTTGTAAAAGCATCAATTCAGCCCAACCGCAACATCCTCCGCATCTCTACCGAAATGTTCGCATTCGATGCTCAGAGCGTTACTCAGCACTTTAAACACTATATTGACATTATCAACGATGTGCTAAAAGAGAGCCGCGAACGTTACGACGAGTTTGCCGCAAACAAACAATTCAATGATATAAAAATGCCGTTTGAGGTTTACTGCGCCAATATTATCAACACCGACTTTGACTCTAACCCATTAAGCGAGGTAAACGGCGAAATCAAATCGGCAGAAACACAATACATACATATAGGAGTATCGCTAATAGTACACCAAGAAGGCGAATACCCGATAGATATAAAATTCGTACTTCCCAACGGCTCATACTCCATATCAGATGTTGATGCCAAGTACACATTCTCTACCACCATGCCACTCAGTTCAGAAACCACATTCTTCGACTTAGGCGGATGGGGAAGCTCAACACCAGGCACCTGGAAACCCGGGAAATACTGTTACCAACTATTTTACAAAGGTCAGTTGTTTTACGTTAGAGAGTTTGAAATAAAGGAGTAATTTTACGGGTTAAATTGTTCACTTAAAAAATGAACTTTTTTACTCTGAATATCACTGCGCGTCAAGAATTGCATATTAGAGTCATCAAAAAAACGTTTAGAATTTATACATTTCAAGCCAAACGGAGCCTTAGGGTCGTTAGCCAAAGTTCTCATCAAATTGATAGCAAATTTTTGATCGTCAGGCACAACCAAAGCCTTATCACTTGATATAAAACCTCGTGAATCTTTTCTAACTCCATTGGCTATAAAACCCACCGTTTGCATTCCAGATAACTCTTTGATCATCACAATATTAGTTATCTGATAAGCCTCTTCGCCCTTTTTGCTACTCAAATAGGCAGGTATGATATATACTTCATTAAAAAAATTAGTACCAGGTTGTTTTGTGTTATTAGAGAAAGCAAAAACCACTTCGTACAAAACACTATCTCCGTTGTTACTTACAAAACTATGTTGATATTGGATATTTTCTTTAGGAATGCCAAAATAATTATCCATCACATGCAACGGAGAAATTGATTTATCTGATTGACATAATTCTCTATCTGCGCCAAAGACATTCATAGCAAAAACAAATGTAAGCACAGCAACACAAACTGCAGTTTTTATTTTCGCAACTTGCATAACACTATCCTCCTTTTCAATTAATTAGACATTTATTCAAAATAATTATTCATCAAAAAATAGACCGTTTTTTTGTAAGAAAAGTTAGTTTAAAAGAGCTACAAAAACTAAGGATTAACATTTTTTAACAAATAGAATAAAATTAAAGAGCACAATATAGAGTTATAGAGATGTTTAATTAAAATTAACTTAGTATTAACAGATAAAAGAATCACTAACATGAAGAAAAAAAATTTATTAGTATTAATGTGCCTTTTTATGGCAATGTTGTGCACAACCACTTTCACATCTTGTAGCGACGATGATGATGACAACTCTCCTTCAGGCCTCATAGGTAAATGGAAATCAGTTTCAGCAGATATGGATGGTTTTAAAATTGAATATAATGACCAAATGTACATGACAATGGACATTACAGACAAAACCATCACTTCAAAATCTTTCACCAAC